>CAYYNP010000532.1:0-2075 GCA_964472545.1 uncultured Planctomycetaceae bacterium | reverse complement strand
CCCGGGAGAGTGATCTTGTCGAATCAGCCCGACTCCTCTGAAAGGTCGTCAACGCAGGAGACGCCTGCCTCTGGGCACACACCGTACATCTTGGCCACCGAGACGCCGGTGGAGTTTTCGGCCAAGGCCGTGGTGGCGGGGGTCGTCTTCGGAATCATCTTCGGGGCGGCCAACGCGTATTTGGGGTTGCAGGCAGGGTTGACGATCTCCACTTCGATTCCCGTAGCGGTGATGACCGTGGCCGCGTTTCGCCTGTTTCGACAGTTGGGCAAACCCGGCACGATCCTCGAAGCGAACATCTCTCAAACGGTGGGCTCGGCCTCCAGCTCCGTGGCCAGCGGCGTCATCTTCACGCTGCCGGCGCTGTTCATGTGGGGCCTGGCGCCCCACCTGCTGCAGATGACCATGCTGGCGATGACCGGCGGGCTGCTGGGCGTGTTGTTCATGATCCCGCTGCGGCGATACCTCATCGAGAAGGAGCACGGCAAGCTGCCTTACCCGGAGGGCACGGCCTGCGCCGAGGTGCTCGTCGCCAGCGAAGTCGGCGGCGCACGGGCGCGGAACGTCTTCCTGGGACTCGGGGCGGGTATGCTACTGAAGTTCGTCTTCGGGTGGCTCAAGGTGTTACCCGCGCAGGTGAAGATGCCCGTGCCCGGGCTGCTCAAGGCGCAAGTCGGCATGAAGATGTCCGCCGCGTTGTTCGGCGTCGGTTATATCCTCGGCCCGCGGATTGCGTCGATCATGGTCGCCGGCGGGCTGCTCTCTGCGCTGGTAATTATCCCGGGCATCGCGTATTGGGGCGCCGAGAAGCCCGAGCCGTTCTATCTCTATCCCGAAACGGAGATGACGATCACCGCCATGTCGGCCGGCGACATCTGGAATCGTTACGTCCGCTACATCGGCGCCGGCGCGGTGGCCGCGGCCGGGTTGATTACGCTCTGCCGCAGCATCCCGGTGATGGCGGCCAGCTTTCGCATCGGGACGGCACAACTAAGGAATCGGTTCGGCGCCAAACCTCGCGACGTACCACGCACACAGCAAGACCTGCCGCTGGGCGTCGTTGTTTGCGGAGCCGTTGTGTTGGCAGTGGGATTGGCTGCCGTGCCGCAGGTGCTCGGGCCGCTTCCCTCTTTGGGCGTGCGACTCTGCGCGGCCGTACTGGTCGTGATCTGCTCGTTCTTCTTCGTGACGGTCGCCTCGCGAATCGTGGGATTGGTGGGCGTGACGTCAAACCCGACAAGCGGCATGACAATCGCATCGCTCTTGGCCACTGCTTCCGTCTTTCTGCTGATGGACTGGACGGGGCCGGCCGGCAAGGCCGCCGCGCTGACGGTCGGCTGCGTTGTCGCCATTGCGGCTTCGATCGCCGGAGATACTTCGCAGGATCTGAAGACCGGTTTCCTGCTGGGGGCAACACCGCGACGTCAACAACTCGGCGAACTGTTGGGCGTGCTGACCTCGGCGAGCTTCGTCTGTTTGACCGTGCTGCTGTTGGATAGAGCCTACGGTTTCGGCAGCCCGGAGTTACCGGCTCCGCAGGCGACGCTTATGAAGTTGGTAATCGAAGGCGTCCTGGATGCGAAGCTGCCGTGGATTTTGGTGGCGATTGGTGCGAGCATCGCCGTCGCGGCGGAGCTCTTGCGGCTTCCGTCGCTGCCGCTGGCGGTCGGGGTGTATCTGCCGGTTTCGACAATGGCCACGGTCTTCGCCGGAGGGATGTTGCGCTGGCTGATGGAGCGCCGCGCAGCAACGAAAGAAGCACGACGGGGCCGTCGCGAGCAAGGCGTCCTTTTCGGTTCCGGACTCGTGGGCGGGGAGGGTGTGCTGGGAGTGCTGGTGGCGGGTGTCGTGTTTTGGCAGAGCATGAAGGCCACCCCGGGAGAGAAAGTGCGAGTGCCGCTGGAAATCGGCCATCAGTGGCTCCAATCCTGCGCCGAAGCCATGGGGCTGACTGGCACGGCCGCGCAGGCGGCACCGCAGGTCGCCGCGGTGCTCGTCCTTCTCGCCCTGGCCGCCCTATTCACGCGCTGCTGCCGGAGTCGGTAGGGCAGCCGTTGTCTCGTAATTCGGTGGTT
>CAYYNP010000531.1:0-2136 GCA_964472545.1 uncultured Planctomycetaceae bacterium | reverse complement strand
GATGATCGTCTCGTTGGTCGTGCGGTCAAGCACGTCGCGGTAGCCGATGATCGGATGGCGGATCGGGTGCAGCATGTAGACGGTTTGGCTCAGCAGGCTGTAACGCACCCGGGCGCGGTTGACCTCGCCGTCGGCCAACTCCTGACGCACCACCTTCAATTCGCGCTCGAACTCGGCCGGCTCGAACTTCACGTGCTGCATCGAGTCGGCCACCAGGTCGATGGCGGTCATCGTCTGTTTGGCAGGGCAGTTGATGAAGTAGGCCGTCATGTTGGTCGAAGTGAAGGCGTTGGTTGCCCCGCCGAAGGTGTCGATGATCTTCTCGATTTCCTTCTCGGTGCGCCGCGTGGTGCTGCCGCCGGCCACGACGTGTTCCAACACGTGGCTGATGCCGGCGCCCAAGTCGCGGCCTTCGTAGGCGCTGCCGGTGTTGTTGACGTAGCAACGCACCGTGGCGACCGGTGCCACGTGGTTCTCCTGGACGATCACGGTCAGGCCATTGGAGAGCGTGGCCAGGGTGACGGCGCCGGGAAGTTTGCGTACGGCGGTATAGGTCGCAACGGCCGACTCTTCGGCGGCGGGTCGTTCGGCGGCGGGTCGTTCGGCGGCGGGGGAAGCTGCAGGGGCAAGCAGGATGCAGAGCATCAGGAAGGCGAGAAACGGACGCAGGCGGAGGGTCATCGGTTCTTCCTCGGGTGTTCCTTGGTCGTCTGTAGTTGCTGAATTCTTGCGGATTCGGCTACGTTCTGCAAATCCTGCCGCGTCGGATTGGAAGACGCGACAGGTATCGTCAAACGGTATCGTCAAACAGCGTAGTCAAATGTAGTCCGCGATCCGGACGTTGAACACCGTCCCCACACACGCTCGTCTACCCCCGGTTGTGGGGCCGGAAAATCCCGTGCGTTCCCCACATGCGACACATCCGGCGACCCGGCCGTCGGGTCTCGGCGTCTTTTTTGCGGGGCGTTGCAGGAAGAATGGATCAACTGCAAGCTATCTTTGAGCGGAAACATCTGACGCGCGGCAAACCACAAGACGGGTTGGAGGAAAGCCGTTGGCGTTTTGAGGAACACAGTATGGACATGGCGACATCCCATGTGGCCGCGGTGGAAAGCCCGGTCACCATTGGGGAACTCTTCGATGGCATCCAGGCCGAGAACGCAGCCGCCGAGCCGCAAACGCAACATGCTGCGGCCGTGCTCGCCTTTGGACGCCGGTGCTCCGGATCGGGAAAGCTACGCGTGCTGGTCGAGGAGGCGGTCGAGATGCTCGGCCGCGTGTTGCAGACGGACCTCAGCGCGACCGGCGAGGTCATGGCCGACGGTAGCGGGATGCTCCGCCAGGTGGCCACCGAAACGGCCGCCGAGCCGATCCCGCAGATGTTGTCGCCACGGGCCAACGAGTCGATCGCCGCGTTTGCCCTGACGCAGCTTGGCCCGGTGGCCAGTTCGGATCTGGCGGCCGACGATCGTTTCACCGACGCTCCGTTGAGCGAACTCGGCGTGGCCGGGGCGTTGTCCGTTCCACTGCGGGTGGGCCGGCGACAATTCGGTGTGCTCGAGTTCTATACAAAAGAGCCGCGAGAATTTGGCGTTTCCGATTTGCACTTCGCCGAGATGATCTCCCATTTGCTCACCGCGGCAATCGCCCGGGCGCAGGCCGCGTCGGAGCCGATCGCCGGTGTGCTCAGCGCGGGCGCCGACGTCGCGTCGTCGTCCTTCGAACCGGAGAGCAACGGCGACAATCGCCGCAGCAGCCCCCGCCGGGAGTTTCGCTATCGCCAGTTGATCGCGCCGATGAGCGGCGACACCGTCCCCGCCGAGAATTGTTTCTTTTCCGTCCTGTGTGAGGATATCTCCGCCGGAGGTATCTCGTTCTACCTGGACAAGCGGCCGGCGTACGACCACATCATCGTGGCCTTGGGCCATGCCGCCGCGATGACCTATTTCCGGGCACGGATCGTCCGCATCACGAACCAAAGCCTCGACGGCCGGCCATCGCATTTGATCGGCTGCCGATTCGTCGGCCGGGTCCATCCGTAGCGAGTGGAAGGCCGTGGGCGGTAGGCCGGGTGGCTGGCTGGGTGGCTGGTGGCAAAGCGCAGCGGTGCCCCAGATTTCACGAGACGCTGGGGCA
>CAYYNP010000530.1:0-2150 GCA_964472545.1 uncultured Planctomycetaceae bacterium | reverse complement strand
CGACGGAGCCAGTCCCCTTTTTCGGGCTCCCGCACACTTTGCAGTTCTCCTGGCGTTCTTCCCGCCAATCTTGTTGTCACATCCTTGCGGTCGAGGCCGCTCGGGCCTTGACGCAGCAGCGAACCGACGTTTCAATTCGGCTAGACGAACCGAACGCGGGTGGCACGGACACTTTGCCGCGGAGGACGCTGCCACCCGCGTGCCAATCTGATCGACCGTGAGAAGGGCCTGTGAGCAGGTATCTGACGACTTCTTAACAGTTGCGAATAGGAGCCAGGATGACAGACGAGACAAAGAAGATTCGAGCCCCCGGCCCGTTTTGGATATGGCTTGTAGCCGCGGGTGGCACCGGTTCTTGAACCGGTGTGGCGGCAGCCACGGGAGGTCGTGGACGGTCACCCTGCCCCGTGGATCGGCACTCCCACGGTTCGCCGCCACTGGTACCATCGAGCGGAACTCCACTTCAAGTCGGTCGGCCGCTGTACCAATCGATGATCTGCGGGTGCGTTGGCATGCGGTCATTGTGGCGATGCTCGGCGTGGAACACAACGTCCCGGGACTTCGTCCCACCGGTTCAAGAACCGGTGCCACCCGCGGAGCAACAAGAGGATCGTCAGGAGAATATCCACTCCAACGGCACGCCGACCGATTTGCCGCTGTCGAAATACCGGGCCGAGTTCCAAGCCCAGTCCACGGCCTTCTCCACCAATCCGGCTCGGACCGGATTCAGGTGCATGTAGTCGAGTTTCTCGGTGGCCTTCTTCTGGGAGTATAGATTGAAAGGATAGTATCTTGGCTGCCAGAGGGGCTCTTTCCGCTCGATTGCCCTGGAGTAGCCGGCCAGTTGGCCACGCACGAGCTTCTTCAGTTGCACGCTCGACTTCTGCTTCCATTGCTTCATGAAGTGGCTCAGCCGGCCCGGCTCGTGAAACCAGACGATCGCACGGACGTGGTCGGGCATGACGACGAAACCGCAGCAGGTTCCCTCGTGGGTGGCCAACTCGGTCGCCAGCAGGCCGATCACGACCTGACGAGCCCGAGAGTGATCCAAGAGACGGCGACGTCGGTAACAAGAGAACGTGACGAACTGGGCATGCAACTCGTCATCGTAGATACGTCGTCTGGCCATTGCCGCATTGTCTCGCGGTCACACGAGCAGTGCAATCCTCTTGTTGCCCAGCAACACGGACACATTTGCCGAATGAGCGTGTTAAGTGGCAGCGTCCTCTGCGGCAAAGTGTCCGTGCCACCCGCGTTCCGGATTACACGGCGCTTCGCTGGCGCAGCGCCTCGTAGAACAGCACGGCGGCCGTGGCCGAGACGTTGAGGCTGTCGGCCACGCCGCGCATGGGTAAGCGAATGGCGGTGACGCCGTCGGTTGTCCAGGCGGCCGTCAGCCCGTCGGTTTCGCTGCCGAGCACGACGGCGGCCGGGCCGCGGAAGTCGGCGTCGAAGTGCGAAACTTGGCCGTCGACCCGGGCGGCGTGGATCGCCAGGCGGTGGCGGCGGAGCCAGGCGAGGGTTTCGTCGCTCGTGGCGGCGCAGACGGGCAGCGTGAAGATGGTGCCCAGGCTGGCGCGGATGGCGTTGGGGTTGTGGAGATCGGTGCGGCCGTTGGCCACGACTACGGCCGAGACGCCCGCCGCGTCGGCGCTGCGGAGCACGGCCCCCACGTTGCCCGGCTTCTCGACGCCTTCGATCACGGCCACCAACGGCCGCTCGGGCAGCACCAGCGAGTCGAGCTTCGTCAGCGGCATTTCTGCCACACCCAACACGCCTTCGGCCCGATGCCCAAAAGCCAGCTTGGCGAAGACGGCCTCGTCGACGTCGAACCGCTCGGCGCCGCAGTCGGGCAGCACGGCCAACAGCCGCCGGGCGTCCGGGCCGGTGCAGAGCGGCCGGCAAACGAAGACCTCGAGCATCGGCACGCCGGCCCCGAGCGCTCGGGTGAGTTCTCGGGCGCCGTCGATGAGGATGCGTCCCTGCTTCTCGCGATGCCGCCGGTCGCGGAGCCGTACGGCGGCCTTGATTCTCGGATTCTGACGGCTGGTGATTGGGTTCATGGCACCTAGAAGTCCGTGACAGTGAGATTGATGGGTGGCTGGGGTCGAGCGCAGCGAGCCCCCAGAATGCAACGAACTGGGGGCTCG
>CAYYNP010000529.1:0-2229 GCA_964472545.1 uncultured Planctomycetaceae bacterium | reverse complement strand
CACCGAGCCGGGAATCTCGTCGGCAGGTTCCGTGTTGATTCTGGCTCGGAGCCAGCCCCCGTTTTCCACTCCCGCGAATCGACTTTGCAGTTCTCCTGGGTGCCCCAGTTGTTGTAGCTTCCTGGGGCACCGCTGCGCTTTGCCCCAGCCACCCGTCATGCGCGATTGTTGACGCCCGCTATCACCGGACCTACGATAGGGGCGTCTCACATCTACTCCTCGATCATCAGAAGGGAGCTTACCATGGCCACGCGCCGTTTCGTGCTCGGTTTCGCCGTCGTCTCAGTTACGATGACGTGCCTTCTCCCCGGGGCCATGGCGGCCGACGCGGCCACCGGCGACGGCGTGGTCAAATTCGCCCGCTTTGCCGTGGGCGACCGCATCGCCTACGGCATCGTCGAGGGCGAGCGCGTCCACGAAATCGCCGGGCCGATCTTCGGCGACTATCGCAAGACCGACAAGCTGCACGCCCTGGCCGACGTGACGCTCTTGGTGCCCACGCGGCCGCGGCACGTCTTCGCCATGGCCGGCAACTACAAGAGCCACATCGCCGACACCGAGATCCCGGAAAAATTCCGCACACCGCAGCCGTTCTTCAAAAGCCCTTCGTCGCTGCAGCGTCACGAGGGCCCGATCGTGATCCCCGCCAACGCCACCGAAGAGGTCCACTTCGAGGCCGAGATGGTGCTGGTGATCGGCCGCCGGGCGCGCAACGTCGCCAAAGAGGACGCCCTGGATTACGTCTTTGGCGTCACCTGCGGCAACGACGTCAGCGAGCGCTTCTGGCAGAACGACGAGGAGCACAAGGACGTCCAGTGGTGGCGGGCGAAGGCGTCGGACACTTTTGGCCCCTGCGGACCGTTTATCGCCCGAGGGCTGAACTACGACGACCTGCTGATGACGCTGCGGCTCAACGGCGAGGTCAAACAACAGGAGCGGACCAGCCAGATGATCCACGACGTGGCCGGCATCGTGAGCTTCATCACGCAGCACGTGACGCTCTTGCCCGGCGATCTGATCTTCACCGGCACGAGCGGGAAGACATCGAAGCTCGTTGCCGGCGACGTGGTCGAAGTGGAACTCGAGGGCGTCGGCGTGTTGCGGAATCGGGTCGTGCGGGAGCCGTAGCCGAACTCGCCAGAGTTTGGCCGCGACTGGTGTGATGCCTTACGGTGGTAGTTTGGCCACGACTCGGGCGACTCGAAAGTCTGGCGACTTCGGCTACCCCGGACTCAAGCTCCGACAAGCCGCTACTCGGCGTCCGACTTTTCGGCCACAGCCACCTTACCCGTGGCGGCCCACTGAACGCCGCGGAGCAAGAGCTGCTGAAAGCCCTCGTTCTGCATCACGTTGGCGTCGTGTCCCAGCAGCGTGGCGAAACAGCGGCCTTTGCCGTAGGTGGCCGCCACGGCCGACGGCTCCCACCGGTTCGTGCCGCTGGGCTCTTGCTCTTTGTCGGAATGGGCCGACGCCAACACGGTGGCTCCCTCGACGACGCCCGGGCGGTTCCAGAGTTCGTCGCGGATGGTGAATCCCGTAAGCGCGGCGGCGAGCGGATGGCCGGACTTCTCGACGCGGACCGGGAACTCATGCTGGCGTCCGTGGCCGGTAGTGCCCAGGTTCCAGTAGATCAGCGCCACCTTGCGATACTCCGGCCAGCCTTCATAGAACGAACTGCCGCCGGCGTGGATCGCCGCGTGTCCCCCACCGCCGCGGACGAAGTCGAGATACGCCTTCCGCACCTCCGGCGTCCAGGCGGCCTCCGCCTCCTTCGACCCGCCGCCCCAACTGTTCCAGTCGCTGACGATCACGTCGAAGCGGCCCAGATTCTCCGCCGAAAGGCCCTGCGGCGGCACCGTCGTCTCGACCTGGAACTTGCCCGCCGCCTCGAGCACTTGCTGAATCGCCGGCGTGGTCGCCCGCCAATTGTGGTTGTTGCGGCCGGTGAGGATCAGGACGCGGATGGGGTCGTCGGGCTCGTCGGCCGGCGCCGCGGCGCCGATTCCGATTGCCAACGACAGGGAAACAACAAGTAGCAAGAGACCATCCTGAAAGTGCTTCACGGCAAGTTCTCCTTACGGCAACTCGTAGGCGTCGTGGCATTCTTGGAGGCTAGCAGGAGTTGGGCCGGCTGTCAAGAAAACGCCTCCCGCCCCTCTTCAGCCGCCCCTCCGGTTGCCAGGAGAACTGCAAAGTCGATTCGCGGGAGTGGAAAAGGGGGACTGGCTC
>CAYYNP010000528.1:0-2232 GCA_964472545.1 uncultured Planctomycetaceae bacterium | reverse complement strand
GCCAAGAGCAGATCGGTGGTGGTGACTTGGGCATCGGACGGCGAGTTGCCCGACTCGGCCACGGCGCTGCCGAAGTAGAAGACGTCGTCTGCGGCCAAGCCCAACGGGGCACCGATCACGAAAACTTCGAGCCACTGATTGCGAATGGTGTGATCGCCCCAGATGAGCGTCACGCGGTCCGAGCCGCCTACGCCTTCGCCGGCGCGGACGGAAAACGACGTGGGCCACGGGGGCGCGTCCCAGGCGGCGGGGTTGCCCTGGCCGACGCGGAACGAGAAGGCGTCTAGCGTGATCGCACCCGTCGCACCGGCCACGTCGATCATCACTCCGTTGATGCCCGGGCCGTAGCTGGTGTAGTTGGCGAACGTGGCCACGTCGCCCACACGCAGCGCTTGCTTGTCGGTGGCGATCGCCGCGTCGTCGGCGGCACTCGCGGCCGGGTCGTTGCCGTCGAAGGCCGAGTTGTTGTAGAAGAGGTGACGCCCGACCACCCGGGGTATCGCGGCGGCCCAAGGCACGTCGCCGGGCGTCGGTTCGCCGCCCGTCCAGGTAGTGGGGTCATCGCCCCAGGCGTCCGGAGCCGTCCGTTGTAGCGACTTCGCCGCAACCGGCGGATCGTCCTGCGGAGCGGTTGCGGGCCATGCCCCGTCGGGCTCGTAGTCGAGTTGGTCGGCGATGACGTACGGCACCACGTGCGGCACCAACGGCGACGGCGGCACGGGACGCATCAGCCGCAGCCGTTCGCCGCTGTTGTCCAACACGCCCGTATATGGCCCGAATACCCTAATACCTGGGGCCACCTCGTACTTCAGCTCAAAATCGTCCGGCTCGCCCGGCACCACCAGCAGCGTTTCGCCGGGCAACATCTCGACGCCTTCGGGGAAGCTGAAGCCGACGTTGGCGAAACGCCAGGTCTGCGTGGGATCGGCCGGGTCGAACAGCGGCACCACCGCGTCGGACGCGTTGTGCAACTCGATGAATTCGAGGCTGTCTTCCAGCGCGGTCCAGCCCTCGACCTCGTCGTTGCCCTGCTGATACATGACTTCGCTGATCACCGCCGGCCCGACGCGCGGCACGGCGTTCGAGTCGCCGAGGGTGGTGTCGGTCATCGGTGCCAGGTTGCCCGTGTTGCCCACGCGCCCGAACGATTCACCCTCGATCGCGGCGGGAAACTCGACGTGATCGGCAAAGCCGGTGAGGTTGCCGGCCGCGTCGGCGGTGGTCAGCCAGACGTCGTCGCCTTGCACCCCGTTTAGGGCAAAGTCCCTAACGTCAGAACCGCCGAACTCGGTGAGCGGGTCGGCCACCAGCAGGTCGCCTTCGTAGTGGCCTTCGTAGAACGTCACGAACCCGCCGGCCGGGATCACGCTGCCGTCGGGGATGCGAAACTTCTGATACTCGTCGTTACGTGGGTTGTCGGCGAAGCCCCAGTCGTCGCTGAGATACCAGCCGCCGACGTCGATCGGTGCGTCGGTCGGATTGTGCAACTCGATCGCGTCGACCGCCGGCGGATCGGTCCGCGTGAGCACTTCGGAGATCACCACGCCCGGATCGGGTGCGGGATCGGCCCCCGGCGTGCCGCCGAACTGCACGCTCGCCCGCCAGTTGTCCGGATCGCCCAGATCGCCGGCCGGATCGATCGCGACCAACGACGCGCCCTTGCCGTCGGCGCGGCCCGACCAGCCGCCGCCGTCGTCGTAAGTGAACTCGTGCACGGCACGGCCGAAGGGGTCGAGCAGCGTAATGTCCTCACCGCCGTTGGTCAGCCCGCCGCGGTAGACGCCGGCGATAGACACTTCGTCGCCGTAACGCAGGGCGAACGCCGCCGGATCGCGGACCAGCACGGCACGTTCGCCGGGCGCGAGTGTCGGCGAAGCGTCGTAGGTGAACTCGAACTCGACCCCGTCGGTCAGCGCGAAGCCGACCAGGTCGATCGGCGCGTCGGAGTTGTTCCGCAGTTCGATGAACTCGAAGTCGTCGGCAATCGCGTGCGGACTGGCCGCCAACTCCTGCGGCGTGAGATCGTGCGGGTGATACATGATCTCGCTGATGGTGAGCGCATCGAGATCGGTCGCGGTGGGCGGGGCGGTGGTAAACTCGACCGGATCCGACCAGTGGCTCCAGCGGCCCGTATTGTCCTTCATCCGCACGCGGGCGCGGTAGGTATGGCCGACGTCGAGCGCCCCGCCGGGCACGTGGATGGAGTTGGCAAAGGTCGATAGTTCGCCGCTT
>CAYYNP010000527.1:0-2250 GCA_964472545.1 uncultured Planctomycetaceae bacterium | reverse complement strand
CCGGCTCGGAGCCAGTCCCCTTTTTCCACTCCCGCGAATCGACTTTGCAGTTCTCTTGACGGACCGCCCGAGTCGCTTTCGCCGCGGGGCACGAACGCATATAATTCACGGTTTTGCCCAGGTCTCCCAGGACGATTCGTGACGGAACTCCCCCCTCTACAACGTTGCCCGAACGTCCGCATCGGCGCGGTGGCGTATCTCAATGCACGGCCGTTGACGTTTTCGCTCCAGCGACTCATGCCGGAAGCGGAAGTCGTGGTCGATTTGCCCAGCCGGCTGGCCGACGCCCTGGCGGTGGGGCGCCTCGACGTGGCGTTGGTGCCTTCGATCGAGTACTTTCGCAGTCCCGGCCATCGGATCGTCTCCGACGCCTGCGTGGCCTGCGACGGGCCGGTCCGCAGCGTGAAACTCTACGGCCGGGTGCCGGTCGAGCGGATCCGCACCGTGGCCCTCGACGAAGGCTCGCGAACCAGCGCCGCGTTGACCCGCATCATGCTCCACGAGCGATTCGGCTTGCGTCCGAAGCTCTCTCCCCTGCCGATCGGCTCCTCGGCCGACGATTCCGAGGCCGACGCGGTGATGCTGATCGGCGATCGGGGGATGCAGCCGCCGGAACGGGCGTTCGAGTTCGTTTGGGACCTTGGGGAAGAGTGGTCGCGGTGGACCGGGCTGCCGTTCGTGTTCGCCATGTGGATCGCTCGCGACGGCGTCGAACTGTCGGGGCTGTCCGAAGTGTTGGGCGCCGCCCGCGACGACGGCGTGGCCCGCTTGGACGAAATCGCCCGGCTCGAGGCCCCCGCGTTGGGCATCTCGGCGGCAGAGTGTCTGGGGTATTTGCAGGACAACCTCGACTTCACCCTCGGCGACCGCCAGCGCCGCGGGCTAACGCGGTTTGCCGAATTGGCCGGCCGACACAACCTGGCGCCCGCCGGAGTGGAACTTGCCTTCGACGATCAACAAGCTGCTCGATAGAGCCGTCGCTGGAGAACGACTCGACCGCGACGAAGGGCTGCGGCTGCTTGAGTCGCCCGATCTGGCCGCGCTGGGCCGAGCGGCCGATGCGGTGACCCGACGCCTCCAGCCGGAGGACTACCGCACCTACAACATCGATCGCAACGTCAACTACACCAACGTTTGCACCAGCGGCTGCCGGTTTTGTGCCTTCTCATGCGCGCCGGGCGACAAGGCGGCGTACGTCATCGGCCGTGACGAGTTGTTTCACAAACTTCAAGAGACCGTTGACCTCGGCGGCGACCAGATTCTCTTGCAAGGCGGACTGCACCCGGAGCTTTCGATCGACTGGTACGAAAACCTGCTGCGGGCTATCAAGAGGCGTTTTCCGCAGATCAACGTACACGGCTTCGGGCCGCCGGAAATCGATCACCTGGCTCGTCTTTGCGACCTGCCGGTACGTGAAGTGCTCGTGCGGCTGCGCGATGCCGGCCTGGGAAGTCTGCCCGGCGGCGGGGCCGAGATCCTCGTCGACCGCGTCCGTCAGATCGTCAGCCCGCAGAAGACGTCGTCCGACCGCTGGCTGGAGATCTGCCGCACATGGCACGAGCTCGGCGGCCGAGGGTCGGCCACGATGATGTTCGGCCATATCGAAACGCCCGCGGAACGAATCGAGCATCTCGAGCGCATCCGCCGATTACAGGATGAGACGGGCGGGTTCACGGCGTTCATTGCCTGGACGTTCCAGCCCGGCAACACCGCCTTGGCTGCCCTCCGTAAATCGGGGGCATGGGACTACCTTTGCACGCTGGCCGTCAGCCGCCTCTACCTCGACAATTTCGCCAATCTCCAGGCGAGTTGGGTCACGCAGGGGCTGAAGATCGGCCAATTGGCGCTGCGGTTCGGGGCCAACGACATGGGCAGCCTGATGATCGAAGAAAACGTGGTGGCGGCGGCCGGGACGAGTTTTCGCACCAGCGAAGCGCAGATCCGGCAGGCTATCACCGCCGCGGGATACACGCCGCACAGGAGGAACGTGTTCTACGAGTTGCTCGACTGATTCACCCGTGAACGGACGGTCGGCAGACGCCGTAAGCTAAGTTAAGATAAGAGATTCCGTCAGTGCGAAAGACACTATGGGTGGTATTGCACCACCGCAGAGAAGCAATAACCGGCCGCTCGGGCGCACGCCATGATCCACGTTGACCGATTGGTGAAGCACTACAGCGACCTGCGGCGCGGTCAGTTCGTGGCGTTGGGGGGGATCAGTTTCGACGCCCGCGCGGGGCAGATCTACGG
>CAYYNP010000526.1:0-2738 GCA_964472545.1 uncultured Planctomycetaceae bacterium | reverse complement strand
GCTCGGAGCCAGTCCCCTTTTTCCACTCCCGCGAATCGACTTTGCAGTTCTCCTGACTACCGACGGGCATGGCTCGATTCCGACGCGGCTATTCGCTATACTGAGATATTAGAGTGGGCAACGCGCGTTTTGGAACAGGCAGAAGGTGGCGGCGGAATTGCAGTGTCTCGGGATTCGGGAGACGCGTGATGAAGGGCCACCGGAAACGGCGCCGCCGATCCGACGGTGCCGGCCCACTACATCGGCTGGCGGCGAGCCGCGGCGGACGGTATGCGTTGATCGCGCTGCCGGTCTGCGCGCTGGGGATCGCACTTCTGTTGGCCGGGGCGTTTCAAGGGGAAGGTGACCGTGTGTCGTCGGACGTAGGCCCGCCGGCGGCTCCGCAATCGACGACTTCTTCCCGCGCGCCGGACTCGAAAGACGGTTCGGCCGCACGTAACGGAGCGACGGTAAGCGGCGCGGTCCGGTCGCTTCCGCCGGAGCCGTCCGTTGTTCCCGGTGAACCGCCCATCATTCCCGGCGATCCGCCCGTCGCTGCCGATCCTCCGTCGTCTGTTGCGCAGGAGCCGCCGCCGCCGGCCGAGCCGCCGCTCTTGCCGCCGGAGCCGGTGCCGTTGCCGGCCACGATCGAACAGATGAGCCAAGAGGAGTTCGACGTCGCCACGCGGTTGCAGGAGGAGTTCCCAGACGATGCGGCTGCGGTCTACTTGCTGGGCAACGTCCACTCGAACCACGGCGATACCACATCGGCGACGAAATACTGGCAGAAGAGCTTGGCGTTGAACCCCCGGTTGGCCGACGCCTACAACAGCATGGGCACGGTCGCCTTGCGGCGCGGCGACCAGGAGGAGGCCGTCAGGCTGCTGGGCAATGTCATCGAGATCGATCCGCGCTTTCCCGGCGTGCGCGGCCCGCTGGCGGGCGAACTGTTGGCCTTGGGCCGTCCGGAGCAAGCCGTCGCCGTATTGCAGGAAGGGGCCAGGCTCGTACCGTTCGGTTTCCAGGGTCATTACTTGCTCGGAGAGGCGCATGCCCAACTGAACGACTATCCGAAGGCGATCGAGCATTACCGGCAGGCTATCGACGTTCGTCCGGATCATACGCCCTCGTATTACGGCCTGGCCACGGCCTGCTTGCGGCTGGGGCGGACGGACGAAGCCCAAGGACACATGGCGGAGTTCAAGCAGTTGAGAACGCGAGACTCGAAGGCCGTGGCCAACCGGATCAAGGCATATGATGATCTGGAGGAGAAGCGTCTGGACCTTGCGCAGACGCACGCGACCGCCGGCAAGATCTGCCACCGGCATGGAAACGCCCGGAAGGCCGAAGAGCATTGGAGAAGGGCGGCGGCGCTCGATCCAAAGCAGATCGAGTGCCGCGAGGACCTGGCGGCCCTACTCCGAGCCGACGGCCGAAGAGACGAGGCCCTGCGCGTGTGTGAGCAACTCGGGGAGATCGCACCGGACGATGCGCGCGTCCACTTGCACATCGGCATTCTGAACCTGGAGCTAGAGCGATTCGACGCGGCATTGGCGGCTGCCGAGCGGGCGATCGAGTTGGACCCCAACGATGCCAGATACAGGCAGTTCTATGAGCAGATCAAGCGAAGCCAATGAAGCATGCCGATCGGCCGGCCGGCGCGAGCGAAGGACCTTTGCCCGGTGGATTGCCGTCGCGGCGCTGATCTGCGGGGCATCGGCGGCGCATGCCGCCGGGCCCATCCTGCTGCGCGACGCCACTCGACAAACGGGAATCGCCTTCAAGCACACCGACGGAAGCAGCGGCCGGTACTACATCGTGGAGACGGTGAGCGCCGGGTTGGCGCTCTTCGATTACGACGCCGACGGAGACGTGGACGTTTACTTCCTCAATGGGGCGCCCCTGCCGGGCACGGCGGTGACGCGGCCGCCGCGAAACGCGCTCTATCGCAACGACGGCGACTGGAAGTTCACCGACGTGACCGACCGCGCCGGCGTGGGCGACACGGGCTACGGCCTGGGCGTGGCGGTCGGCGACTACGACAACGACGGCGACGGCGATCTCTACTTGAACAACTACGGCCCGAACGTGCTCTATCGGAACAACGGCAACGGGACTTTCACCGACGTGACGCGAGAGGCCGGCGTGGGCAACGGCAGCAAGATGGGAGCGGGGGCCTGTTTTCTCGATATGGACGGCGACGGAGACCTCGATCTGTACGTCGCCAACTATCTCCACTTCTCCTACGACGACCACGAGGTGAAGACAACTCGGGGTTATCCGGTCTACTTCAGCCCCATCGCCTACCAACCCGTACCCGACGTCCTCTACCGCAACAACGGCGACGGCACGTTCAGCGACGTCAGTCTGCCGTCGGGCGTGGCGGCGGAGTCGGGATGCGGCATGGGCACCGTCTGCGGCGATTACGACGACGACGGCGACACCGACGTCTTCGTGGCCAACGACGTGGCCGAGAACTTCCTGCTGAAAAACGACGGCACGGGCAAGTTCGCCGAATCGGCGTTGATGGCGGGCGTCGCCCTGGACCATGCCGGCGTCGCACAGGGAAGCATGGGGGTCGAATGCGCCGACTACGACAACGACGGCCGGCTCGATTTCTACGTCACGTCCTACCAGATGGAGTTTGCCACGCTCTTCAGGAATCTCGGACGCGGCCTCTTCCAAGATGAGACGCGCGCCACCAAGGCCGGCACCGGAACCTACGCCGCCGTGACCTGGGGTGGCGGACTGATCGATTT
>CAYYNP010000525.1:0-2827 GCA_964472545.1 uncultured Planctomycetaceae bacterium | reverse complement strand
GCCGGTGACGCTCGATGACACCGCGACGGTCAAGGCACGCGCGTATCAGAACGGACAGTGGAGCGCGCTCTGCGAGGCGGAGTTCGTGGTTGCCGGCCAAACCCTGGCCGGCGATCTGCGTCTGACGGAATTACACTATCGGCCGACGGCCCCTTCGGCGGAAGAGTGGCAGCGAGGCTTCACCGACGCAGCGTTGTTCGAGTTCGTCGAACTCCACAACGCCGGCGACGAGCCGATCGACCTGACCGGCGTGCGCTTCGTCGACGGGATCGACTACACGTTCACCGCCGTGGCCGAAGATACGCCCGTGTTGATCACCGAGGTCGGCACCGGCGATCTCGATTTCGTCGAGATCCAGAACGTGGGGCCCGGGCCGGTCGATACGTCCGGCTGGTTCGTGGCCGTGAATACGCTGCGGGCGGGCCGGATCGACGACGTGCATCCGATCACCTGGGCACTGCCGGACGCGATGGCCGCCGGCGAGGTGCTCTACAAAACGGATCACGCGGGTGAGAACTACTGGGGCGGAGACATCTTCTGGCGGGCTCACGCCTCCGGCTGGGTCGCGCTGGTCGACGCGGCGGGCAACGTGGCCGATTTCGTGGCGTGGGGTTATGACACTAACGCGTTGGCCGGGCTGGACGTGAACGTCGACGGTGCTCGCATCACCGCCGCCGACGTCTTCCACGGCGACGGCGTTTTGGCCGTCAACACCGTCGACGACGTGTTGCGGCGCAGCGGCGGCGAGGATCACGACGACGCAACCGACTGGGCCTTCACCTTCGACGACTCGCGCGGCAGTGCGAATTCCACGCTCGACGTGCCGTTTGCGTATCGGCCGGTGTTGCTCGACCCGGGCGCGTATCTGGCGGTGGCCGCCGACTTGGCCGCGTTTGCCGCGCGTTACGGCGCCGGCTTGCCGGTCGTCGGGCCGTTCGACGGCAAGCTCAAGAACGAGGGCGAGCGGATCCGGCTGGCCGATCGGTTCGAGCGGCCGCTGATCGAGTTTACCTACAAGGATCCCGGCTCGTGGCCCGGCCGTGCCGACGGCAAGGGGGCGTCGCTGGAGTTGATCGACCCGGCCGGCGCGACGCCGAACGATTACGGCAACGCGGCAAGTTGGCGTTCGAGCATCGCCTACGGCGGCACGCCGGGTGCGGCGCCGGCGGCGGCAACCGGGATCGTCGTCAACGAGGTGCTCTCGCGGAGCGACCCGCCGCAGGCCGATGCGATCGAGCTGTTCAACGCGAGCGACGCGCCGATCGACGTCGGCGGATGGTACGTCAGCGACGCATGGGGTGATGGCCCTAACGCCACGGCGGGCTACCGCAAGTTCCGCATCCCGTTCGATACGTCGATTCCGCCCGGCGGATATCACGTGATTTACGAAGGCCGTTACGGCGGCGACGCGTTGCTGGTCGGCCCGGATGAGTTCGGCGAGACGGGCATTAGCGGCTTTGCCCTAAACGGTGCCGAGGGCGACGACGTCTGGCTGATGGCGGCCGACGTCGCCGGCCGGTTGTCGCGGTTCGCCGATCACGTCGAGTTTCCCGCGGCTGCCGCGGGAGAGACGTTCGGGCGTTGGTCGAACGCGGCGAGTGGACTGGTGCCGCTGGACCGGGCGACGCTCGGTAGTGTCAATGCCCCACCGCGGATCGGGCCGGTCGTCGTGAGTGAGTTGATGGCCCATCCGGCCGACGACGGTGCGGAGTTCATCGAGCTGTTCAACGCCTCGCCGCTTGCGGTGCCGCTGTACGACCCGGCGAACGCGGCCAACGTGTGGCAGTTCGACGGCCTGAAGTTCGGCTTTCCCGGCGGTAGCGAAATCGGTCCGGGCGGCGTGGTGCTGGTGGTTTCGACGCCGCCGGACGACTTTCGTGCGGCGTACGACGTGCCGCCGGAGGTCGCCGTCTTCGGGCCATTCCTCGACGGCACACGCCTGGACAACGCCGGCGAACGGCTGCGGCTGTTGCAGCCTGACGCCCCGACGGCGGACGTCCCGCCGATCGTGCCGTGGCTGGCGGTCGACGAGGTCGACTATCGTCTCGACGGCGAGTGGCCCGACGGTGCCGCCGGCAGCGGCAAGTCGCTGCACCGGGTCGCGCCGGACGCCTTGGGCAACGACCCGGCCGGTTGGCAAGCGGCCGATGCCACGCCGGGCGAGGTGCCGTGGAGCGTCGCGCCGCAGGTCGTCGGCCGGTGGGTCTTCTACAACAACTCGTCGTTCGACGACGGCGCGACCGAAAATGCCGACGACAACGCGCTGGCTACCGACAAGACGGCGCTGCTGCCGGGCCAGATCGCCGATTTCTCCAACTACACCAGCTTCAGCCTCGGCGTCAACGGCCTGATGATCGACGTGGCCGGCGCGCCGGGGCCGATCGCCGTCGACGATTTCCAATTCCGCGTCGGCAACAGCAACTTCCCGGCCACATGGCCGCTTGGCCCGCCGCCGTCGCAGTGGACGATTCGCCCCGGCGCCGGCATCGGCGGCAGCGACCGGGTGGCGCTCGTGTGGCCCGATTACGCGATCCGCAACACGTGGCTGGAAGTCACGATGATGCCCGGCGCGTCGACCGGCCTGGGCGAAGCCGACGTTTTCTACTTCGGCAGCGCCGTGGCCGACTCCGGCAATTCCGTCTTCGACACGATGGTCACCGCCACCGATCTGCTCTTAGCGCGGAACAACCCCCGCAACTTCCTTACGCCCGCGGCGATCGATTTCCCTTACGACCACAACCGCGACCGCCGCGTCAACGCCACCGACGTGTTGCTGGCGCGAAACAACCCGACGAACTTCCTGACGGCGCTGCGGTTGATCGAGTTG
>CAYYNP010000524.1:0-2864 GCA_964472545.1 uncultured Planctomycetaceae bacterium | reverse complement strand
CGAGTCGGGTTTCTATTTTTAATAGACCGGGACGTGGGACGAGAGCCGCAAGACGTTTACCTTTGTGAGCGATTTGGGCGGGGGTGCGACGTCAACGTTTCGCGTCCGATTTCTCGATGTGGCCACGCTCGACTGGTCGATCATCTCGAAGAACGCCGGTGGAGAAGTCAGCTTTCACGCGGAAGGGAAGGCGGTTCGTCAGAAGTAGACCGGCCTGATGCAGCTCGATCGGCCGGCAGCCTTGCCCGAACCGTCCAAGTCGTATGGACCTGTTTGAAGCCATCCAGCGCCGCTACAGCTATCGCGGCAATCTGACCGATGCGCCGGTGCCGCGCGAGGACCTCGAGAAGATCGTCCAGGCCGGCATCCGTGCTCCCTCGGCCGTCAACGAACAGGTGGCCACGTTCGTGATCGTCGACGATCCGGCGCTGCTTGAGCAGATCGCCGAGATCGTCGACCGGCCCGTCTGCCGTACGGCCAGGGCAATGATCGCTTGCGTGGAAGATCCCCGGCCGGTGCTGGGCAACGTCTCCTACAGCGTCGAGGATTGTGCCGCATCGGTCGAGAATATGCTGCTGGCGATCACCGCCTTGGGCTACGCCAGCGTCTGGCTCGACGGCGTCTTGCGCCGAGAGGAGAAGGCAGCCCGCATCGGCGAGTTGCTCGGCGTGCCCGAGGGCAAGCGGGTACGCGTCCTCTTGCCCGTCGGCGTGGCGGTGGAGCCGGGCCGGCAGAAAGAGAAACTGCCGTTCGGCCGACGGGCGTGGTTCAATCGGTACGGACAGTGATTCGGTGGAAACAGATTTGGTGGTCGTCTCGCTCCGCGAGACGCCATGACATCTCGCGGAGCGAGATGACTACTAAAGGTCGCCCTCATACGATTTCTCTTCCATCAGCTTCGACCCGAGCAACTCGTTGATCTGGCGCTTCAGCGCCGCCCGACGGTCGTTCAAGCGGTAGACGGAACGCGCCAGACGGACGAACTCGTCGCCAAAATCCTCGCGGCGTTCGCAGTCGCGAACGTCGTTTTCGACGTCCCAGAGTATCTCGTTGGCCTGCTTCAGTTGGGCAATCAACTCGTCGAGTTCCGGCGACGGGGGAACCGTCGTCTGCCGCGCGCTCTCCAGCACGTGCAGCTCGGTGCGGACGTTCGCCAGCTTGGCAGGCTCGGAGATCCGCTCTGCCTTGATCTGCAAGATCGTGATCTTATCGAGCAACTCGCCGGGGGCGATTTCCACTAAGATTCGGTCGACGGCCGTCATGGCACTCCTCCTCGGGCCATGAGTCTACCAGCCGAAGGCCCACGGGCAAAGCCCGAACCAGACGCACCCTACGACCTGGTCGCCCTACAAACTCCAACCTTCTCGGTACTCGCGACGAACAAGCCGCTCGGCCTCCGGTGGCCCGTCGATCTGCATCGAGCGCCCGTCCCACTCGATCGGCCCGTCGCACTGCACGGCCACGTTGCCCAAGAGGACCATCTCCGTCAGCGGGCCGGAGTAGGCGAAGTTGGCCGAGGGCTTTTGGCCGGTCTTGCAGGCGGCGATCCACTCCTGGACGTGGCGGTCGCCGCGGGTCCAGGAACTTTCTTTGACGGCCGGCAGCCGCTCGAACGACCGCTTGGGTTCAATCTGGGCAAACTCCGGAATCGTCCGCGGGCCGACCTGGCCGGGATTCGTGCCGAAGACGGTGGGGCCGAACATCATCGTGTGGTCGTCGCCGAAGAACAGCGAGCCGTTGCTGCCGACCTCGCGCAAGTACGGGAGTTTGTCCGGCCGCTTCGGCTGCCGGCCGCCGTCGTACCAGGTGATCTCGACCGGCGGCAGGTCGCCCCGAGCGGGGAAGCGGTAGACAACGGTCGAAGCCTTGGGATACGTCCCCTCGCCGGTGCCGGTCGTCTCGGCCGAGACGCTAAACGTCGCCGCCTTGTCCAACTCCAGGCCCCAGAAAGCCGCGTCGAGCAGGTGGCATCCCATCGCCCCCAACGCCCCGGTGCCAAAATCGAGCCAACCCCGCCAGCGATAGGGATGATACGCCGGATGGTAGTTGCACTGCGCCGCCGGGCCGAGCCAGAGGTCCCACGCCAGATCGGACGGCGTCGGCACCGGCGCTTGCGGCCGGCCGACGCCCTGCGGCCATTGGGGACGATTGGTCCAGCAATCGACCCGGCGAATCGGCCCCAAACCGCCGCCGAGCAGCATCTCCACCGCGCGGCGCATGCCCGCCCCCGAATGACGTTCGTTGCCCAGTTGGGTCACCACGCCCGTCTCGGCGGCCAGCTTGGCCAACTCCCGGGCTTCCCACACGTCGTGGGCCAGCGGCGTCTCGACGAAGACGTGCCTGCCGCGCCGCATCGCCTCGGCCGCGATCACCGCGTGGGTATGGTCGGGCGTGGAGACGACCACCGCGTCGATGCTCTTCTCCTTATCGAGCATCTGGCGGAAGTCCTTGTACTTCGCCGCGTCCGTGTACTGCTTTAGCGCCGTCGCCGCCAGGTGCCGGTCGACGTCGCACACGGCCACCACGTTCGCGCCGCCGCACTTCTGCATGTTGCCCAAGCCACGGGCACCGAGCCCCACGCCGGCCACGTTCAGCCGCTCGCTCGGCGGCGTCTTCTCGGACTCGCCGGCGCGGCCTCTCCGCGTGCCAAGCACGGAACCGGGCACCACCAGCGCACCCGCCGCCACCGCACCCGAACGCAAGAACCGTCGCCTGCTGAGACGTTCTCCCGCCGCTTTCGTTTGCCGCTGGTTCATATCAGATCACCCTTCGCTATGCTCGCGTTGGAATCCTCTGCAATCTGTAGCCGTCTCGCTCCGCGAGATGTGGCCGTTGGGCTCCGCAAATTGTAGCCATCTCGCTCC
>CAYYNP010000523.1:0-3049 GCA_964472545.1 uncultured Planctomycetaceae bacterium | reverse complement strand
CGCCCAGGTCGATCAACCTAAGCGCCGTGAGGAAGTTGGTCTGGTTGTTGCGGGCCAACAACACGTCGGTGGTGTTCACGCGTTGGTCGCGGTTGTAGTCGTAGGCGAAATTGATGCCCGCCGGGGTGAGGAAGTTGCGGGGGTTGTTCCGCGCCAAGAGCAGGTCGGTGCTGGTGACTTGGGCGCTGGTGGCCGAATTGCCGGATTCGGCTACCGCGTTGCCGAAGTAGAATACGTCGTCGCTCGCCAGGCCGACGTCGGCCGCCAGCAGCGTGACCTCGAGCCAGGTGTTGCGGATCGCGTGGTCGGCCCAGGTGAGTGTTACGCGGTCGGAACCGCCGACGCCCTCGCCGGCGCGAACCACGAGCGACGTAGGCGTCGGAGCGGCGTTCCAAGTGCCGAGATCCGTGGCGTTGCCTACGCGGAAGCGGAAGTCTTCTAGGGTGATGACCCCTGTGGCGTTGGCGACGTCGACCATCACGCCGTTGATCCCCAGGGAGTACGACGTGTAGTTGGCGAACTCGGCGGCGCCGCCGGGAAGCAACGGCTGCTTGGCTAGTGCGATCGCACCATCGTCGGCCGGCGTTGCCGCGCCATCTTCGCCGTCGAACTTCGAGCCGTTGTAAAAGACGTACCGCCCGGCGACCGATGGCGGTGGCAACTCGAGCCCTTCGACCACCCCGGGCGTCGGATCGCCGTCCGTCCAACTCGCGGCGTAGGTCCCGCCGGTGCCCAGCGCCGCGCGGTGCAGCGACTGGCCGTTGCCGGCCGCAGCGGGCCAATCGGGCGAGGCCCGGTAGGCCGCCGTCTCGACCAACAGCCCCGGGGTGATCGGCGGCACGTCGGCCGTCGGTTCGTCCGGACGCAGCAGCTCGATCGACTCGCCCAGGTCGTTCAAACCCCCGGAAAACGGGCCGTAAACGTCGATCTCCGCAGGCACGTTGTAGAAATCGCGGAACACGGCCGGGGCCGCCGAAGCCACCACCACCACGCCGCCGGCGGCGATCTTCTCGTCCTCGGGAAACGCAAAATCGAGCCCGCCGATCCGCCACGTGGCGGCCGGCCGCTGCGGGTCGTAGAGCAACACGTCGGCCGCCGTGGGGTTGTACAACTCCACGTAGGCGTAGCCGTCGGGCGGCACCAGGCCGTCGTCGGGCGGCTGGTACATGATCTCGGTGATGACGATCTGTCCCAGCCGCGCATTGGCGTTATTACCCCCCAGCGTGCGCGTGAGCAGCGGGTACAGATCGCCCCCGCCGTTGGGCCAGCGTCCGAACGACTCGCCGTTGACGGCAGCGGGGAAACTGACGTGGTCGCCGAAGCCGGTCAGATTGCCCGCCGCGTCGGCCTGCATCAGCCAGACGTGGTCGCCTTCGGCACCGTTTAGTGCGAACGCCCCATCTTCCAGTCCGCCGAACTCGGTGGCCGGGTCGAACGCCAAGACGGCGCCTTCGTAGTGCCCTTCGTAGAACGTGGCGTAGCCGCCGGGCTCGATCACGGTGCCGTCGGGGATGCGGAACTTGCGGTAGTCGCCCTCCTCGGAATCGGCGGCGAAGCCCCAGGAGTCGCTCAGGAACCAGCCGCTAACGTCGACCGCCGCGTCGCTGGTGTTGTAGAGTTCGATCGCGTCGACCAGCGGGAAGTCGGTGTGGGTGAGCACTTCGTTGATCACCACGCCCGCGCCGGCCGCCGCAGCGGTTCCCGGCGTGCCGCCGATGGCCACGCTCGATTGCCAGACGTAGAAGTGGCCGAAGTCGCCGCGGTCGGTGGCCGGATCGATCAACTCCAGCGAGGCCCCTTTGCCGTCGGGGCGGCCCGGCCAAGGATCGGCCGAGTCGTAGGTGAAGTCGAGGATCGTGCCGTTGCCCGAGTCGACCAGGTGGATCCGCTCGCCGCCGTTGCTCAGCTTGCCGTCGTAATGCCCGGCCAATACGGCGTCTTGGCCGTAGCGGGTGCGGAAGGCCTTCGTGTTTCGGGCCACCACGAGATACTCGCGCGGGGGCAGCACGATCCCGGTGCCGGCCCAGGGCAACGAGAGGCCGGCGTTCGCCTGCGCGCGGCTTTGCACGCCCACAACTTGCCAGTCCGACGCGTCGTCGTTGTCCGTGTCGCCGACGCGCTGCATCGAGTCCCAGGCGTTGCGGTTGGCCACCGCCGGATCGCCGTTCCAGATACCCTCGGCGGTGACCGCAACGCCGTTGACGGTGGTGTCGAGCGCGGCGATCTGATTAGCGGTATAACCCCAAGCCACGAAATCGGCCACCTGCCCCAGGTCGTCGACGATCATCGCCCAGCCGGCCGAACCGGTCCGCCAGAAGATGTCTTCACCCCAATAGTCGTCCCCCGCCTCCGGCAGGTCGGAGCGGAACAGCGCCTCGCCGGCGGGAATTTCGTCGGGAAGCTGCCAGAGCGTGTCGACCACGTCGTTGATATCGCCGATGCGGGCGTAGTTGACCGCCACCACCCAGCCCGCGGTGTCGACGGTTCGGGCGGAGATGTTCTGCACCTCGACGTAATCGGGATTCTCGGTCGAGATCTCGCTGAGCAACACGCCGGTCTCGGCCACGCTGTTGTCGAAGCTGAAGTCGAGCCCCTCGACAAACCGCACGCCGGTCAGATCGAGCGTTTCGTCGGAGGTGTTGGTCAGCTCGACGAACTCGAAGTCGGCCGCCTCGAAGTCGTCGTCGTCGGGATCTTGCGTGGCAAGTTCCTCGTCGGTCGGCCCGACCGGACGGTAGTTCAGTTCCGTAATCCGCAGATGTTCCTGCAACGGCCGATCGAAGACGGTCGAGGTCACCGTGATGCTGTCCGTCCCAATTCTCTTCCCCTCGAAGTCATAGGCCTCGAAGTCAAACCTATTCGCCCCCGGCGCCAACGGCAGTTCCACCTCCCAAGAGTCCTTATCCAGCCACCGCACGTCCAACGGCTCTTCCTCACCAACCAGCCAAATCTCCCGCACATCGATCCACCCATCCCCCCGCAACGTCGTGCCGACGTCGTGTACGGAGAAGTTCCCGCCGTTGTTGGTGGTCAGGCGGAAGGAGACGCG
>CAYYNP010000522.1:0-3114 GCA_964472545.1 uncultured Planctomycetaceae bacterium | reverse complement strand
AGATCGTCACCTACCCTCCACTTTGTGCCATTTGAGTTGAAACACTACACTACTGTGTGGCGGTTGTGTCGGCAGGCGGTTCGACCGCTTCGCAGTCGGGGCGGTGCGAGCCGGGCATGTCCTGGCGGGGATTGGCATCGAGCGCTTCGCTGAGCGGCTCGAAGAGCTTCAGCAGTTTCTGGTAGTCGGCGTCGCTCTGGTCGGCAAACACGGCCTTGCCGCATTGCTCGGTTCCGCCGGCCGACTTGGCCAACGGCGCGAGCAGGAAGGGGTTCGACTCGACGCTGGTGAATCGCACGCGGCCTGAAGGCGGGCCGTCGCCGTGACACGCGGCGCACCGCCGCGAGCCGACCTCTTTGAGCGCGGCGGCAAGCTGCGGGACCTGTAGCGCCCGACCGCCGCGCCACTCCTGGTGCGTGGTGGTCGAGGTGCCGTAGTAGGGAACGTTCACGTCGATCCACGTGAGGATCCGCTGGCGTTCGTCGGCGTCGAGGCTCACCATCGGCTTGCCCTGCTCGTCGGGATGGCCGGCCAAGATCAGGTCGGCCAGCTTGCTCTGCGGCGAACCCCAGGTCTTCGGTGCGATCTGGAGGATGTTCGTCTCGGTGCCGTTCATCGTCGAGATCCAGCTTACGTAACGGCTGCCGCTTCGCCACGGCACGCGGTCCAAGCCGGAGAACGTGGAGTTCTCGTACGCCAGCACGTTATACGACACGTTGAACCACTCGGTCAGGCCGCCGGTCAGTTCGACGTCGGCAGCCGGCTCCCGAGAGTTGTGGCAAGAGACACAGTGCTTGTCCAACACCGGCTGGACGATCGACGTGTAGTCGAAGCCGCGGATGCCCCAGTCGGGAGGCGTCAACTCCTGCGGGTCATCGAGCACCAGTCCGAGCGAGTTGCCCAAGTGCGGCGCGGCCCGATTGCGCGACGCGTGACAGCCCACGCAACTTTGCACTTCGCCCGGCATCAGATGCGTGAACGTCCGCATCCGCTGCACGGCGCGGCCCTGTTCGTCCAGCGGCAGGAAGTAGATCGGCCGCTTGGCCGGCACGCGAAAGTGGGCCGAGCCGTCCGGCTTCACGTCGACGAAACCCCACACCCGCTTCGGCGTGTAGGTTGCTCCACAGGAAACGACCGGCCGCTGGAAGCCGAACCCCGTGCTGTGGCCCACGCTCGGTTTCTCCATTTCCTCGACGACCATCAGACGTCTGACCTCGCCGCGCTTCACCTCGGGCTCCAGGCCGTTGTAGACGTCTTGCAGCACGACCGTCGCCCAGGCGTCGCCTTCGTCGGAAACGAACGACGAGCGGACCGCCGGCCGCGGCCGGCTGCGGATCGGCTGGGCGTAATGGAATTCCAGACCGTCGCGCGGCTTGAGCACGATCTCCTCGCTCGGGCCGTCCATCTCGCGCAACAGGATGGTCCCGTCGTACGACACCAGGTAGTGCTTCGTGCTGAGCGGATACGGCGTTTGATACGGTCCGCGCGGGCCGTTGCTGCTGCGATCCACGCCCACCAGGCGGACCTCGGGCGTGAGGTTGAGGATCGACTCCGGCGCGTTGTCGCCGCGCGTGGTGTCGATCAGGCCGATCGCCCCGCGGAGCGTCCCGTTGTGCCCGGTCATCGTGCAGATCACCTTATGCGAACCGGGCACCGGCCGGGCCTCGATGAACGTGGCCGGGTCGAGCACCCGATTGCCGAAGAAGCCGGAGAGGCCCGTGCCGTCGGGATTCAGCGCCCAGAGCCCCTGAATCGGAATCGCCGGCCGATCGACGTACTCCCACCGCCCGTAGATCAAACGCCCGTCGTTCAGCAGCGCGGGGGTGAAGTCGTTCAGGTAGTTCCACGAGATCCGCTTGACGTTCTCCCCGTCGGCGTCCATCGAGTGCAACACGCCGCAGAGCGAGGTCCAGCAATACGCCACCAGCGGCGTGCGTGTGGATAGGAACGCAATGCGGCCGTCGGGCAGCCAAACGGGGTCGAAGTTGTCGTGGTCGCCGCGGGTCAGTTGCCGCAAGTTGCTTCCGTCGACGTTCATGCGGTAGATCTGGTATCGCTGGGGATCGTCCGGCCCGGGGCCGGCACGCCAGGCCACGAGCACTTCTTGGCCGTCGAAGGAAACGTCGTAACTGAGGATCTGTCCGGCCGAGGCGTCGAGGATTCGCTCCAACTCGCCGTTGGTCACGTCGTAGACGAACAACCCGCCGCCGTTGGCTTGCCCTTCACAATGGTAGGTGTAGACGTGGGAACACTTGATATGATGCCGTTGGATGACCAGCATCTTGGTGAAGCCGAGCCGGCCGGCCTTCAAGTCGGCCGCCAGTTGCGGATTGGGTTGCCGCGCTTCGGCCAACTCGAGGGCCCCGGCCGCGGCGGGCCTTTGCACCTTCTGGAATTTCCCCAACAACGCATCCGGCGGGCTGGTCGAATAGACGCGGATTTCCGACGCCCCGGGGTTCGAGCCACCGTACGAATCGAGGAATTTTAGTGTCAGCCTGGCCGTGCGGACCGGCGTCTTCAGTTGCACGCGCTGTGGGCCGTGTCCTTGTTGGAACGTGCCCTTGATCAGCGGTTCCTCTTGCCCCTCGACGTAGACCTCGTACCGCCGCCAGTTCTCTTCCCACTCAAACGCGGTCCGTCCGTAGTAGACGACCTCCTTGATTTCGACCGGCTCGGGCCACTCCATGGCGAGCGTCACACCCTCAGGGTGCTGATTGCCCTTGGCACACCAGGCCTTGCCGACGTCGGCCGTACTCATGGCCGCGGGAATCGCTCCGTTGGCGACGTTCTGGCCCACGTAATCGCCGTTGTAGACCGAGCTGGCCTGGATCTTGGCCCGCGGAGCAAGGTTTTCCACGGCCTCTTGCCCGGCGGTCGCCGCCGTGCTCGCCGCCACCAAACCGACCGCCATCAGTAACGTGATTGTCTTCACAGCAACGTCCTTTCGTGCAAAGGGATTCAGCCGCCACCGGTACATTGTAGCCCGCGGGCGATGACGATCACAATCCCAGGTTCAAGCCCCCAGGAGAACTGCCAAGTCGATTCGCGGGAGAGGAAACCGGGGACTGGCTCCGAGCCAGAATCAACACGGAACCTGCCGACGAGATTCCCGGC
>CAYYNP010000521.1:0-3151 GCA_964472545.1 uncultured Planctomycetaceae bacterium | reverse complement strand
CTGGAGCCCGGCCTCGTCCAAATAGAAGATGTACGCCCGGGCCATGTACGACGAACCCGCGACCGACGTGACCACTTGCGTCAGCGGCTGCCCACCGTAACTCGCGGAAGTGATCGTGCAATCGCCGTCGGCCTCCATGCCTGCGGTAAAGACGAGGAGCCGATCGGAGCCGAACGTGTTGCGATCGGGTCCGGTAAGCCCGGTAGTCCATGCAGTCTGTGCCTGCACGTCGCCGCGTGCCACGCGACCGCCGGCCCAGCAACACGTGGCTGCAAGCGCGCAGACGATCCACCTGCGCCATCTCGACAGACGCGGCGTTCCGCCTCGCGGCGGCGTTTTCGCGGTGGTTCGTTCTGATCGCCAACCCATGACACGCTACAATCTCGTCCTTCTTGGGGCGTCTATTCGACCGCGGCGGTGACCCCGTGGATGAACTCGGCGATCTGATCGCCGGCCTCCAGTACGTGGCGGAGCAAGTCGCGGCGGGCGACCATGCCCACCACGCGGCCGTCGCGGACCACGGGTACGCGGCGGATCCGCCGCGCGATCAGGATGCTGGCCACGTCGCTGAGCATCGTGTTCTCGCCGACGGTGATCACGTCCTTGGTCATGAACTGGCTCACCGGGCTCGCGGCCAGGGCCGGCTCGTAGATCAGCTCCAGGAGTTGGAACTCGGTGATGATGCCCACCAGGTTCTCCTCGGCGTCGACGACCGGGGCACCACTGATGCGAAGATCCAACAAAATGCCGATCGCCGATTTCACGGTTCTGTGGGCGTATATCGAGACCACGTTCTCACTCATCACGTCCTTGGCCGTATACATGGTTAAACTCCTGCGTGTTCTGCGGGTCGTCGGGCATTGCCAGTCAGGTGACAAGAACTGCCCACCTGAGTATAGCTTGCCGAGCGCATTGGGGTCCCCATTGCCCGGCCGAGACATTCGGCGAATCGTGTGCCCGCACCGCAGATCGGCCGACGCAGAACGATGACGCGGCGTTGCAGCGTCAAGTGGGCCGAGAGAGAGGCACCGCCGGCATCGTGACGATTGTGGCGGTTGTCCCGATTGTGCCGACGGCACGGCGGCGCAGAAAAAGACCCCCGCAACTTCTCTCTTTGTGAAAGGAGCTTAACCCAAGCTAGGTGATGCTGAGAAGCGCGGGGGCAAAACCAATTGGTTTCCGTCCAGAGTAATTGGGGCAAAGACCCTGTCAACAAGAAACCACGCAAGCCGCCCTAAGAGACGGCTTGCGTCGGATGGCGAGGGTGGATTATGAGGAAGGTGCCAGTTATTGCGGCACCGTCACGTACAAATCAGCCCCAGCACCGCCGCAGCCGGCAGACCCAGCCGGAACTGGTGCTTCGTCAACATCGGGAAGTGGGGCAAGCATCCTGCTTGCCTTGCGGAATTCTGCGTCAAACGCAAACTGGAAGCTTGCGCCGCCAAGACCGTCACCTCAAGACGGAACGTTGGCAGAGCACGAGGTTGCCTTCCGCAGAGAAGCCCGGGAGATTTGACAGGGATCGTGACGTTTGATATCCAAGTGGGCGGGCAGCGGCCGGCTGATCGTGGGTGGGTGGGGCGAGTACCGCAGAGAACAAGCACGGAGAACGAACGATGAAAACACTAGCGGCGGTCTTGGGTGCGGTTTGGGTGGTGATTGCCGTGGGGGACGTGCGAGGTCGGGAGCATGCGCCGACACCGAACGCCACCGCCGCCGGACGGACGCAGCCGCCGAACGTGCTGCTGATCTATACCGACGATCAAGGCTCGATCGATCTGAATTGCTACGGCGCGAAGGACCTCGCCACGCCGAACCTCGATCGGCTGGCGACTCAGGGCGTGCGCTTTACGCAAATGTACGCGCCCTCGGCCATCTGCTCGGCGTCGCGGGCCGGCCTGATGACCGGACGCTTTCCGCCCAGGGCCGGTGTGCCGGGCAACGTGTCGTCGACCAAGGGGGTCGCCGGCATGCCGGCCGAAGAGGTTACCATCGCCGAAGTGCTCGAGTCGGCCGGCTACGCCACGGCCCACGTGGGCAAATGGCACCTGGGCTACACGCCGGAAACGATGCCGCGCGGGCAGGGATACGACTACACGTTCGGCCACATGGGCGGCTGCATCGACAACTACTCGCACTTCTTCTACTGGCAGGGCCCCAATCGCCACGACCTCTGGCGAAACGGCCGCGAGGTGTGGCACGACGGCGAGTATTTTCTCGACCTGATGGCCCGGGAGTGTGAGGGCGTTCTGGAAAAGAACCGCCGGCGGCCGCTGTTCATCTATTGGGCGATCAACATGCCGCACTATCCGCTGCAAGCGACTGCCAAATGGCGGGCACACTACCGCGACCTGCCCGCCCCGCGGCGGATGTATGCGGCCTTTGTCTCCACGGTCGACGAATATATCGGGCGCGTGCTCGCAAAAGTCGACGAGCTTGGGTTGCGCGAGAACACGCTGATCGTCTACCAGGCGGACCACGGCCACTCGACCGAAGAGCGGACCTTCGGCGGCGGCGGAAACGCCGGACCTTACCGCGGGGCCAAGGCGTGTTTGTTCGAGGGCGGGCTGCGCGTGCCGGCCATCGTCTCCTTGCCGGGCACGATCCCGCAGGGCGAGGTCCGCCGGCAGATGGCCACCGGCTGCGACTGGCTGCCCACGATCGCCGGCTATTGCGGTGCCGAGCTGCCCAAGGGCCGGCTCGACGGCAAGAACCTGGCGCCGGTGATCGCATCGGCCGACGCCCCCAGCCCACACGAAAAGTTCTACTGGCAACTCGGCTCGCAATGGGCCGTTCGCCAGGGCGATTGGAAACTGCTGGGCAACCCCAGAGACACCAGCAAGAAGGCCCCCATTACGCCCAAAGACAATCCGCTGCTGGTCAATCTGGCCGACGACGTTTCGGAGATGAAAAACCTGGCCGGCGACCATCCCGACGTCGTCCAGCGGCTGACGCGGCTGCGCAACGAGTACGTACGCGGCATTGCGGGGCGATAAACGGGGCCGACGGAACAAAAAGAGGGACAGGCTACTTTTTCGGGCCAGGAATGAGGTAGTCTGCCTCGTTTTGCGACGAGCGCTGCCACGAAAACGGCAAGAAATCAGTATCGCGGTAGGAACGGCCGTTGCCGGCGGCCCCCCGCGCAGATCCG
>CAYYNP010000520.1:0-3158 GCA_964472545.1 uncultured Planctomycetaceae bacterium | reverse complement strand
CCCACCGCACACTCCCCCCAGTCCCAACGCCCCAGTCCCTAGCCCCCAGCCCCTAATCCCTTGCCCCTAGAAATCCTTCTCCACCGTCCCATGCCCGTACAGCGGCATGTAGCGATAGTAAACCTCCAGGATCATCACCGCCATGGCCGTGTTGTAAAGCCGGCCGGCCTTGTCGCCGTGGTTGTTGGGGAAGTGCCAACTTCCGGATTCGTGCCTGGCGGTGGCCTGCGTCTTGATGAGGTAGTCGCGCATCTTCGGGTTCCATCCCTCCCACTCCGACGCCCCGAAGTGCCGCATCACCTGGGTGGCGTAGTAGTTGTAGTAGAGGTCGTCGTCCGACGGCCCCCAACCGTCGAGATGCGCCACGCCGCGCCGCAGTGCCGGCGTCATTGGGCTCCAGCCGGTGTACATGCGGCAGAGCAGGCCGATGGCGGTGGTCGTCTGTTTGGCTTGCGGCAGCATGTAGCCGTATTGGGCCCCTTCGTCGCAGGCCACGCTGTCGAGAAACCGGATCACCAACGCGATCGTCGGCGAGGGCACGTGGAAACCGGCCATGCGTCCGCTTTTGAGTGCCATCAACTGCCAACCGGTGACCGTCACGTCGCCGGGGTCGCCGGGCGTGTAGCGCCAGCCGCCGCCTTTGAGATCCTGGGCGTAGACGATGAAGTCGATCGCGTGCTGCGCGGCCGGCTTGAGCGATTCGTCCTCGGTCATCGCATACGCCTCGCAAAGCGCGATCGTGGCCAAGGCCTGGGCATACATCGTACCGTCTTGCAGGTCGTAGCCGTGTTCGGTGGGCCGCGCTTGCCGCACGAGGAAGTAGAGCCCGCGGCGCACGGTGTCGCGGTATTCGCCCTCGACGTGCGTGTGGCCGGCGCCCAAGAACGGCAACAACACCAGCGCCGTGGCGGCCGTGCGGCTGCTCTCCGTGCCCGGGTTGCGGCATCGGCCGGCGCAGCCCGGATGCTTCAAGTCGAAGCTCCAACTGCCGTCGTCACGTTGATGGGCCATCAACCAGCGCAGGCCCCGTTCGACGGCCCGTTCACTCAATTCGTTGCCGCCGCCTTGTTCGACCATGGCCGCCCGCGCGCCGCGGCCTTCAAGCCCTCCGCCGATGGCTGCCGACGTTCTGGCCAGCAGTTCGTCTCGCCCGGCGGGGATCGCGCCCGAGACGTGCGGCGGCTCGGCGGCGGAGTGGGCCGCGCCGACCACCGGCGGGCGAATCTCCGGCACGATCACCTGTCCCTCGACGCCCGGGTCGCTGTGATCGATCGGCGCCGCCTGCCACACGAGCAACTCGCTGCCCTGCAATCCCGAGAGCGACTCCAGCGGCTCCGGCACGCTGGTGTCGAGGATCAGCGCGGCCACCGGCTCACGAACCGCCGCCGCATCGACCCACAACGCCAGCACCAAGAGCAACCCGCAATGAAACACCAGGCTCACGCCCCACGGCGACCAGTTTCGCGGCATCAGCCATCGCCGCCAGGCGGACTCCGACGCCGGCTCGACGTCGACCCACGGCAACGGCGGATCCGACGGCTTCGGCGGCGGCGGCAACTCCCGCACGCGCAGTGAGACCACCTCCGGCTGCGGCGAGCCTGCCTTCCCGTCTGCCGAAGTGTCCGTCTGACGACACTCCGGCTTGTCAGGTTGGGTCGAGACAGATTCCGGCACGTCGGTGGCTCCTACGGCCGAAAAGAGGGTGAATCGGCGTAAGTTAGTGAGAGGGAAGCACTTCTATCCATTATAGCCCGAGAACCTACGGCCGGCCCGAACTTAGCGGCAGCGCTCGCAGCTCCGTGAGCAAACGCCCCGTGGGACGCCGATTTCGGGCACACGATCGAACGGAAGTAAATTCCACTTGACTAAATGTAAAGTAAAGTATACACTAAGGCTGGTTTACTTGACGCACCTCGCCACGGAGCGATCCGCGAATTTGCATTCTGAACGAGCGAGACATGCCGACTGACGGGGCACCCTATACCGCTTGGAGACCGATCATGAACCGACAGCAGAAAATCGCGTGGATGACGCTGACTCTGGCTGGGCTGGCGTTGGGGCTGAGCCTGCTCACGTTCGGCGTACTTCACCTGGGGCTGGGTTGGCCCACCAAGGCCGCGTCCGGCGCATTCGGGTTCATGGGCCTGCTGGGCTTCATCGCCCTGGGGCCGTTCGTCTTCCGCAAAGACCGCCAGCAGGTGGCATTCGACGAGCGCGACCTTCAGATACAGAGGGCCGCGTCGCTGGCGGGGTTTGCCGCCTTTTGGGGCGTATTCGTTGCGGCGGCGATGGTGCCGTGGTTCATCATCGGCCCCGAGGGCGCGATCACCGTGAACTACCTGCCCTGGATGGTCTTCGGCGGAATGATCGTAGTGGAAGGCGTCAGGGCGGCCGTCACGCTGCACGGATACGGCTGGCGCGGCCAGGGCATTGCCCGGGAAGGAGACGGATCATGAGTTGTGCGGAAAAGAGACTCTGGTGGACCTTCGGTGTCTCGCTGGTCACGGTGCTCATCGGGGCCGGGGCCTCCATGTTCGTGCATGCGAACGAACTCGACGTGATCCAGGACGTGCTGCGCAACGGCTTCGGCGTAATCAGCACGATACCGCTGATCGCGATCGTGGTCCTCGCCCGGCGCTTCCCGGATCGCGAGTACGACGAACGCGATAGAGAAATCGATCGCAAGGCCCAGTGCTGGGGCTCGAAAGGATGCATCGGCTTCCTCTTGGGCCTTTGTCTGGTACTGCACGTGTTGGACCCGCTAGGCTCGATCGGCACGGTGGCCCTGCCGTGGCTCGCCTACCTGACTTTCTTCATGGGTACGCTGTTCGAGAGCGGTGCCGGATTGCTTCAGTACCGGTACGCGAGAAAGGGTGCCTGCGATGGGTAGCAATAACGGTCAAGTTCGCAGCCAAGTCCGCCGTCTCCGCTTCGAGCAGGGGGAGATGACTCAGCAACAATTGGCGTTGAAGGCCGGTGTGACGCGTCAGACGATCATCGCCATCGAGCAAGGCAAGTACTGCCCGTCATTGGCATTGGCGTTCCGGATCGCACGGGCTTTTGGCGTGGGCGTGGAAGAAGTGTTCAGCTATGAAGAGGAAGAAAAAAGGGGACATCGAAAGCGCCGGGATGAACCGGCTTGAAGTAGAGGATGCAAG
>CAYYNP010000519.1:0-3169 GCA_964472545.1 uncultured Planctomycetaceae bacterium | reverse complement strand
GAGATCGTCACCTACCCTCCACTTTGTGCCATTTGAGTTGAAACACTACAGAAGATGTCATCTTGGTTGATCGGCTGCCCCGCATTCGAAAGACCGATTACCACGCCGATCGAGAATCCGATCACCAGGGCTAGCGGGAACGTGGCCGTCAACAGACCGCCGATCAAGTAGGCGCGTGACCCGGTCACCATTGTGCCACTAAACCACGGAAACTTGCCCGTACACAGCACCACGATGCCGCAAACCGTCATCGCAATCTCGACACAACACATCAGAGAGACTCCCCTGGCATGGAGAACTGCCGCGGCGTTGGAGCAACTGCCAACGCCTTGGCGTCTTGCGAACGATCCAACAAGATCGATCATACCACAGCGGCCGTACTCCGGCAACACGCGCATCCCTCTCTGGGGTTATTTCGGCGGAAATTCGGATCGATAGCAGTTCGGCCTGAAATCCGATGGCGGCTGCCTTGGTCGCACACGGCGTTTTCGTCGATCGCTATGTCACCTACAATGGACGATGGCGCTTGCCGCAAGATGCGAGCGCCTCATCGCTACAGCCCCCTCCGCGCAAGACCTTCCCATGGGCCACACCGTCAACACCGACCATCCCTACGGCCCGTTGCAAAAACGGCTCGATCGCACCGTGACCGGGGCTCCGGACTCGCCGGCGCTGCGAAAGATCCTGCGAGTGTTGTTCTCGCAGGAAGACGCCGAACTGGCCACAAAGCTGCCGCTGCAGCTTACGCCGGTCGACGCGCTGTCGCAGAAGGTCGGCATCAAGCCGGATCGACTCACCGGTCGGCTCGACGCGATGGCCCGGCGGGGGCTGATCATCGACATCGAACACGCCGGCCGGCGCTACTTCGCGCTGGCGCCGGTGGTGATCGGCTTCTTCGAGTTCACGTTCATGCGCGCCCGCGACGAATTGCCGATGGGCGAATTGTCGCGGCTGTTCGAGCAGTACATGAACGACGACGCCTCGATCCGGTCGGTCTTTCGCGGCCAGACCCAGTTGGGCCGCGCGATGGTCCACGAAGAGGCGCTGCCGCAGGGCGACCACACCGAAGTGCTCGACTGGGAGCGTGCCAGCCATACGGTCCGCTCGGCGTCGGCGATCGGTGTGTCGTTGTGTTCTTGCCGTCACAAGGCCGAGCACCTGGGCCGGGCGTGCGAGCAGCCGCAAGAGGTCTGTTTGAGCTTCAACTTCGCCGCCGAGTCGCTGGTGCGCAACGGCATGGCCAAGCCGCTCTCGGTCGACGCCGGGCTCGACGTCTTGGCGCGCTGCCAACAGGCCGGACTGGCCCAGATCGGCGACAACGTGCAGCGGAAGATGAGCTACATTTGCAACTGCTGCGGCTGCTGTTGCCAGATGGTTCGGGCGGTGAAGACGCACAACCTCCACGGGGCGGTAGTCACATCGAACTGGATCGTCGAAGTCGACGCCAAGAAGTGCGCCGGATGCGGCAAGTGCGTGGCTGCCTGTCCGGTCGACGCGATCGAACTGCACGAGATCGCCGGCCGCAGCACCCCGGACGACGCCCCCCAGAGAAAGAAGCCCCAGCGGCTGGCCAAGCCGAACGCGGGCGTGTGTCTCGGTTGCGGCGTCTGCGTGGGAACATGCAAACCGGGAGCCATCGCGATGCGCTCCCGGCCGCAGAGGGTGCTGGCACCCGAGACCATTTTCGATCGGTTCGTGATGATGGCCCTGGAACGGGGCAAACTGACCGAATCGATTTTCGACGATCCACAACGGCTCAGCCACCGCGCGTTGGCCCGGCTGGTGAAGATCTTGGAACAATCTCCACTAATGAAGGCCGCCATGGCGATTCGGCCGCTGCGATCGGTGTTTTTGCGAACGGTGGTTTCCGGCGCCAAGAGGAAGATGGGCAACATGGAAAAGCTGTTCGATTGATCATCGGACACTCGTGCGGGAGTGCGTGTGCCGACACCTCCAATTGGGGGGTCCTGGTGTCTTCCATCTTGCGGCAGAGCGCCGTTTCTGATACGGTCCTCCGCCCTATTGGAGGAATCCGTCTCAATGGAGGATGGTCGGTTGGCCAACGCTGCGCGGAACAATCGAACTGGGCCGGTCCGTTGGTGGCCGGCGATGCTGGGGCTGGCAATGCTGGCGTTGGCGGGTGTGATGGTGGCCGGGCTGGCCGTCCATGCACAGATACCCGGCGGCGGTTGGTATCCGCCGGCGGACCAGCCATCGTCGAATTATCCGCCCCCTGCTGCATCGACCTATCCGCCCCCCATTGCATCCGCGACGATTCTTCCGGCGGTCGACCTTGCGCAGCGACCGGTGGCGCCCCATCAGCCAACCCTCCCGGTGCTCCCGCCGGTGGATTCTCCCCCACTGCCGGAAGCCCTGCCGGATCTACAACTCCCCACGGTCGATCTGTCCGTCGAGGCCGCGCCCGCGCCGCCGCCGAGAATCTGGTCGGGAAGCCTGGAACTGGGACTCGACGGCACGGAAGGCCATTCCGATACGTTCAACTTCCGCTTCGGGGCCGACGCCGAGCGGAAGACCGACAGCCACGAACTGACTTTCGATCTCGACTATCGCCGCCAAACCGACCGCAGCCAGGAGACGGCCAACCGCGGGTTGCTCGATTGGCGTTGGGAGCGGCTGTTCGAGAATTCGCCGTGGACCTGCTTCACGCACGGCACGGTAGAACACGACGAGTTTCAGGCGTTCGACCTGCGCGTGGCGTCCGACGTTGGTGTGGGTTACCAGTTCATCGACAGCGAGGCCACCACGCTGGCCGGCCGATTCGGCGGCGGTTTTTCCCACGAGATTGGCGGCCCGGACGACAGCTACGTACCGGAAGCCGTTTTCGGCCTCGACTTCGAGCGGCGTTGTGGCGACCGGCACAAGATTGGCCTGACGATCGATTACGCGCCCGACGTGACGGATTTCGCGGCCTACCGCTTGAAGACCAAGGCGTTTTGGGAGGCGTTGATCGACGAGGAGATGAACCTCAGTCTGAAACTCAGCGTGCTCGACCGTTACGACAGCACGCCCCACAACGCGGTGCCCAACGACGTGGATTACTCGATTGTGTTGCTGTGGAAGTTCTAGGACGTGTGCTGCGTGGCGCCGAAGCGGAAAAAAAGAAGCCCTCCGAACCATTACGGTCCGAAGGGCTTCTTGAATTAGCTCC
>CAYYNP010000518.1:0-3188 GCA_964472545.1 uncultured Planctomycetaceae bacterium | reverse complement strand
ACCGGGGCCCCGGTTGCCAAACCCCCCCCCAACCAACAACATACCGCGTTATTTTTTCCCCCGCCCGCCCCTAAGAACTGGGGTGGGTGGCTGGGGTTGAACCACGAGGAACGAGTGGTGAACCCCCAGTGCTTTCCCCTGGGGGCTCGTTGGTCGCTGCTCGCATCTCGACCCCAGCCACCCCAACATTCAAGTTCGGCAGCGGACTAGCTCCGCTCGGACGTCCCGAATGCCCGACTGACGACCAGGCCGACCAGCAGAATTGTCAGTGTGCCGACGACCGGGATCATGAATTCGTGCAATGGGCTGCGAAGCGGTTGCAGATTTTCGGGCCAACCGTCCAGCAGCGAGAGACTCATCCAACCGATCACCAGCACGCCGACGACGACGGCGACGATCGCAGCCGAATTTCGGGCGCGTCGCGAAGCCAATCCCAGCAAGAACAGGCCCAGCATGCCGCCGGCGAAGATGCCGGAGAGCTTCCACCAGGCCTCCAGCACGCTCTTCTGACCGATCATCGCCACGGCGACGCCGGTTCCCGCCGCGCCGACGGCGAGCGTGGCAGCGTAGAGCACGCGCATCGACTCGCGCTCGCCGGCGCCGGGGCGGACATAGCGCCGGTAGACGTCGGCCAAGAGGATCGTGGCCGAGCTGTTCAGGCTGGTATCGATGCTGCTCATGGCGGCGGCGAACAGCGCGGCGATCAGCAGCCCGGCCGCCCCGGGAGGGAGCCGATTGTTGTTGGCGATGAAGTGCGGAAACACCTTATCTCCGACGTCGCCCGATTCGAGTGCCTCGGCCTTCTCAGCCAGCGCGGCTTCGTAGCCCACGTCGTCCGGCAGAACGTCGGCTTCCGCGGCCAGCAACTCGGCCGCCTTTTGCCGCCGCACGTCGTCGAGCATCGCGGCGTTGTCTTCGTGTTGATAGTAGACCCAAAGGCAACTGCCGATGAAGAAGAAGACCGCCGAGATCGGCAGATACAGCGCCGCACACATCCAAACGCTGCGGGCGGCCTCGCCAGCGCCTTTGGCCGTGTGGTAGCGTTGGATGAAGCTCTGGTCGACGCCAAAGTTGTTCAGGTTCATCACCAGGCCATAAATCAACACGACCCAAAACGTTTCCTGCATCAGGCTGGGCTGGGGGCTGCCGAGACTGAACTTGCCGTGTTCCGCGGCGACGGAGAAAACAGCGGCCGGTCCGCCGGGCGTGCCGAAAAGCAATAGCCCCACGATGACGAAAGCGCCGATTGCAAGGATCACGCTCTGGGCCACGTCGGTCCAGATCACGGCCTCGATGCCGCCTAGCAGCGTATAGAACGTGACCAACACGCCGGTGACTACGATGATCGTAGCCATGTCCCAACCGATCAGGGCATTCAGCGCCAACGCGACGCCGTACATGATCGTGCCCACCCGCGCGAGTTGCGTCAGCAGATAGCAGACCACCGCATATATCCGTGCCCAAGGACCGAAGCGGCGTTCCAGGTGTTGATAAGCCGAGATCTCGCCCGAGCGGCGATAGAACGGCACGAAGAACCGCACGGCGATCACTGCCGCAATCGGCAGCGAAAGACTGAAGACAAAGAAACTCCAGTTGCTGCCGTAGGCCTTGCCCGGCACGCCGAGAAACGTGTTGCTGCTGAGGTAAGTTCCGAAGATCGAGAGTCCCACGGCCCAGCCGGGCAGCGAGCGGCCGGCGGCGGTGAAGCCTTCGGTCGTACGGCTGCGGCGAACGAACCAGCAGCCGAAACCGACCACCGCAGCCACATAGAGCAGCAGAACGACGACGTCGACGGTGGGCAGCCGTTGCACGTTCGCAGATCCCTCGATGACCGCAGTCGTTCGTTACGGCGACTACTTCGATGCGCCCGGCGGCCATCTTCCCTCGGGCATATCGCGAAGCACTAGCCCGGCCGGATCGATCACGACGTGCTTTACTCGGCGGCGTTGCCAGGTGTAGGTAGTATGGACCAGGCCGTCGGACGTCTGGATCACCGCCGGATAGGAAAACTCTCCCGGCTCGTTTTCCAACGCCAAGGCGGCCTGCCACCTCACGCCGTCGCGGCTGACGGCCACGTTGAGCATCTCGCGCCCGCGAGGACTAGAACCGCCGCGGACGGTATGATTGTAGACCAGCAACTGCCGGCCGTCGCGGAGCGTCACGCCGTCGAGACCTGCGTTGGGGTTGGGCAACGCCGTGGCGGTCATCTTGCCCCACGTGCGGCCGTTGTCGTTGGAAGAGACCTGCGTCACGCGGCCCTGCTGGCTGCGGCACAGCGCCTGGATGCGGCCGTCGGCGTGGGTGAGCAACGTCGGCTGGATGGCACCAAACTCGCGCCCGTCGCCGACCGGTCCGATCCGTTGGTGTTTGCGGCCGCGGTCTTTGAAGATCTCGAAGTGGACCTTCCAACCGTCGTGTTCGGTACTCGAACCACAGAGGGTCTCTCCGCCGGGCAGTCCGATTGGCTTGTTCTTGACGGGCCCCAAGAACCCCTCCGGCAGGCGCCGTGGCTGGGCAAACGTCTTCCCCGCGTCGCGCGATACGGCAACCATCCCCCACCACGTCCGTGGGCTTGGCCCGACCTTGTAGAACAGCAACAACGGCCCGCCGGCCGGCTGAAACAGCACGGGGTTCCAGCAAGGGTAGCGCGAGTCGTCGGATTGCACGCCGTTGGCCACCTCGACCGGTGCGGTCCAGCCGTCGTCGGTTTGCCGCGCGAGCCAGATGCCCACGTCGTCGTGGCTCTCACGCGTGCCGCCGAACCAGGCGGCCACGAGACCTTCGGCCGTTTCCACGATCGTCGACGCGTGACACTGAGGGAACGTGGCCTTCTCGTAGATGAACTCCGCCTTCACAAAGCCCGGCTGCTCAGCCGCTCCCAGCTTCTCGGCGGCGTCGTCGGCCCATGTCGGCAGTGACACGGCGGCGGTCAGGGCGACCGTCAACAACATGGCCAATTCGATTCGCATCGCGCTCTCTCCTGTCGTTTGAAGTATCACCGCGTCGGCCATCAATCGTTTAGCCGCCGCTGGCACGGCGGCGTGTGCGATGCGCGACTACACACTACGCCGCCGTACCGGCGGCGGCTAAACGGCAAGGCCGTCCTGCTATCATCGCCCGTTATCATCGAGCCCCGAACTCCCAACCCCCAACTCCCAACCCCCAACTCCCAACCCCGAACTCCCAAC
>CAYYNP010000517.1:0-3245 GCA_964472545.1 uncultured Planctomycetaceae bacterium | reverse complement strand
GAGCCAGTCCCCCTTTTCCACTCCCGCGAATCGACTTTGCAGTTCTCCTGGCAACGACGGGGCCAAAGTGGCACGAACGCTCCGCTGACGTTAGACTGCATCTGAGGATCTTCCCGCTTGGGTAGGTCGTCGACGGGAGAATCGGACGGTCCAATCCGATTGAAGGACTGCTCCGGTGAACCACCACTCTCTGCTGCACCGCTTTCTTATGGGACGAGTTATGACCACGCACACGATCGAGACTCTGCTGACGGTTCTTGGGGCCGTGTTGATTGCAGCCCCGGGCGCTCTCGCCGACGACTGGCCCCAATGGGGCGGCACGGCGTCGAAGAACATGGTTTCGCAGGAAGAGAACCTGCCGGCGACCTTTGAGCCGGGAAAAGGGGACCCGCAAAGCGGCGGCATCCGGATGAGCACGACCAAGAACGTGCGGTGGGCCGCTCGGGTGGGTGACTTCTGCTGCGGCACGCCTACCGTGGCCGACGGCAAGGTGCTGGTCGGCGGGATGGTCGATAAGCAGGGCGTGCTGAAGTGCTTCAACGAGGAAACGGGAAAACTGCTCTGGCAGTGGATCGAGCCGTGCCGCTCAGATTTGAAGGCCGACGCGATGAACTTCCGGCAATTTCCCAAGATATTGGGCGTGTGCTCGACCGCCGCGGTCGACGGCGGCCGGGTTTACTTCGTCGACCAGAACTGCGTGGTTCAGTGCCTCGATATCGACGGCCGGCCGCCAACCGTCGCAACGGATCCGGGCGAAGCCCAGGTCATCTGGACGTTCGACATGTACGCCGACGAAGCCGTACGATGCCGCCCGTCGGACGCCTGCAACGGCTCGCCGCTGATCGACGGTGACGTCGTTTACGTGCCCACGTCCAACGGCGTAGATCGCATCGTTCACATTCCGATCGAGGAAGACGCCGCACGCCGGTGTTTCGCGCCCGACGCGCCCACGCTGATCGCGCTCGACAAACGCACCGGCCGTCTGCTGGCCAAAGACACCGCGCCCACCGCCGCCAACATGCTGCACGGGCAGTGGTCGTCGCCGTCGATGGGTACCGTGCAAGGGCGCAAACTGATCTTCCTCGGCGGAGGCGACGGCAACTGCTACGCCTTCGAGGCGCTTGGCGGCGTACCCCGGCAACCGGTCGCCCTGAAGACCGCCTGGTGGGTCGACTGCAATCCGGCGGAATATCGTGCGTTCGGCGGGATGGACATGATCGTTCACTACACGCTTGGCGACAAGCGGCGCCGCGACACGATCAACGACCCCAACGACGGGTCGTTCGTGGGAATGAGCGAGATCATCGCCACGCCGGTCTTCTACAAGGACCGCGTCTACGTGGCCATCGGGCGCGATCCCGATCACGGGCGCGGGCACGGCGCCCTGTTGTGTCTGGATGCCGACCAAACCGGCGACGCCACCAAGACCGGCAAGCGGTGGGTCTACAAGGGATTGGAACGCTCGCTGTGTACGGTGTCGATCGCCGACGGTCTGCTCTACGTCGGCGACGTGGCCGGAAAGTTGCATTGTCTCGACCCCGAGACCGGCGAGGCACACTGGGTCTACGAAACCGACAGCCGGACGATCGCCTCCACGATGGTGGCCGACGGGAAGGTCTACCTGCCCACCGAGAAGCACCTGGTCGTGCTGGCCGCCGGAAAGACGATGAAACTGCTGAGCGAGATCTACCTCGGCGCGCCGTCGTGGTCGACGCCCGTGGTGGCCAACGGAACGCTTTACATTGCGTCGAAGAAGAACCTCTGGGCGGTGAAACAGTAGGCCGACGGTCGGCTCGATGCGACGTTCCTCGGCAAAGGCTCGCACCGGATAGAGGGCGCCTTCCACGCGGAGGCCAAGATTCTCCAGAGTGGCGCTCCCCCGGCACCAAACGGTTCTTCGAGATTCCGGCCTTCACTTCGAGTATACTCAGGGGTGTTGCCGGTCTCTGGTCAATTGTCTGGGGCGAGCGGATCTTCTTGGCGACGGCGATCCCGATCGACAAGGACGTGCCGCCCCCGCACGTGATTCCGGGCGGCACGCCGAGAATGGACGTACACGGCGCGACCTATATCTTCAGCATCGCCACGCCGATCACCGCAACCACCGCGCCGATTGCGGCTCGAGGGCTGACCTTTTCGCGATAGAGGAAGACGGCGAACGGCAGGATGAGGATCGGCATGGTGGCGAGGATCGTTCCGACCACGCCGGGATGGGCGTGCTGCAGGGCGACCATGCTCAGGATAACGCCGAGAAACGGTCCGATAAAAGCGCCGAGGGCCACGACACCCATGGCACGCGGCTGCCGCGCCGCTTGGAACATGCCGGGCCAGCGTCGCATGAGCGTGATCATCGGGACGAATCCGGCCAGGGCGCCGAGGATGCGAATGAAGGTGGCCGAGGCGGCGTCGCAGCCGTCGAGTCCCTGCTTCGAGAGGACCAGCCCGGCCCCTTGCCCAATCGCCGCGCCGAAGGCCAGCAACAGTCCCCAGCGGATCTCGCGGGGCGTGTGGCGGCCTTGCGTCGGATCGCTGCGTTCGAGAACAACCCAGGCGACGCCGGCGAGCGTGACGGCCATCGCGGCCCATTGCCGAGCGGTGAGCGGATCGGCGAACAGGGTCCAGGCGGTCACGGCGGCAATCGGCGCAACCAACGCCTGGATCAGCAGCGTGATCCGCGGCCCGACCATCACGAACGCCTTGAACAGGAAGACGTCGGCCAGGAAGAACCCGACGAACCCCGACGCCAGCAGCCACCGCCACGCATGAGGCGACGCGGCCGGAAGCCACTGCCCGTAGACGGCTCGGCCGTAGAGAAAGTAAATCAGAAGATAGCCGCAGGCGACGATCAGCCGGAGGAAACTGACCGACAACGCCCCGACGTCGCGGCCGGCCGAGGTCCACGCCACGGCCGAGAGAGTCCAGAGGACGGCGGTCCCCATCGCAGCCAGTTCTCCGGCGCCGATCCAGTCCATGATTGTCCGTCGGGGTGCGTGCGGGAAAGGTGCGTGCGGGGAGGGGAAACAGACCATTGTCTCAGAAACGGGGACGGCGGTCGAGGGTCGCCGCTGACCGACCGGGAGAACTGCAAAGTCGATTCGCGGGAGTGGAAAAGCGGGACTGGCTCCGAGCCGGAATCAACACGGAACCTGCCGACGAGATTCCCGGCTCGGTGCCAGCCCCCGTTTTCCACGCCCCCTTTTCCACGGTGCCCCAATGTCGCCGCCCGAAGAAAGGGGACAGGCACC
>CAYYNP010000516.1:0-3272 GCA_964472545.1 uncultured Planctomycetaceae bacterium | reverse complement strand
CCCCGGACGAGGAGGGGAACCGCCTGGTCTACGACATCATTGGGGGGGGGTGGGATCGCGCACTCCTCGTACAATCCAGCGAAGCGCGCGGGTGCCGACGATCTCAGCGGGCGGGCCGTTTTGGATTCTCTCGACGCCCACACGGTCGATGGTGTTTCGCTCGATTCTGCCCTCGAGGTCCTGCTGGCCGCCCTCGCCGGCAAGAGCAACGTCTGCTACGTTGCTAGCGTGATCGGCGGTAGCGACGAATGGGTGATCGCCTTCGGCGGAGAGGAGACCACACAGCTTGCCTACGACGCCACGAGTTTGAACGTGGAAGAGGCCATTGAGGGCCTGACCTGCGTCGAGGCAGGAGACGTGACCGTTGAGGGTAATCAAGGCGGCCCATTCACCATCACCTTCGCCGCCTCGCGCCCGAAGGCCATCGACCCAATCTCCGCCAGGGGCTTCGGCGCTTGTTCGGTGGAGATCGTCACCAAGATCGAGTTCAAGCAGCGCGACGGCTCGACGAACAAGATCACCGTTACTTACGCCGAGCCGGAGAAGGAACGTACGGGAAGCACCATCGACAACTGAACTGAGGCGTACCGACCATTCGTGATGTCCCACGGCGCGTGCTCAGCCGTATTGACCGGCAGCCACGCCACGTGATCCATAGGAGAGCCGGACATGAGACAGCTTACGCTCACACTACTGCTTGCGGCCGCGGGAATGCTCTCGCCCGCGCAGACACTGGGCGAGACCGTCGACGGCACCTCGGATGCGACCGTTGGCGTCACGCCCCTGCCGGAAGGAGCGCGATTCGACCCCGGCCCGGCCGCCCCGGAATCGGCGATCGGCGAATACAACGTGGTCACCGGGCAGTTTGTGATATCCGTTGACAATGTGGTCGGTTGGTGGCTGATTAGCCTGAGCAAGTTCACCGGTCCTGATCTTGAAGCCGTCAAGGACTTGCTGCTGGCCGCGAATCCGAACCACGTCGTCGACAATGCACAGAGCAGGATCTCAGAGTTTGTGATCGGCTCCGAGCCGTTCACCTACACCAACGTCAACCTCGGCCGCGTGGTCGAACCGGGCCTCGACGTCTCGGAGTTTCGGCTCGACTACGCCACACTTTCGGGACCAGGTGGCCAAGTGGGCGAAATCCTGGTGGTGCCGGAGCCGGGGACGGTTTGGCTGGTGGCGATCGGCGCGTTCGTCTTGATGATCTTGTTTCGCCGCCCGACGGCCGCGGGGCGTCTGAGCCGGCAGGGAGGCTGACGATGACTCGCGCTGCAACCGCGCTGCTCTTGACCGCCGCGATCTCGTCGTCCGCACCAATGTACGCCGAGACGGTCGAGGGAACGGAAGGCCCCGCAGTTGCGCCGAACAACTCCCATTTCGATCCCGGCCCGGCCCCTCCCGGATCGGCCATCGCCGAATACAACATCGTTACCGGTGAGTTCATCATCTCAGCGAATGAACTCCTGGCGTGGTGGCTGGAAAGCACTGGTAAACTCGCCGGGCCGGATCTTGAAGACGTTCGGGATGTGCTTCCGGCTGGCCATCCGGACAACCTGAGCACTGCCGGGCCAAGCGTAATCATGGAGGCAAACATCTTTGGCGAACACTTTTCGTACACCAACGTCAATCTCGGACGGGTCGCGAACCCCGGCGTCGACGCGGCGGAGTTTAGGCTCAGGTACACCGCGGAACTCGGAGGAGGTTCCCACCCTGGCCAGATCCTCGTCGTGCCCGAGCCGGGAGCGGTGTGGATGGTGGTGATTGGCGGGCTGGTCTTGCTGGTGCTGTGTCCCCGTTGGGCGGCGGTCAGGCGTCCGATTCGGCAGGGAGACTGACGATGACCCGTGCCGTGATGACGCTACTGCTATTCTCCTCCGTAGCGCTCTTATCCTCCCCCGTGCAAGCCGAGACGCTCGGTCCGCCGGGCAGTCCCGCATTCCCGGCCGGCGACTCTCATTTCGACCCCGGCCCGGCCGGCGACTCTCATTTCGACCCCGGCCCGGCCGACCCACGATCGGCGATCGCCGAGTACAACATCGTCACCGGCGAGTTCATCGTCTCGGTCAACGACGTGTGGAATTGGTCGTTGGGCAGTTCCGGCCAGTTCACCGGGCCCGATTATGGGTCGATTCGCGACGTGTTGCCCGCCGGCGATCCGAGGAACTTCGTCAGCACCGGACTGAGCATCGTTCAGGAGGCCACGCTTCTCCATGAGCCGTTCACCTACACGAACGTCAATCTCGGCCGCATCGTCGAACCCGGCATCGACGTAGCGGAGTTCCGGCTGAAGTACTCCGCACCACCCGAAGGATATACACAGCACGGCGAGATCCTGGTCGTGCCCGAGCCGGGAACGGTTTGGCTGCTGGCGGTGGGTGCCGTGATGTTCTCGTGCGTGGTTTGTCGAAAGGCGTTGCGCGTCCGTCGGGCGACGCGCCGATAATGCGATCACCCCAACTGCCACAGCGGGTCGTCCTGCAAATGCACGTTGTTGACCTGCAACCAGTGCAACTCCGGGGCGTCTGCCGAGGCGCGGTACTTGCGGGTTAGGCCGACGCCCAGCACTAACCCGGCCGACCGGCGGATCCACTCGGCGGCGGTGCGGACCAGTTTGGCGTCGGGGGTGACGTGATCGGTGCCGTAGAGCCGCAGGTCGGTCACGCCGGCGTCGACGCGGAACTGGCCGTCGAACAGCCGCATACGGATCTGCGACTTGCCGTCGCGGCTGCTGCGGAGATACAGCTCGGGCGTTTCTTTAGGGCGAAGACACCCCAGCGACGCCTCGCCGCAGCCGAGGTCGACCACGCAGCGGCCGTTGGCAATCGTTCGCAGCGCGTCGCCGAAGATCGCCCGCAGCCGCGGGCGGCTCAACTCGAGCAACAGGCCCCAAAACTCCTCGGCCGACGCGTTGCGTTTGAACCGCAGCCGGGCCGGGGCGATCTGGTGGTCTTCGACGTGCGGACGGGCCGGCTGGTGAAGTGGGCGGCCGAGGTCGACGATCCGCGCCATGTCGAACGGACCGCCGTAGCGGGCCAACAGGTCGGCCTCGAGGCTCTCCTGCCGCAGCACCGGACGCACGCGGTGCCGGGTGTCGACGTCGACGCCGGCAACGCAGATCCTTCCCAGCCGCATTCTGGTCAGGTGGTTCACCAGGATTTGCATCGCAACGCCCCTTTCTCGAACAAACTACTTGTTCACTGTCGATTCTAGTACCTTGGGTGCCATGCCCACGCTTGCGTGGGCATGTTGGTCGAGTTTTCGGCATGCCC
>CAYYNP010000515.1:0-3442 GCA_964472545.1 uncultured Planctomycetaceae bacterium | reverse complement strand
GGCGCCCTCCAGCGACCGGTTCCAGTGCAGTTCGGTCGTCCAGGCCAGTCCCGTCAAGGTTCCGCAGCCGCGATAGAGCCACTGGCCGATGCCCACGTCGACGTACTGGAAGGTCGTGTCGTGGATGTCGCCGACGTGAGTGAACGCCGACGAAACCTGGGGATACTGCTGGTTGGCCATCGCAACCGGATTGCTGTTGGCGGCCACGTCCCATTGCATGAAGCCGTGGGCGAAGAAGCGGTCGTTGGGCGTCCACAGTACACCGAAGAACGGCTCCAGATGTACGGCCTCGTTCTCGATCTGCACCAACGGCGTGCCGTCGGCCAGCGTTACGTTCAGGTCGTCGGCCGTGGGCACCGCCAAGGTCATGCCCACCGAAACCGCCAGGTTGCGACGCAGCAACACCAGCCGTTTGAGCGTCAAGGCCAGGTTGCCGAACTCCCGGCTGGAGGCGTCCGTCGGGCCGTCGAGCGCGGTGACGCTGTCGAGCGTGACGGCCATGGGGACCTTCATCTCGAACGACGACATGCCGTCGTGAAACGTCTTCTCGAAGCCGGGCGTGATCCGATGCACCGAAATCCCGCCGGGCGAAAGCGGCACACCGTCGAACATGCTGTAGTTCAAGAACAGCCGGTCGCGGGGCATGGGGCTGGTGTTCTCGGCGATCTTCAGCCGCCCCACCACGGCCGCGCCGGGACTGGGGACGTCGACCGCGTAGGCCAGATCGAACTGCGAGGTGTAGAGGTCCGTGCCGGTGTCGAACGTCGTCTGCCCGCCGACCAGGCTGCCGCCGGCCGGCACCGAGTCGAGCGGCACCCCGAATCGGCCCGTGGCGTCGTTGACCTGGGCGATGTCGGCGACCGGGTATTCGATCCCGTTCTGTCCGTTGGAGACGCCGTTATTGAAGTCGTGCTCGGTGATCGGGATGTTGTCGGTGTCGATCGTTTGAAACCTCGGCCCGGCACCTAGAGTCGTCGCGTCCAGCCCGCCAAACGTGTAGGAGCGTATGATCGTCGAGGGCGTGGCCTGGGATCCGAACAGATCGCCGATCATGTTCGGTGCGGCCGATTGCGGCCCCGATGCCGCGCCCAGCGATGAGGCAAACGTGTTGGACAGCGGCGAATAGCCTCCGCCTGCCGATCCGTCGCCCATGCCGGAAGGCCCCGAGCCAGTGCCGCCGTATCCGCTGCCGCCGTATCCACTGGCGCCGCAATCTGGGCATCCCCCGCCGCACGTGGCCCCGCATCCCGCTCCGCAAAGATCGCCGTAGCCCGCCTCCGGTTCTTCGATGAATACCGTGTCTTCGCCGTCGTCTTCGGAGAACTTCACCAGATCGATCGCCCGGTCGATGCTGCCGGGTCGCGTCGAAACTTGGTTGCCGGGCATCGGAGCCGGGCCGTATGCATCGAGCCCGCCCGGCGCCCGTGGCGCTGGCGTGGGGGCGTCCGGCACGCTCTCCAGCCGCGGCGCTTCCTGGGGCGTCTCGACGTCGCGGCCCGGCGGCGTCTCGATCGGCCGGTCGGGCGGTGTTTCGATCGGCCGCTCCGACGGCATCCGGCGCTGACAGGCGTTCAGGGCGTTGCGAGCCGCTGCGCGAACCCGCGACGAGGCCTCTTTCGGGCACCCATTCTCGTCTTGCCCATAGGCCACGTCTTTTAGCTTCGCGATCACCTCGGCACTGCAACAGGTTTGGCTGCATGCGTTGCACGGGCTTCCAGACGCCTTGCAGAGCGCGATCGCGGCCTCGTAGCGGACCTCTTCCGTACAGTCGTTCAACGACTTGGCCAGGGCTTCGGCCACGCCCGGATAACAGCCGCAGCCGACGTCGCCGAGGAACTTGATGGCCTTGATCGTCTGCGGCGCTTCGTCCTGCTGCTTCTTGATCTCGGCGGCCACCTTGATGGCATCGACCTCCGACTTCAGCAATTCGGGATCGGCCAGCCTTTTCACCGGCGGCTTGCGTTCCAGATTCGGGTGATTGCCTCGCCGGTTCACCGTGGCGTCGCGGACTCTCTTGATGCCGTCGGGAATGCCGAAAAAGCTCCAGAAGGTGGTCGGCGCGGCGGCCGGCTCTGCCGCACCGGCCCCCGCCACGATTCCGACCGCCAGACAGACCGCCAGAACCATCGCCGAACGAACGATTGTCGCCGTTTTCATTACGCTATCTCCATGTCGGCACTTGGCCCGAAGAACCGTCACTACCCGGTGTGCAAGAGGAACCCATACGAGTCATACGGCCGCCAGAATCGATACGACCCTATTCATCTTCGGCGGATGAAAAGGCGGCCTTTAGGTGGCGGCGGTGGAATTTACCGCATCGGGAAGGATGGGGGATCTGCCGAAGGTTTGCGGCTGCCGTCGTCATGTTGGAGAGATGGAGCTGACCTAGCACACACTCGCAACACCAAACCAGAGACGCTATAATACCCGCATGAAAGTTCTGCCACATCCGGTGGGGTACGTGGTGATGTATCTGGTAGCCGTAGTCGAGAGTCCGTCAAACTTGGCGCAGTGGATTGGCTTGGTGGCTACGTTGGTTGGCACGGGAGTGGGGGTCTTTGGCCTGATTTGCGCGTGGCTGGCGGCCCGTCGTGCCAAAGGGGCCCGCGAGGCTGCGGAAATGGCAGAGCGGGCGGCAACACGAGCCGGGCGAATTGCCCGGTTGGCGGATCTGATCGACGACATGCAAGAGTTGCAGGTACTGTTGGCTGAGGGCAACTTCTCGGCGATCGCGCGCAAGGCCAACCTGCTCCGTGGGCGAGTTGTCAGGTTCAAACGCGAGGCATATACTGAACTTAGTAATGAAGAGCAACAGGATCTTGATTCTTCACGGGAACAACTGAGTATCGTGGCCAAGGTTGCCTTAGGGGAAGCGAAGGAGCAGAACAAGGCCAAACGGATTCAACTGGCGTATGGCATAGCGAACGAATCGCTCAACAGAGTCTTCGCAATGCACGGGCAACGGCCCGGAGGAAATTGATCATGTCTGTCGACTTCGAGCGTGAACTCGACTATGAGTCGCTTCTCCAAGCTCTCATTGAGAAAACCAAGGCTGGCAAGATAGAATGGCAGCCGACTGCCGACGAGAGGGCCTTCCTGGCCGCCGTCAAAGGACAACGAACGTTTACGATATCGTCGAATCTCCTGAAGGGGAGCTTGCTGACCGTCAAGGATGCCGAAGGGAAGATCATTTGCGAGATACAGTCGGGCCGCCCCAGTACCGGTTGGGATCTTTTTGAAATGGCCAGGCGAATGGCGACCAATCTTGATGAGAGACTTGACGAAACAGTACAGTTGATTGGCGATCTGTAGACGCGGTCTGCCAAGAGACGGTTGGTCCCGCCTCGACGACCTCACTCCCACTCGATCGTCGCCGGCGGCTTCGAGCTGATGTCGTAGACGACGCGGTTGACGCCGGGGACTTCGTTGATGATGCGGGTGG
>CAYYNP010000514.1:0-3572 GCA_964472545.1 uncultured Planctomycetaceae bacterium | reverse complement strand
TCGCGTGCTGGACGAAACGGCCGCCTCGTTCGAGGAACTCAAACAAGAGCACGCCGCGGCGCTGGATGAACCGGCCTGGTACAAGCGTTGGGCGTTTGGCCGGCGGCGTGAACGTTTCACCGCAGGCGCAGGACAAGGCCATTTGTTCGATCTGGATGGGCCGGCGGGCGACGAGACGACGGGCGACGAGTTGACAGACTCAGCGACTGCGAACGAGGAGGCCGAAACTGAAGTCAAAGGCGATCGCCGTCGCAAGCGGCGTAAGATCGATTGGGACAAGCTGCGGCAAATCCATCACGAGCACGACTTGTCGGATGAAGAGAAAGTCTGCTCCTGCTGCGACCGCACGATGGACCGCATCAGTGAAGACGTCACGCGGGAACTGGAATATGTGCCGGCGAAACTGGAAGCCCATATTCACACCCGGCCCAACTACGCTTGCCGCCGGTGCAAGGACGGCGTCGCTACGGCTCCGTTGCCACTCCGGCCGATCCCGGCGGCATCGCCGGCCCGGGACTGATCACGGAAGTGATCGTCGGCAAGTTCGGCGATCATCTGCCGCTGTATCGCCTGGAAGACGTTCTCGCGCGTTTTGGCGTGCATATTTCGCGAGGCACGATGTGCGATTGGGTGAAGGCCGTGGCCGAGCTTCTCCGGCCGCTGTACGACCTGCAACGGAAACTGGCTCTGCAATCATCCGTGATGTGGGCTGACGACACACCGATCACGGTGCTGGGCGGTCCAAAAGGGAGTTTCAGAGGTCACTTCTGGACGTACATCGGAGACAAACAGCATCCTTATTCGGCGTACGATTTCACCAACAGCCACAGTCGCGACGGCCCGACCCGTTTTCTGCAAAGGTATTCCGGCTACTTGCACGCCGACGCGTACACGGGTTACGACTCGATATTCTTGGCCGCATTATCGAACCCGGGGTCGAGCATTGTCGAAGTTGCCTGCTGGTCGCATACCGCGCAGCCGGTTCTTCAAGGCCGTGGGAAGTAATCCACGTGAAGCGCATCAGGTGCTCGAGTGGGTTCGGCAGTTGTACGATATCGAAGACCGGGCACACGATCGGTCGGCCGACGCGCGCCGCAGGCTTCGCGCTGCTGAAGCAAATCCGGTACTGGACAAGATCGAAGCGTACGTGGCCGAGTTGGCCCCGCGAGTACTTCCCAAGAGCAGCCTGGCCAAAGCCGTGACCTACGCACGCAACCAGTGGGAGGCACTGCGTCGCTATACCGACGACGGCCGTTTGACGATAGACAACAACGTCAGCGAACGGACGCTCCGCCACCAAGCCATCGGTCGGTCGCCGTGACCACGGACAGGGCGCACGCTTACGCAATCCCGTCCAAGACCTATCCCGTGAATCCTGTATTCCTGTCCAGAAACCGTCAATGTCCGCCAACCTCGTGCCAGCCTAGCGGTCGCAAATCGTCACTGTCAATCGCGCGTGGCCGGTCGCTCCTCCGCCATCCACACGGCCATCTTGCCGGCGCCGCGGTTGTCCCAGGCGTAATAGGGGACGGCGAGCAGCCTTGCCGGCTCGTCCTTTCCCAACTCGTCGGTTGCGGCGACAGCTTGGCCGGTGATCACGGTCACGCCGCCGAGCAGGTCGGGACGGTGTTCGGCGGCGAGCTTGGCGTCTACGGGGAGGATCAGGCGGCCCAGATCGACCCGGTGGCCGGCCGACTCGACGCAATAGACGATCGGACCGCGCTGCAATGCTACCCGGCCGGCGTCGGCCTTGACGCGCTCGTCGGCGTGGATGCGGCGGATCGGCATTGGCAGGCCCAACTCGACCAGATCGCCCGGCTTGAAGACGCGCGAGATACGCAGATAGCCTCGATCGAGCGGGACGTCGTCGACCGGCTGGCCGTTGACCTTCAGTTGTACGGCGGCCGCGTTGGCGTCCCAATTCGCCGCTTCGTACAGCCCGCCCGGCGTCTTTGCCTCGCGGCACCAGCCCGGCACACGGAGACACAACTCGAACGACTTCTCCGCCGCCGGATGGATCATCAGCTTCACGTTACCGTCCCAGGGATAGCGGGTCAATTGGGTCAACGTGATCGGCGTGTCGCCAACGGCGACCTTCCCGCTGCCGGCCGCGTAGAGGTTGACGTAGAGCGACTTTTCGTCCGACGCGTAGGCGTATCGGCCCAGCTTGGGAAACACCCGCACGATATTGCTCGGGCAACACGCACACGAGTACCACGGCCGCCGCCGATAATCGCCGTTGGCGGCCAGGCGGTTTTGGTAGAAGAACGTCTTGCCGTCGGTGCCGACGCTCGATAGGAACCCGTTGTAGAGCACGCGTTCAAGCACGTCGGCGTACTCGGCGTCCGGCTCGATCAGCAGCATGCGATGGGCGAAGAAGGCCAGCCCGATGGCGGCGCAGGTCTCGGCGTAGGCCGTGTCGTTGGGCAGTTCGTAATCGGCACCAAAGGCCTCGCCGTGGCGCGTGGCGCCGACGCCGCCGGTGAGATACATCTTCCGATGCGTGGTGCTCTTCCACAGCGTACGGCAGGCGGCCAGCATCCGCTCGTCGCCGGTTTCGGCGTAGAGGTCGGCCATGCCGATGCACTGATACATGGCCCGCACCGCGTGGCCGACGATCTCCTCTTGTTCTCGGGCCGGCTGGTGGTCCTGACTATAAGCGCCGTAGAGCGTGTGGCCGTCGGCGTTGCCGCGTTGTTCGATGAAGAATTCGCCGAGCTTCAGGTACCGCTTTTCGCCGGTCACGCGATAGAGTTTGATCAGCGCCAATTCGAGTTCCTGGTGCTCGGGCACCTCGGCCCGTTTGCCGGGGCCGAAGATCGAATCGAGGTGATCGGCCAGCTTGCAGGCCACGTCGAGGAACTTCCGCTGCCCGGTCATCTCGAAGTGCACGGCGCCGGCCTCGATCATGTGGCCCATGCAGTAGAGTTCGTGGCGGGCGCCGGGATGGATGTGCTTGAAACGCTCCGCCGCGTTGGCGATGGTGAAGAAGCAGTAAAGATATCCGTCCGGCTGCTGCGCGGCGGCGATCTGAGAGATGACCTGCTCGGTTCGTTGTTGGAGTGCCTCGTCGGTGGTGGTGCCCAGCACGTACGCCGCGCCCTCGATCACCTTGTAGACGTCGGAGTCGTTGAACCAGATGCCCTCGAAGGCCCCCTCGGCCAGTCCGGCCGCTTTGGTGAAGTTACTCACCCGACCTGTCTCTTCGCAGACGTCGAAGCAGTAGGGCAACGTCACGTCGCGGCAGCGGGCGATCTTCGGGGCCCAAAAGGCGTCGGCGATGCGGACATCGGTTATCGGCGGCGCCGAGAGCCGCTGATGCGGCGGTTTGGCCGATGCGGCGCGCGGCAGACTCGCCGCGATGACGATCGCCACGATGAACACGAGAAACTGCGTCGATTTCATTGCGAGGTCCTCCTCCGGCTGAGCGTGTTGCAGTACCGAGATTCTAACCGCTCGTCACAAGTGTTGCCATCACCGGCGGGTGGCTGGGCAGGAGAACTGCAAAGTCGATTCGCGGGAGTGGAAAACGGGGACTGGCTCCGAGCCGGAATCAACACGGAACCTGCCGA
>CAYYNP010000513.1:0-3600 GCA_964472545.1 uncultured Planctomycetaceae bacterium | reverse complement strand
CAAACACAACTCAAAGCAAGCAACTCACTTCCGTACAACGCAACCGCCTTCGTCGGCTCTACGATTGTTGCTTGCCGGGTCGATTCCGATTATCATCAAGGGAGAGGTTTCCCTGGCGTGCGAGGTGGCAACATGGCACGGTTTCTTTCTCTTCGCACTCGGCGTCTTCCCGCCGTTCGACGCATCCCGGCCGGCCGCGGGTCGCTCCGCAACCCCCTTCACGCCCGGCGGCTGCTGATCGAGCCGTTGGAAGCCCGGCGGGTGCTTTCCGGCGTGTTGTTCGTCGATGCGTACGCCGCGGCCGGTGGTACGGGGGCGTCCTGGGACGATGCGTTCGTATCCCTGCAAGCGGCGCTGGATCAGGCCGCAGAACTCAACGCCGATGTGAACGCGGAAAACGACGTCAGCGACGTCTGGATCGCCGCCGGTACGTATCGCCCCAGCCGGCAGTCCGTCGACGACACGCCCCGGACCGAGACATTCCAGCTCCTAAGCAACGTCTCTCTCTACGGCGGTTTTGCCGGCACGGAGACCTCGCCGGACGATCGCGTGCCGGCCGCCGACGGCCGCTTCGCCAACGAAACGACCCTCAGTGGCGACCTGCTGCAGAACGACGACCTGGACACCCCCACATCCTACGACGACAACGCCTACACGGTCGTCTACGTCGGCGAAGACGTCGAAGGCGCCGCGCTCGACGGCCTGACGATCACCGGCGGCCGGGCTACGGGGGACGACGACCCCGATCACCCGGAGCGGCGCAGGGCCGCTGGGATCTACAACTTGGGTACATTGACGGTCAGCCATGCGATGATCGTTGACAACTCGTCGGCCGGCTGGAGGGGAGGAATCTTCAGTTCAGGCACCCTGACGGTCACCGATTCGATGATCGTCGGTAACTCGGCCGTCATCACCGGAGGGATCTTCAGTTCAGGCACCCTGACGGTCGCCAGTTCGACCATCTCGCGCAACTCTGGGCAGGGGATCTCCAACAACTCGGACGGTATCGCGACGCTCATCGATTCGGCCGTCTTGCAGAACACCGTCTATACTAGGGGCGTCGGCATCAGGAACCTGGGCGCGATGGAGATTAGCGGCTCGACCATTGCGGACAATCTGGGAGGTTCACGCGGCGGTGGGATCTTCAACGAAGGCCCGCTGACGATCACCAACTCGACGATCGTGCGCAACTCGGCAGCCGACGGCGGCGGAATCTGCAACTACACCGATCAGAATGCCGTGCTGACCATCGTCAATTCGACGATCGCGAATAACGCGGCGTCCGATGACGGTGGCGGAATCTACAGTTACCGGCCGTTGAGCATTACCCGTTCGAACGTCACCGGAAACTCGGCGTTTGATCAGGGTGGCGGAATCTACAGCGGAGACTACAGTAATAGTACGCTGACGCTCACCCATTCGACCGTCGCGCAGAATCTCTCCTTCGGGAACGGCGGCGGGATCTGCAGCAAGAGGACGGTGGAAGTCAGCAACTCGACGGTGGCACAGAATTGGGCCCGCAGCGACGGTGGCGGAATCTACGGTGGGGCGACGATCACCAACTCTACCGTCGTATGGAATTCGACGTCCGCCACCGGCGGGGGGCTCCATGGCGGGTTCACACTAGCCAATTCCATTGTCGCACACAACGTGGGGGACAGCCCGGACGTTTTCGGCGTTCTCAGGGACAAGAGCGACCACTACCTGATTGGCGTTTGGAGCGAGGGTTCTCCGGCACCAGGGCAACACACGCTGCACGGCACGGCCGAGGCCCCATTGGACCCGAGGCTGAGCCAAATGACCGGGTGCGGAGGCCTGGTTTCCGGATACCTGCTCTTGCCCGACAGCCCCGCCGTCAACGCTGGCAGTAACGCCCTGGCGCTGGACGCCGACGGAGAGCCGTTGGCCACTGATCTCTGCGGAGCACAGCGAATCCAGGACGACGTGGTCGACATCGGGGCCGTGGAGGGCACGCACGAGCCGATCGATGCGGTAACGTACGTGGTCGACGATCTCGGCGACGACCTTGCCGACGACGGCCGGCTGACCTTTCGCGAGGCACTTGCGGCCGCGAACTCAAATCGCCCCGTCGGCGACGCGCCGGCCGGTTCGTTCACCGAAACGGATCGGATCGAATTCGCGCCCGCCCTGTTCGGCAGAATCGCCACCGGCGGCCGGGGATTCACCATCCGTGGAAACCTGGCCGTCGAAGGGCCGGGCGGCGAATGGTTGGCCTTCGATGCCCGCGGTGAGGGCCGTGTCTTCCAAATCCCCATCGGTGTGGAGGTCTCGCTCAGCGGCGTAACGATTACCCGAGGCCAGGAACGCGACGGCGGCGGAATCTACAATCGGGGTACACTGACGCTCGCCGATGTGACCGTCGGGGAGAACTCGGCGACCCGTTACGGCGGGGGAATCTTCAACGAAGGCACGATGACGCTTGCGGATTCGACCATCGCGAAGAACTCGGTGGACGACGACGAACGGATCTCCGGCAGCGGTGGTGGGATCTACAACGAAGGCTCGATGACGGTCACTGGTTCGACCATCATGGAGAACTCGGTTGCCTTCGGAAGTGCCGGTGGGATCCGCAACGAAGGCACCTTGACAGTCACCGGTTCGACCATCGCGGAAAACTCGGCTGCCACTAGGAGTGCTGGCGGGATCCGCAACGAAGGCACCGCGACGATCACGAATTCGGCCGTCACGAAGAACCGGGCGCGCAGCAGCGGCGGCGGAATCGGCAATGGCGGTGCGTTGACAATCGTCAACTCGACCATCGCCGGGAATTCGGCGACAGCGATCCGCAGCGGTGGGGTGAGCGTATACAGTGCTGGCACCTTGACGCTCACCAATTCCATGATCGCGCTGAACACGGCGCCTGAGAACGCCGATATCCGCGGCCCTCTGACCGACGGCAGCGACTACAACCTGATCGGCGTCTGGGAGGAAAGTTCTCCTCTGCCGGGTCAGCACAGCCTCGGCGGCACGCCGGCAGATCCCTTGGACCCCGGGCTGAGCGAATGGTCCGAACTGGGCGGCGGCACATGGGGATACGCGCTGCTGCCCGACAGCCCCGCCGTCAACGCGGGCGGCAACGCGCTGGCCGTCGACGCCGACGGAAACCCGTTGCCGACGGATCGCTACGGGAATCCACGAATTCAAGGCGGGGTGGTGGACATCGGGGCGTTCGAGTCTTCGTTCGCCTCGGCCCCGGCCGTGGCCGGGCGATACGTCTTCTACAACAACTCCGCGTTCGACGGCGGTGCCCCGAACCTCGGCACCGAGGACGACAACGCCCTGGCCACGGATAAGCAAGCACTGCGGCCGGGGGAGGTCGCCACGTTCGCCAACTACACCAGCTACGGCCCGGGGATCAACGGGATTATGGTCGACGTGGCCGGATTGCCGGAGGGATATACGCCGGATGCCGGCCACTTCGAGTTCAAGGTGGGCAACGGTAACGACCCAAGCGCGTGGCCGCCGGCCGCTGAGCCGGCGGCGATCGGGCTGCGAAAGGGAGGCGGCGTGGAGGGATCGGATCGGATTTCGATCGCCTGGCCGGACTTCGCGATTCGTAATCAGTGGCTCGAAGTCACG
>CAYYNP010000512.1:0-3605 GCA_964472545.1 uncultured Planctomycetaceae bacterium | reverse complement strand
CCCCTCACCTTGTCACCCCGTCACGTTGTCACCCGCGCACCCCCTCACCCCCGCACGCTCAACCGCGTGGCAAACCACCACAGGCTGCTCATGATCAACACGACCAGCAGCACGGCGACCAGGCCGCGGCGGAGCAGGCCTGCCTTCAGGTCGTCGAGCGTGGTGCCGATGGCCGTGTCGTACGATTGCTGGACGATGACTAACAGGTCGTCCTCGCCGTTGGCCACGGGCACCCGCTCGACATAGGCCAGCCAGTCCCGGTCGTACTCCTCGCCTTGGGGTTCGACCGCCGCCAGCGGATCGCGATAGACGCTCCTGGGGCCGGTGATTCCCTTGGGCAGGTGTTCCTCGGTGACCGTGTATTCGCGGAAGTCTTTGTCCACTTCGGCTCCGTGCGTGATCATGTCGTCGAACAATGGGTGCTGCAGGATCACGCCTTTGTATTCTCCCTCTCGCCAGTTGACCAGTACCGCGAATTGATCGTCGCCGCCCTCCAACTCGGTGAAGCGGCCCACCTCGACCGTCAAGGCCACCACGCCGAGAAACTCCCCCTTCGGCGTTTCAAGAGCGTCCGGCGTTTCGGGAGCGTCCGGCGTCTCGGGAGCGTCCGGCGTTTCGGCGAAGACCGGGGCCGAAACGGCTACGATCCAATGTTGCGTTGCCTGGGAGCGGAAGACGGCCGATAAACGGATCTTATCGAGGTGCTCGCCCTCGGCCGGACGCCACGTCTTCTCCTCGTCGGCCGGTCCCCCGTGGAAGTAACTCCGCCAGGCATAGTCCTTGCCGATCGTCTGCGACGGCGGCTCCCGCACGACCGACAGCCCGTTGGCGTCGCAGAAGAACCAACTGGCCACCGCGTCCGGCGGCAGCATCTCGGGTGGAATCCACGCGACGAACTTCTTCCGTAGCGTCTCGCGGACCTTATGTCGGCGGAATTCCTTCCGCAGTTGCTCCAACTCGGCTTCGTCGCGCTGCGGATCACTCAGCTTACTCAGCAGTTCGGCGATTTCGGGATTCGCCAACGCCTCGGTCAAGGCCCCGATGAACTCTTGCGACTCCGCCATGTGCCGCACGGCGGCGAAGCGGCGGTCGAGTTCGCTGCCGGTGGTTCGGGCGACGTACTGCGCGGCAAAGCGATTGCTCTCCAACGCCCGCTGGGTCAACGCGGCGTTCGACTGCTGTACGGCCGTGCCGAACCCGCGCCAAGCGAACCAGGTTACCACCAGCAACAACAGCGCCGGCAGCGCCGCTCCGAGGATCACCATCGGCCGCCTCGCTCGGCGGGCCGCTCGATCGTCGAGCGCCTCCAAGACGGCCTGCACGTTGGGGAAACGATCCTTCGGATCGACGGCCAGGCAGCGATCGACGATCTCGGCCAACGCCCCGTCCACGCCACGGACCTTGCGATGGGCGGCCGGCAAGGGCGCCTGCTCGATCGTCTGGCGGTAACGCTCCAGCCGTTTGGCCAGATGGGGCGTGGTCTCGAATTCTCGTACCACCTTGCCCGAGCGATGTGGCGGGCTGCCGGTGAGCATGCAATACAACAAGGCCCCCAGGGCGTAGACGTCCCAGCGGGCGTCCGGCACGGCCTCCAGGTCGGCCTGCTCCGGGGCCATGTAGAAGAGCGTGCCCAGCGCCGGCACCTGTTCGTCGGAGAGCCGCGACTGTCCGAAGTCGGCCAGCCGGGGTTTGTCGTCCTGGTCCAGAAGGATGTTGGCCGGCTTCAGGTCGCAATGCAATACACCCTTGCCGTGGGCGTGGACCAGCCCCACGGCCACGTCGCGAAACACGCGGACGGCCTCTTCGGCCGGCATCGATCCCGATTGCAGCCGCTCGGCGAGCGACCCCCGATCGAGGTATTCCATGATGTAGTAGGGCGGCTCGGCGTCCCAGCCGACACCCAGAAGCTGCACCACGTAGCGGTCGGCAAACAGGAAGGCCAGTTTCTCGACTTCCCGGCTGAGCAACGACCAATCGAGCCCGCTGCGATGGGCGTAGAACTTGATGGCCACCTTTCGACCCGTGTTTCGCTCCCGCGCGACCCAGACTTCGCCATACGCCCCCACGCCCAGGAACCGTTCCGGCTCATAGCCCGGCACCTGGGTGGGGGGTTGCCCCCGCTTGAGGCTCATTTCCCGCGATCGGCGGCGTTCCTGGCCGCCTTGCGCTTCGGTGGGGTCCGTGCTCATGCCGCTAAGTATACCAAAGTGGGGCGTCGCGGCGAGCGTCACCTCACATCGGCCAGAACAACCCGCACGTGGTGCCGCCGTCGACGTAGAGAACCTGGCCGGTGACGTAGGCCGCGGCTTCGGAGGCCAGGAAGACGGTGGCCCCGATCATGTCTTCCGGCTGGCCGATCCGCCGCAGCGGTGTGTTGCGGCGGCGCCAGGCGCAGCGTTCGGCATTTTGCTCGTTCTCTTCCCATAGCGGCACAGTCAGCGCGGTGAGCGTGAAGCCCGGGGCGACCGCGTTGACCCGGACGCCCATCGGCCCCCATTCCATGGCCATCGAGCGGGTCATGCTGCTGACGGCCGCCTTGGACATCGCATACGGCGTCACGCGGTCCAACGGCCGGTGGGAGTTGATCGAATCGATGTTGACCACCGAGCCCTTGCCCGCGGCGATCATCTTCCGCCCGGCGGCTTGGGCCATCATGAACGCGCCGCGGAAGTTGATGTTGGTGACGAAATCGAAATCCTCGTCGGTGTATTCCTCGACTTTCATCCGGCGGTTCACGCCGGCACAATTGACCAGCGTGTCGATGCGGCCGAACTCGTCTATGACCTCGTCGACCGTGCGGCGGATCGCCTCCGCGTCGACCACATCGCAGACCTTCGCCCGAACGGTTCCGCCCTCGGGACAGATTTCTTCGGCGGTCGCATCTACGGTCTCGGCCAACCGGCCGGTAATCACCACCGTGGCCCCGCGCTGGGCGAATCCCTCGGCGATCGCCCGGCCGATCCCGCGGCTGGCTCCGGAGACGAGGACGATTTGGTCGGCGACGGTAAAGAGTTGATCGTTCATCAGTTCGATTCTCCTTCTACTAATCTCAAAGATCGTGAAGTTTTTCACGATGTGTTCATGCAGCGACGGCGTTAAGTTGTTGCAAGGTTACGTGTTGGGATTGAAGCAGCGTGGTGGCGATTTGACGGCCCTTCGTGGTCATGTGGTAGCGGCGACGGCTGGGCGACTTGCGGATCAGGCCATGAGCGCGAAGAAGACGCAGGCGATACGAGACCTTCGAGCCGCAACGGGCTCGTTCGGCCGGAGTGGCTCGACGCGCTGGATACAGCCGGGCGGCCAGATCGCGATTGCAGAAGCCTTCGGCCGCGTACCGTCCGTCGCTGATCGCTTCGAGCAACGCGCGGTCCTCGTCGGAGAAGGGACGCAGGGCCCGATGCCGCTTGCCGTTGTTTCGCACCGGCCGACAGACCTTCGCGGCCAACTGCCCGACCGGCGTGGTCGCGTCGAGCGACGCCAGGGCTTCGGCGTAGCGGTCGTTGGCCGCCTGGGAGACCTCCGCTCGACGGTGCATGTCGGCCACCCCGCGACGCATCGGCCTCCAGCTCTTTTCGCCCTCGGGGTCCGATTCGCTGCTGCGGTAG
>CAYYNP010000511.1:0-3683 GCA_964472545.1 uncultured Planctomycetaceae bacterium | reverse complement strand
CGTCGTGTACGGAGAAGTTCCCGCCGTTGTTGGTGGTCAGGCGGAAGGAGACGCGAGGGACGGCCGAGAGCGCCTGCGACCGGGCCTGGCTGGCGCGGTTGCGGATCAGGTTGACGTCGTTGGCAAAGCTGGTCCCGATGAGCGAGGCATAATGGTTGGCCCAAGGCTGGATGTACTGAGCGTTGAAGGACCGCTCGGTCAAGTCCCACATGTGGCCCCAGAAGAGCCGCAGGTTGGCCGGCAGGTTACGAATTTCGTCGAGCCGGGTCTGGCCTCCGTTGAAGATCAAGCCGGCGGTGAGGTTGGCCAGGTCGGCGTCCCAAAAGAGCGGGATCATCATACCGTCTTCGGGCCGGACGTAGATGCGGAGGTTCTTGGGCCGGCCGAATCCGTAAGTATCCCAGTTGCCGAGGAACGCTTGCGTGGCGTAGTGACGCATCCAGAGGTCGACGTCCATCACCGCGCGGGTGGCTTCGTAGAGTTCCTGGCCGTTGCGGTGCATCGCCTGCGACATGGCCGCGATGCCGCTATAGTCGTCTTCGGTCCGATTGTTCTTGATCAGCAAGTGCCCTCGATAGGCCTCCTCGCTTGGGCCGCGGTCGTTCATGTCCGGGGAGCTGACGCCGGTGCCCAGCTTGGGGCCTTCCGGCGAAGGCGAGGGGCCGTTGGGGTACGTGATGTCGTCCAACTCGAACTTGGTGCCGTCGCCGCCGTTGGCGAATTGTTCGTCGAGGAAGACGTCCTCGTAGCGCGCCAATTGGAGCAGCATCGTCCGGGTATGCCGGCGCGAGACGACGTAGGCGATGTCGTCGTAGAGGCTCACACTGCTGCCGCCGGCCCGGTTGACCATCTGCTTCATGTAGATCTCTTTGAGACCGTTGATGTCGATGCGGATCGAGCCGTGGACGCCGTAGAACTTGTGGTCGGGATGGAAGCGAACCTTGTAGCCGCTGTTGGGGCGGATGAAGCGGCTGCCGATCTGGCGCACGTCGACGTCGTAGAAGGCCTCGGTGCCGTTGTAGATCAACGTGGTGCCGACGTAGTTGTTGCTCATGCGATCGACCGACGAGAACAACTGGTTGTTGTCGGCGCTGAGGATCACCAACCGCAGCGTGTCGATCGGCGTGTTGGGGCCGCGTCCATTGTCGACCTGGTACAGGGCGCGCGAGTCGGGCCCGTCGGCCGGATAGGTCGACGTGGCGTCGAGCGTGTCGGTGCCTTCGACGTAGAACTGGACCATCCGTCCGGAGGGTTGGCCGGGAATCGTCGCCGTGTAGCGGCCGGATGCGTCGGCAGCCATCACCACGCCGCTGAAGCTCTGGCCGTCGGACCGCCACCGCAGCGTAACCCCGGCGACTCCCTCGGGGTCTGCGGCGACGACCGACACGGTGACCGGTTGGTCGGCCACGGGCAGTATCGGCGCGTGGCCGAAATCGGCGTAGGTCGGCCCCACGTTCGTCTCGAAAGTGGAATTCCGTGCCCCGGGCGTGCCGTTGTTCACCGGCACGTCGAGCAGCGCCGTGTTGCTCATGCGCGTGAAATAGAAGCGGTTGTTCACTTGAGAATTGCCGCCGAGCCACTTTGCCCGAAACGAGATCTCGTACTCCCTCCCATCGGCAATCGACGTGTTGCCCACGAACGTCGTTTCGACGTGGTCGTGTACGTGTTGCTGTGGGCCGTTGGCCACCACGTGCAGCACCTGGTTCTCCGGGTCGTCGGGGTCGGCTGCCACGATGCCGCTGTGGTTGCCGATCAGCCGCCACTTGAGCGGGGCCGCGCCGAGCGTGTCCGCCTCGAACGTGCCGTTCTGCATCATTTCGGCGGGCGTCGTGTCGGGTGTCTTCACGACGCTGACGTCGTCGATCAACAATTCGCCCTCGTCGAGCAGGCCGAAGATGAACTCGTTGAAGCGCTCGGAGACCTCCAGCGGCTCGCGGGAGATGCCGCGATACGTGTACGTGGTCCAGGTCGACTTGCCGGTCTCGTCGCTGGCGGCCCAGACTTCGGCCTTGGCGTTGTCGGCGAAGGGATTGCGCAACTCGAGGCTCGAACCGCCGCCGTCGGCGTACAGCGGCCAGCGTCCGGAGTCGTAGTAATGGACTTCGTCGGCCGGGTTGCCGACGGCGTCGAACAGCCGGATGCGCTCGTTGCTGTTGTTCAGCGAACCGGAGAAGTTGCCCACGATGTCGATTGCAGGGTATTTGTCGCTCAGTTCGGCGGCGTCTCGGGCGACGACCAGATACTCGCCCGGGAGGATCGCGGTGTTGGGAGGAAACGCGTAGCCCACCGCGCCGGTCAGCCTCCAGCCGCCGACGCCGACGGCGGTCGTGCCGCGGTTGTAGAGTTCGATCCACTCCTCGGTCGAATCGAGAAACGGCTGCGTGTCGGTGGTCAACTGTGGGAAGGCGTGATACATGATCTCGTTGATCACAATCTCGTCGTGCAAGGCGAAGCGGTTGGCCTCGCCGGGCGTGGCCGCGTCGGGGTAGAGCCAAGGCCCGGTGGCCTCGGGCAGCCGGCCGCGAATGGCGTCGTCGATCTTCACCGCGTCGACGAGTTGGTTTCCCTCGGGCGTAAAGAGGAAGAGCCGATCGCTTTGGGCCACGTTGAAACCGAGTTGCGTGCCGGTGATCGACAGGTAGCCGCCCGGCGCGAGCGGACCGGCCGGCAAAACGTACTCACCGCCGGCCGAACTGGCGATCGTGTACTGGCCGAGTTGTACGGACGTCGTGCCGTAGTTGACCAACTCCACTTGAAACGGGGCGTGCCACGCGGCGGCCACTTCGTTGAACGCCACGGCGACGGTGGGCGCCAGCGGCGTGTTGTGCTCGCCCGGCGTACCGTTGATGAAGACGCTGCGGGTCCAGTTCTCCGCCGGCTCGGTGGCCGACGACGGATCGCGCTTGGCCAAGGTCACCCCCGAGTCGTCGGGCGCGACGGGCCAGTCGCCGTCGTCGCGGTAGTCCAACACGTTCATCACGCGGCCGTCGTTGTTGACCAGCCGCAACTCCTCACCCTCGTTGGCCAACCGGCCGGTATAAGGCCCCTTTGCGCCGATGTATCCGGTGGCGGCGTGCAGGGCGCCCGGCGACTTGGCCACGATCAGAAAGCCGCGGCCGGGTACCGTGGTGCCGCTGGGGAAATCGTAGTCGACGCCGCCTTCGAGGGTCCATTCGGAGACGTCCATATCGACGGCGAGTTGGTTGTAGAGTTCGATCCACTCGAGCGTGTCGTCGGTCGGCCCGGCCGGGTTGTACATCACCTCGTTGAACACGACGGTGCTATCCAACACGCGGCGCTCCTCGAGCGTCTCGAAGGCCAGCCGGCGGCGGTCCTTGTGGGCAGGTTGGGTGCCCTGGCGAGACATACGGCGGGGTAGACGGCGGCTGGTCATCAGTTCCATCCTCGAATAGGGTTGCAACGGCCGCGTGGTCGACGGGCGAGAACCGTCCGGTCCTCGCGAGGCCGTCGTTCCGGCCGCCGGCCCGATGGTGCGCAAGCCGCAGTGCGGCTCGGACGGGGGGCGTGTAACCGGAGCATCCCGCATGATCAGGACAAGTATCCAATTCTCACGATAACAAGCCGCGACCTCCGCGTCAAGGTTTTCGTGCGACAACGATGCCAACAGCCCAGGAGAACTGCAAAGTCGATTCGCGGGAGTGGAAAAGGGGGACTGGCTCCGA
>CAYYNP010000510.1:0-3687 GCA_964472545.1 uncultured Planctomycetaceae bacterium | reverse complement strand
GCGCCGCCCGGTGGCGATGGTCGCGTGGATGATCGTGCTGGCTGCCCTGGTGGCCGGCCAGATTCGCTTCTCGGCGGAGCGGCTAGTGCTGACGATTGCCGGGATCGACTTCCCGATCACCAGCTTCATCTACTTCTTCCTGGCGATCATGGCTGCCGGAGCGGGGATCGTCTACTTGACGTTCCACACCGGGCGGACGTTCTGCTCGTGCGTGTGTCCCTATCATCAACTCCTCGAATGGCTGCGGCCACGGCGGATGCGTTGGCTGCGGTTGGTGGTGGCCGTCGTGCTCTGCGGCTTGTTCTCGTGGTCGGTGGTCTTCTTCGCCGACGAGCGTCCCACCTGGTCGCTGCCCTCGACGGCCGCGGTGCTGTTTGCCTTGGCGGTCCTGGCGGTCTTGTCGATCATCTTGGTAGCGTTGCGAGAACGGTTTTGCCACGGTGTGTGCCCTTACGGTGTGTTGCAGGTGCTGTTGCGCAACGACGCGACGCTGCAGGTGGTCTTCAAGACGCCCGGCTGCACCAATTGCGGTGGCTGCGACGCGGTCTGCCCGATGCGTCTGAACGTGCGCGGGCAATCGTCCGGCCACCTTTGCACCAACTGCACGCGCTGCATCGGCAGTTGTCGCAAGCAACTCGGCACCGGCAACGAGGCGCTAGTACTCAGTTTGCCGGGAGAAACGTCGTGAACGTTCCGTCGATCGATCAACTGAGCTACATCGGCAGCCTGGCATTGGCCGGGGGGATCGGGTTGTCGATGACCGGGCACTGCTTCGGGATGTGCGGGGCGCTGGCGTCGGTGATCGGGCTGACCGGCGCCGGCCGGCCGTTTTGTCGGATCCTGGCGTACAACATCGGGCGGGTGACGACCTACGGGGCGATGGGGATCGTCGCCGGGTTGGTCGGCCAGACGTTTCAGATTTCCTTCGGCGGCCGATGGCTGACGGTGACCATTGCGGGCATCTCTTGTGCCATCATGGTAGCGGCCGCGTTGGCGTTGATGGGGCTGGCGCCGCAGAAGTGCCTCGGCGCGGCCTTTCCCTCCCGGGCGCTGGGGCGATGGATGGTCCGCCCGACACCGCTGATCCCGCCGCCGATCAAGACCTGTTTCCTCGGCCTGCTCTTCGGCCTCTTGCCTTGCGCCGCGACGTTCGGCATGCTGGGCGTGGCGCTGGCCGCGGGGACGTGGCATCGGGGAGGGCTGATGATGCTCGCCTTCGGGCTGGGCACGCTGCCGGTGATGATGGGCGTGCCCTACGCGGCCGGGTTCGCCCGACGCGTCGGCAAGATCGGCTACGGCCGCATCGCCGGCATCCTGCTCCTACTACTCGGCGCCGCTTCGATGTGGAACCTCTACCAAATGATGTCCCCCGGCGGCTGTTGCCACCAATAACCCCCCAATTTACATTTTGCATTTCGCAATTTGCATTCTGCGTTTCTCAATTCTCAATTTGCAATCGCCAGTTCCCCCTCCGTGCCCAACTCTCTCCCGTCCCATCCCGCCTGCGTCCTCTGCGGCCTGCCGGCCGACGGCAGCCTCGTGCGCGACGGGCGGACGTTCTGCTGCTGGGGCTGTTATCACGTCTTCAATGTGATCTCGGCGGTCGCGCCCCAACTCGACGCGGCCGACTTCAAGGACCATCCCGTCTTCCGCCAGGCACAAACCGCCGGCTGGCTGCCCGGCGAGGCCGACGAAAGCTCGTCCGATGGCCCGTTGAAGAGGGGGACTGGCTCCGAGCGGGGGGCCTTTCCCGATGGTGAAGACGACGGCCAGCGAGGTGCCTGTCCCCCTTTTCAACGGAGGGAAGATTCCGCCAAGTATCGAACCTACCGCGGGCAACTCGACGGGATGATGTGTCCCTCGTGTGCCTGGCTGGCGGGGCATCTGGCCGGGCGCGTCGACGGCGTGCGGGAGGTGCAGGTCGATTTCCTCACCGACGGTGTCCGCTTCGCTTTCGATCCGCTACGGACCAATCCGGCCGCCGTGGGGCGTGAGCTGTCGCGATTCGGCTACACGTTGACCGAATCGGCCGGCGAACCGGGCTCCCACCGCCCGCTGATCGAATTCGGCGCGGCCGTCTTTCTCACGGCCAACCTAATGATGCTCAGCTTCGTCTCGTACGTGGGGCTTTACGAAGAACTCGACCCAGTCAGCCGTCGTAGACTGCCGTGGCTGTTGTTTGCCCTGGCAGCGCCGGTCGTCTTCTATTGCGGCCGGTCGATCCTCGTGCGCGGTTTCGCCGCCCTGCGGCACCGGATGCCGGTAATGGACAGTCTGCTGGCATTGGGCAGCCTCACGGCGTTCGGCGCCAGCACGGCCAACGTCTTCATCGGCTCAGAGCACTATTACTTCGACGCCGCCGCGGTGATCGTGACTTTGGCCTTATTCGGCCGGCTGGTCGAGGGGCGCTATAAGCGGAACTCTACGGCCGTATTGCGCAGTATGGCGTCGTTGTTGCCGGCGAAGGCCCGAGGAGCCGACGGCCGCTTCCGCCCGGTGGAGGCGTTTCGGCCCGGCGATCGGATCCACGTCGAGCGGGACGAAACGGTGCCCCTGGACGGAACGCTCGTCGGCGGCGAGGCGTGGGTTTCCGAAGCCTGTTTGACCGGTGAGTCGCGGCCCGTACACAAGCACCCCGACAGCCCGGTCTATGCCGGCAGCACGGTTTCCGAGGGCGACTTGGCGCTGACGGTGACGGCTGCTTACGCCGCGTCGACACTGATGCAAGTGCTCGATCGCGTGCGAGAGGGCCTGTTGCGGCCGCACCGCGTCTCCCGGCTGGCCAACCGAGTCGCGGCGGCCTTCTTTCCCGTAGTGATCGCGTTGGCGCTGGGTGCTTTGGCGCTTGGCTGGGCCGCCGGCGGATTCTCCGACGGCGTGTTGCGGATGGTTGCCGTGCTGGTGGTGGCTTGCCCATGTGCGCTGGGATTGGCCACGCCGGTGGTGATCCTCCGCACGTTTTCGGTACTCGGCGGCCGCGGGATCGTGCTCTCCGATTTCGCCGTGCTCGAACGGTTGCGGCGGATTCGCCGCGTTTGCTTCGACAAGACCGGCACGATCACCCGGGGCGACTTCCGGCTGGAAGAGGCCCTAGCCTTCGACGGCACGCCGCGGGCAACCGCCATTCAATGGGCAGCGTCGATCGAACGCGGCGGGCGTCATCCGATCGCCGCGGCCTTGCTCAAGGAAGCGCGCCAAACGGGTCTCGCGTTGCTGCCGACAGAGGGCGTGCGCGAGACGGCCGGTGACGGCGTCGAAGGCCGGCTTCCCGACGCGTTGCCCGGCGAGTTGCCCGGCGAGTTGGCCGGCGGTGGGCCGATCCGCGTCGGCCGACGCGGTTGGTTCGAGTCCGACGGTTGGACGTTCCCCAAAGACGTGCCGACGTTGGCCGGCTCGGTGGCCTTTTGGGGCCGTGACGGGAAGGTCTGCGGGGCGTTCCGCTTCAGCGATCCGGTGCGCGACGAGAGCCCGGCGGTCATCGACCGCTTGCACCGGATGGGCTACGAGACGTCGTTGCTTTCCGGCGATCGCGAGCAAGTCACGCGAGAGGTGGCCGCCGACGTGGGCATCGCGTCCGTGGCGGCGGAACTCTCGCCGCAGCAGAAGGCCGAGTTTTTTGGGCACTTGGGCCAAGCGGTGATCATGGTCGGCGACGGCGTGAACGACGCCCCGGCGTTGGCCGCGGCC
>CAYYNP010000509.1:0-3855 GCA_964472545.1 uncultured Planctomycetaceae bacterium | reverse complement strand
TTGTGCCAAACCCGTTGACACAAAACAACGCTTGACCGTACGTGGGCAAAGGGCGACACGATCGAACTGAGTTTGCCGATGCTGATCCGCAGGGTGACCGCCAACGAGAAGGTCGAGGCCGACCGCAACCGGGTCGCCGTCGAGCGCGGGCCGATCGTCTTCTGTGCCGAATGGCCCGACAACAACGGCAAGACGCACGGCCTGATCCTACCCGACGACGCCGAGTTGACCACCGAGTTCCGCAAGAAAATGCTCGGCGGTATCCAAGTCATCCAAGGCAACGCCCTGGCGGCGGAGCCCGGCGAAGGAGACCAGCCGCTGGTCAAAGCCGACCACAAACTGGTGCTGATCCCCTATTACGCCTGGGCGCACCGCGGCAAGGGCGAGATGGACGTTTGGCTGGGCAGGAACGACGAGGCGATCAAGGCGATGTCGAAATAGGTACAACTGGTTCCCAAACTGGAGTTTGGGAACCAGTGGGTAAGTCGGGTGCCGTGCCCACGCTTGAGTGGGCATGCCGAAATCCTGATCAACATGCCCACGCAAGCGTGGGCATGGCACCCAAGGATCGAGAATTGACAGAGCACTAGTTATAGAGAATCGGCTTCTCACGCCAGTCCCTGTCCTTATCTTGGGCCCACTCTTTGACGCGCGGGCGGCGCTCGCGGAGCCGGACCGACTCGACCCCCAGGAAATGGCCGAGCGATTTCGGGTTCTTGCCGACGCACTCCAGCCGCAGCGTATACTCGCCCTCCTCGGGCCAGAAGTCCAACAGGTGCCACTCCCAGTCGGAGATCCCGTCGTAGTAGAGGTCGATCGGCCCGCCGAGTTTCACGCCGTTGAGATACGCCTGATAGCGGCCGTAGTCGTTGGCCCGGGTGCCTTTGATCAACAGACGCCGCGGTTCCTTCTCTTTGACCGAAAACGGGATCTCCACCCAAGCCCCTTCCGCCTGCTCGGGCCGATAGAACAACTGACCCTGAGGAAAGAACCCGAGATTCGACTGCACCTGCGCGTGGCCATCGCCGTGGTATTTGGCGTCGGTATACGGCTTGGCGAGAAAGACCAGATCCAGATTCGGCAGCGCCCGCTCTTTGGCGTGCGGCGCTCGGGCGGCCAACGTCGGCTGGCCGGTCTGATACCAGAAGGCCACGCTGGAGTAGTCGTCCTGCCGCTCGTTCCAACTGTGGGTCTTGCCTTCGATGTTCTCGTCCGAAGAGATCCAGCCCCAGTGTTCCATGGTCACCTTGATCGCCTTGCTGAACACGATCGGATCTTGCACGTGCCAACGATAGGCGCTGGTGTGCCCGCCGACGATGCCCCACTGGTCGAAGTAGGGCGTGCCGAAATAGGGCGTACTGGTCGTCTTCAGCCCCCAGGCCGAGAGAAAGTAGTCTTCGGTGCCGGTGCCCCAGATCGAGGGCTTCGTCTCGCCGTCGATGTAGATCTTCTCGTCGCCCTCGCCGAACCACGACGGGCTGCGCGAGCGGACCGAGAGCACGGTGCCGACGTAGTGGCCCTTGCCTTGCGTGTCGAGGAGTACGTAGTCTTGGCCCTGCTTCACCGGATACTCCTGACGATACTGGGCGTAGAAGTAGGGCGTGTCGGGCGGCAGCGAATCGCGCTTGATCCAGTCGATGTTGTAGTACAGCAGGTTGATCTTCTTCTGGCTCTGGTTGACGATCTCCACCCGGGCCGACTTGCGAAAGGGCATCCGCCAGAAGCAGTTGTACGAGTCGGCGTCTTCGACGACCACCGGCACGCTGATCACCTCGCTCCGCTTGCCGAAGGAGTTGGCGAAGAAGTCGCCCAGCGGCGCCTCGACGCCGGGCCGCTTGGCGCCGTCGTAGAAGATCCGCAGCAGCATCTCCTGGTGGTTGGCCGATCCGTCCCGCGCCCAGGGATGCGGCTCGGGCGCGAGGAACGTGAACCACATGTGCGTGATCACGCCCGGTCCTTTGGCGTCGAGCACGACCTTGGTCGCCCCGGCGTCGACGCGCGAATTGTCGCCGTTGGCGTGGGCGTAGTTACCGTCGGCGTCGACGGCCGTCGAAGTGGACCGCATGCTGCGGCCCTCTTTGGGTTTGGCCAGTTCCTCGAGCGACTGGGCACCGGCGGGAACGGACGCCGCCCAACATGCGACGGCCAGCGCCGCACCGGCCATACGCAACCACGCGGCCTGTGAAATCCCTTTTGCGGAAGCTCTCTTGTGCTGCACTTTACTCACCTCCTCATGAAAGGCGTCTCGGGCCATTCGTTGAAGCTGGTCGGCCGGACGCCATATCTGATACGAGTTGCGCTACTCATGGGCCTCCTCGGAAGCATCGAGTTCGAGCAAGGCCTTTGCCGCCACCGTATCGCCCTGCTGGCGGCACCACTCGGCAAGTTGCCGCCGCAGCCGTAGCTTGGCCGATGCGTATTCCGCCTTGCCCGCGAGGTTGTTCATCTCGTGGGGGTCGTTTTCGATATCGAACAGTTCCTCGCGCGGGCGGTGTTGATAGGCTTGCACAATCCTTTCCGCGTTCTGGTCCGTTTTGGCCTTCGCCACCCAGGAGTCCCAGTGCGGCAAATAATGCGGCCCCGTCTTGCATCCGGTAATGTGGGTGGTGAAGGTCGTTTCCGGCGAGAGGTTGACGATGTATCGGTACGTGGCCGAGCGTATCGTACGCGCCGGGCAATGATTGGCGATGCCCGGCCCGCCGTTGTCGTTTCCCGTGTGGGTGCCGAACACCACGCTGCGATGCTCTTCGATCTTCCCGGTCAGCACGCCGAGGAAACTCCGCCCGTCGATACCCTCCGGCGGTTCGCCACCGGCCGCCTCGATCAGTGTGGGCAGCAGGTCGGCAAGGCCGATCATTGCGTCTCTCGTGCTTCCCGGGGTGACCGTGCCGGGATATCGCACGATCAATGGAACGCGTAGTCCGGCGTCGTACACGCACCACTTCGCAAAGGGCCAGTTGGCGCCCTGGTCGCTGGTGTAGACGAAGAGCGTATTGTCCAGGCGGTCGTGCTTCCGAAGCGACGCCAGCACATCACCGAGGATGCCGTCCATCAACGTAACGTCGCTGTAGTAATTGGCCCTGTCGTCTCGCGTCTGGGGCGTGTCGACGAAGTTCGGCGGCAGTGTGATCCGGGAGCCGTCGTACGCCGTGTTCTTGACCCAAGGCGTGTGGGGCGGATGCGTGCAGACGACCAGCAGCAGCGGCTTGTCCTCGCCGTATTGCGCGACAAACTCCGGCGCCGTGCGTTCGTCGCCGTGTGCGTAATCGTACGGGAACCTGTTGCGTGGGGTGTGGTGGAACTTGCCGATGTGGGCCGTGTAATAGCCCAGCCGCTTGAAATACTCCGGCATGGTCGCAATGTCGCCGCGGATGGGCGTGCCAAACTTGTGGCCGCCGTTGCGGTGCGGCATCAGGCCGGTCGCAATCACGCAACGCGACGGACTGCACAGCGGAGATGCGGCAAAGGCACGCGTGAACCGCATCGACTCTCCGGCGAGACGATCGATGTTGGGCGTGCGGACGTGCGAGTCGCCGTAGGCGCCCGAATCCGCGGCGCCGTGGTCGTCGGCAACAAACAGGACGATATCGGGCTGCTTGGACCTGGCGTCGTCGGAGTCTGCGAGAGAACAACAGGGCGCGAAGACTACGATCGCCACGACCGCGAGTCGCTCGCCCCAACTCCGCGGGAGGTACTTGTTGCGCTGCATGGTCGGCTCCGTAAGGCGCGGCTGGTAAGGTGTTTCACAACAGGTCTAGGATACACCCGCGGCGGAGCGAATGCCATCGCCGACGGGACGTCGGCAGGAGAACTGCAAAGTGTGCGGGAGCCCGAAAAAGGGGACTGGCTCCGTCG
>CAYYNP010000508.1:0-3866 GCA_964472545.1 uncultured Planctomycetaceae bacterium | reverse complement strand
CGCATTATAGCAGCGACCGCAGTCTAGTCCATCCAGACGGGCTCGCTGGTTGGAAACTGCGAAGGCACACGCGCCTGACGGCCGTCTTGCTCGGAGAGAAACTTCAAGTCCTTGAACTTGTCGTCCCGCAGGATGATCGGCCGGATGAAGAAAAAGAGCGAACTGCAAGCCTGGGCTCGAGTCTGGTTGCCGGCAACGTACTTGAGTATGGGGATGTCTTCGATAAAGGGGATGCCCTTGGTATCGAGGGAGGAGTTGCGGCGATTCAACCCGCCCACGATGATCGTATGCCCGTCGGGGATCGTCACCTGGCTGGAAACCTCGTCGGTCTGCCGCGGCGGGGGCACGCCATCGCCGCCGCTGCCGGTAAAGGCGTTCAGCGTGAGCGCGTAGTCAAGTTGCAGATGGTCGTCCTCGCTCACCCGGGGCGTGACCGTGATCGTGGTCCCCGCTTCGGCGAACCCGGCGAAACTCGTCGTGGCCACCGTCTGTGAGGCGTTGACGCTGGTAAAGGGCACTTCGGCCACACTGGACAGTTGGCCCGTGGCGTTATCGCTCACCAGAATTCGCGGGGCCGTGACCACCCGGGCGCGGCGGTGGGCCGTCAACGCCCGAATCACCACGTCGGCCGTATCCGGATCGACCAGCGTGCCGTTGAATCCCAACCCGGGCGCCAACGCCAACGCCCCGCTGACCGGGTCGACCTTGCTCAGCCCGTAGGAACTGAACGCCAGCAGCCGCTCGGCCCCGCTGCGGTCGCCGGTCGAGACCTCCACACCCAGCGAAAAGTCGTCGGACGTGTCGATGATCACCACCTTCGTCTCGATCAGCACCTGCGGCCTGCGCCGGTCGAGCCGTTCGATCAGCTCGGCGTAGATCCGCTGCACGGCCGGCTCGGCCACCACGATCAGCATGTTCGTGTTCTCGTCGGCCGTGATCCGGGCACGCCCGATGTACTGCGCGAAGTTGCCGGCCCCCTCGACACCCGGCGTGTTGGCCCCGGCTGTGGAAGAAGGAGCGGCCATCGAAGCGGCGGCCGAGGTGCCCGGGGGCGTTTCTTCCCGCATCGCCGGCGGCGTGGGCAGTTCGTCACCGGGAAACGCCGGCAACCGGTTCGCCCCCGGCACGGGCATTTCGCGCACGCCCCGGATACGGCCGTCGGTGGGCAGCGGCCGCCGTGATTGTTCCGCCATCCCGCCGCGCGTTTGGCCCTCGATCGCCCGGATCGTCTGCAACAGCGACGCCACCGGAAGGTTCTTGACTTTGTAGAACCGCACCGGGCTCTGCGTCGCCCCGTCGGCCACGTCCATCGACTGCTGCAAGCCCTCGATCCGCGCGTGGATCTCGTCGCTGGTGGTCACAATCAAGAGGTTGCCCTCCTGATCGATCGCCGAACGATAGAGGCGATCTCTGGACAGCGGGTCGAGCAGTTCCTGCACCAGCCGGTCGATCCGCTCGGCCGCCACGTTGGCAAACGCGTAGACCTTGGTCTGCTGCCCCAGCGGCACGTCCATCGTGCGAATCAACGCCAACGCCTCGTCGACCGCTTCACGCGTGCCGATCAACAGCAGTTGGTTGGTGCGGGTCTGTTCGATGATCTCCACACCGGCGCCCAACTGGCGTCCGCCTTCCGCCTTGACCTTGGCCGCCAACACGGACGAGACCTGCTTGCCCAGCGCCGCCGCCTCCACGTGGCCGATGGAAACGAACTCCAGCACCACGCCCGGCCGCGGCTGGTCGAAGGCCTCGATCCACTTGGCGATCCGCAGCAGGTTCGTGGCGTAGTCGGTGATGATCAGCATGCCCGACTCGGTCAGCGGGATGCTGTTGGCGCCCGGCTTGGTCAGAAAGGGCGCGATCGCCTGGTCGACCTGCTCCGGGTCGGCGTGTTTGAGCACGAACGCCTGCGTCAGCGGCGTGCCGTGGCCCAGTCTGGCGATCGCCTCATCGGCCGTACCGACCGGGGCCACGCTGGCCAGTTCCGAGGTGGGCACGATCCGCTTCCAGCCCGGGGCTGAGGCGTCGACCAACGCCAGCCCGGTCATCTTCAACGCACTTTCCAACACGCTCATCAGCGATTGGGCCGGGATCTCCGTCGGCGCCTTGATGCTGATCCGCTTGCCTGAGATCTTGTCGTCGTAGAGGATCTTCACCCCCAATCGCTGGCTGACCAGATCGATCAAGGCCACGATCTCGATCTCGTTGGGGAAGTTCAACTGCACCATTGCGTTGGGATCAGCCGGGGCCGCGGCGGGAGGTGCCGGCGTCACACCCGCCGAAGAGCCGTCGCGATTCGACCTGACGTTCGCGCTGGGCTTCACCAGCGAAGAAGTCTTCGGCGACTATGCCCTGGACGACCTGATCCAAACCCGCGAGCGGGCCGCCGGCTGGCAAGACAGGGGCATCAGAAGCAGGACGCTCCGCAACATCGCCGAAGAATCGGTCCGCCGTGTGACCGCACCGGGCGTGCTGCAACAGGAGTCGTACGACGCCCTTGGCAAGCTCTACCTCTGGTGCCGCGGGATGCTAAAGGACGAGGACTTGGCGGTGATGAAGACGAACCTGCTGGCCCGCGCCGACGAAGCTGGCCTTTCCTACGGCGCACTTCGCGGCCGTTGCGACCTGCTCGGGCGCTTGGCGATCACCAAACCCGAGATCGAAACCGAAATCGCCGCCTGGGTCGACGTCAGTGACCTACAACTCTTGGCCACCGGCGAGTTGCGGTGGCTCCGCGGTCAGTTGGCCGCCTCCGACGGCCGCCGCCACGACCAAATCTCGGTCGTCTGGACCGGCTTCATCGAAGCCCCCGCAACCGGCCGCTACACGTTCTCCACCTGCCCGATCAACGTCAGTTTCGAGCACATCGACTGGTTCGTGCGTTCGGCTATGACCGTTTGGATCGACGGCGAAAAGGTGCTCGAAGCGAACAGCGACAATTGGGCCGACGCCGGCCAACCGGTAACGTTGACCGCGGGACAGCGAAAACCGCTGCGGGTGGAATTCGTCCACTCACAGCAAGGCAAGCAGATCGTCTGGCCGCCGGTTGCTTTGCTCAAATGGCAAGGCCCGAGCATCGAGCGGCAGTTGGTGCCGGCTGGCGCGTTTTCGCTGACCGCCGCAGGCGACCAGCCGGGCGTCCGCGGCGAGTACAAAGCAATGCTCGACGGCGAAGAATTCACGGGCACGCGGACCGATGCCCAGATCGACTTCACTTGGGCCCGCGGCGAGACCTACCTGCCGAAGCATCCGCAGCAGCAGGGCCGTTTGGGCAAGGAACTCGGTGCCCGCTACACAGACGCCGACATCGTGGCCGAGTTCGCCCCCGCGGCCGACGACGCGACGGCCGTACTGCCGGACCTGGCGCAATTGGCCGAAACGATGAGTTCGCAACAACGGGCGGCCTTCCTGCAAGCGGTTGCCGCGGACCAGTCCGTGATGGCGGCCCTTTCGCAGAAGCAGGCGCGGGGACTCTACACGCTGTTTCGCCCCGGTGCGTTGGACGAGGCGTTGGACCTGTTGGGCCAATGGATGCAGTTGCACCCGGACCCAGCGTCGCAATTCGCCAAAGACTACTTCGGCCCGAACCGCTACGAATACTGGCAGCTCGCCACGACGATGCTCTGGGAGTATTCAACCCATTTGGAAGAACTCGAAGAAGGCTACCTCGAACTGCCCGACGGCGGTTGCAGCCTGCCGGCGGCGTACACCTTGGCCTACGGCTACTGGGCCCAAGGGAGTATCGCCGAGTGGATCGAGTTGCTCGAAGGCCGTCTCGACGACCCGGCCATCGGCGGCGACCGGCGCGTCAACTGGCTGATCGCCCGAGCCCACGCCGAGCAGTTTCGCCGCAGCAATTTCGGCCGGCA
>CAYYNP010000507.1:848-3898 GCA_964472545.1 uncultured Planctomycetaceae bacterium | reverse complement strand
ACTGTTGCTTAGCTGGACCACGGTTTTGTGCCAAACCCGTTGAAACAAAACACCTGCTAGTTCTCCGTCAACCGTGAGCGACTGATGCCGATGCCCGAACGAACCGCGCGCCCGTTGCCCTTGCTCCGACGTATCCTCCTGCTTGGCGCGATCTGCCAACTCGGCAGCCTGTTGGCGCCCTTTACCGCCGAGGGCTCCGAGTTGCGGCAGACGCCGATCGTCAAGGCCGTGCAGCGTGCGCGGCCCTCGGTGGTGAACATCCGCGGCGAGAAGACCCTGACGGCCGCCGACGTGCACATCGGCGTGGGAGAAGCCGGACGCCGGGTCAACGGGATGGGCACCGGCGTGGTGATCGACGAGCGGGGCTATATCATCACCAACCACCACGTGGTCGACGGCGTGCGGCAGATCCAGGTGACGTTGGCCGACCGACGCCAAACGACCGCCAGGCTGCTCGCCCGCGACCTCGAAACCGACCTGGCCGTGATCAAGATCGATCTGCCCGAGCGGCTCCCGGTGATCCCGCTGGGCATCTCGTCGGATCTGATGCCCGGCGAGACGGTGATCGCGGTGGGTAACGCCTACGGCTACGAGCACACGGTAACCCAGGGCATCATCAGCGCCTTGCACCGGGGCGTGCAAGTCAGCGACGCCCAGTATTACGACGACCTGATCCAGACCGACGCCAGCATCAACCCGGGCAACTCCGGCGGGCCGCTGTTGAACATCGACGGCGATATGATCGGGATCAACGTGGCGGTTCGGGCGGGGGCCCAGGGCATCGGGTTCGCCATCCCGGTCGACAAGGCCCTGGGCGTGGCCAGCGATCTGTTGGCCAAGTGTGGCACGACCAAGACCTATCACGGCGTGGTGTTGGGGCCGGAAGCCGGGCCGGCCGTGCCCGTGGTGGCATCGGTGGCGTCGGAAAGCCCCGCCGCGGCGGCCGGGCTGAGGTCGGGCGACGCGATTACGTCGATCGACGGGACCGACGTACGCCGAGGGCTCGATTTCCACCGCGCGATGCTCGAACGGAAGACCGGCGAGAAGGTCCGCCTTGGCGTACGCCGCGGCAGCGAGTCGCTCACCGTACAGCTCGCGTTGGCCAACCCGCCGTCGCTGCGCCGCACGCCCGCCCACCCCGCGTGGAACGTGCTGGGCACGGAACTGCGGCCGATCCCCGCCAAGGAGTTCCGCCAGCTTCACCAAGGCCGATATCGCGGCGGCCTGGCCGTGGTCGACGTCCGTCAAGACAGCCCCGCCGCCCGGCAGGGCATCCGTTCCGGCGACGTGCTGGTGGGCATGCACGTCTGGGAGACGATCTCGCTGGAGAACGTCAGCTACATCCTCAAGCGGCCCGACTTCGCCGCCCTCTCGCCGGTAAAGTTCTTCATCCTCCGCGGCGACGACACCCTCTACGGCTATCTGCCGGTGGCCGGCAAGACGGCGCGGCGGGAGTAGGCGAAGTCGCCGGACTTTGGCGTGCGTCGGCGGAGGGGCCAAATCCTGGCGAACCGGGTGTTCGCTTCGCTCAAACGGCAGCGGTGGGTGGCCCGGTCACTCTTGCGAAGAGTACTCTGCCACTGAGATAAGCATGGTTCGCAAGAGTGCCCGGGGGGCGGAGCCACAAGAGGCACGTGATCGGATGTGGAACCTCTTGTTGCTTCGCAACCCCGACGCTTTTCCGGCCGCGAGAGAGAGGTAACGACGTCTGCTGCGGAAAAGCGGCGGGGCCACCCGATGTCACTTGAGCCAAGTGGATACCCATTTCCGGCAAATTCGGCGACGGGCGGTGAAAAGTGCGCCTACCGCTTCTTCAACGTCACACCGACCCCCGTGCCTTCCTTCAGCAGGATCAGCGTCTCCAGCTTCGGGTTTTCGGTGATCGCCTCGACGAACCGTACATCGGCCTGACGCGTGTTCATGTTGTGGGCGATGATCAGGCCGCCGGGGCGGATCAGCGGCATCAGCTTCTGTAGGTAATCGATGTAACCCTCTTTGTCGGCGTCGAGAAACAGCACGTCGATCGACTGCTGCTGGGCGGTGTCGACGAACAGCGGGCTGTCGGGGTCACGGTACTGTTTGACCGTCTCGTGGGCGTCGCCGAGGATCAGCGTGACGAGCTTCTCTACGCCCGCCTTCTTGAAGTTTGCCTCGGCGGTGGCGGCCCGGCCTTCGTCGATTTCGTGGGTGTAGATGTGTCCGCCGGTCGACTGCACCGCCAGCGCAAGCCAAACGGCCGAGTCGCCGGTCGACGTGCCGATTTCGACCACGCGCTGCGCGCTGACCGCCTCGGCCAACATCCGCAGCAGCCGCCCGTCGGTCTGCGAGACGTTGCGGAAACGTTCGCCCTGGCGCATGGCATCCAGCGTGGCCAGAATCCGCTTCTCGACGTCGTCTTGGGCCAGCGTCTCCTTTTGCAGGTCGGCGGCGGACACACCTCCAGGCCCGGGGCCGGGCGTAAGCGGCGGCCGCGAACCTCCGGGGCCGCCGGGTCCACGTCCAAACGGCAGGGCACCTCGCAGTTCCTCGTTGCTCAGCTTGCCGTCTTGGTTCTTGTCGAACTGCTTCAATCTGGCTGCCGCGCCGGCAATTTCGTCGGCCGAGAGTGTGGCATCTCGATCTGCGTCGAACAGCCGCATCAGCGGGTTGACTCGTGTCGCAGGTGGCCGCTGCCCGCCGGCCGGCGGCTGCCCGAAGGTCTCGCTTGCGGCAACGGCGAACACGGATAGGGCCAAGATGGTGGATGCAACTCGCTGCATGATGGTACTCCTGAAGGGTTCGGGCGGATGCTTCCGGGGCCGAGCGCACAGGCCCCCGTTCTTCCTCATAAACCCCAAAGGTCCCAAGAGGTTTCGTAGTCTCGTGCAACGAAAAGGGGACAGGTCCAATTTGCCGGAACGGCCCGAAGGGTGCTTCGCACAAATTGGACCTGTCCCCTTTCGTTACGCAGCCGCCACACGGCAAACGACTTGCCCTGGCCAGGAGAACTGCAAAGAGTGCGGGAGCCCGAAAAAGGGGACTGGCTCCGTCGACGATCGATGTGGCTGTAG
>CAYYNP010000507.1:0-838 GCA_964472545.1 uncultured Planctomycetaceae bacterium | reverse complement strand
AAATTGGACCTGTCCCTTCTTCGTTGCCTGCGGCCGCTTCGGCACAAGAAACGCGGCCCGGACCGTAGTCCGGGCCGCGCGTCGTCGGATCAACCAAGATCGCGCTGAGCTATCGGAGCATTATCGCCCGCGGCTTCCGGCGATCCGCTCTTTGATCTCCTTGTACTTCGCATCGGCCTGCTCGCGGGTGATGTCGCCGCGCTCGACGGCACCTTCGATCCGCTTCTTGATGCCTGCCCAGTCGATGTCGGCGCCGGCACCCGCGCGCTTTTGGCCCATCTGCTCCTTGATCGCCTTGTACTTGGCGTCGGCCTCTTCGCGGGTGATGGCGCCACTCTTGACGGCACCTTCGATCCGCTTTTTGATGGCTTCCCAATCGATATCGCGGCCGGCACCCTCGCGCTTTTGGCCCATCTGCTCTTTGATCGCCTTGTACTTGGCGTCGGCCTCCTTGCGGGTGATGTCGCCGCGCTCGACGGCGCCCTCGATCCGCCGCTTGATGCCATCCCAGTCGATCTTCTTGGCGGCGTCCTCACGCTGCTGTCCCATCCGCTCCCTGATCGCCCTTGCTGCGGCGGCGAGCTTCTGCTTCGCGTCTTCCTCGCTGATCTTGCCGGCCTCGACGAGCGCGCCGAGTTTCTTCCGCAATTCCATCAGGTGTGCGCGGGCTCGGTCCGCCCCTCGGGCTTCCCCGCCTTGGCCTCTGGCACGAGCAGCCGCCATTCGTTCCTGGGCCGCTTTTTCGGCAGCCGCGACGGCTTTCTCGGCAGCCGCGTACCTCTTCTTCGCGTCTTCCTCGCTGATCTTGCCGGCCTTGATCGCCGCGCCGAGTTCTTCT
>CAYYNP010000506.1:0-3933 GCA_964472545.1 uncultured Planctomycetaceae bacterium | reverse complement strand
ACGGAGCCAGTCCCCTTTTTCGGGCTCCCGCACACTTTGCAGTTCTCCTGGGCAAAACGGTGGGGCAAAACGGTGGGGCAAAACGGCGGTCGCCGAGCCGCCGATCACTCGGTCTGCTTCCTGGCGGCGATCAGCTTGTCCAGCTCCTCCTTCAGCCGAGGCAGGATCTCGTCGTAGCCGAAGACGCCGAGCTTCTGCTGGCCTCGTTTGAGGTTCACCCGATCCGGTCCACACCAGAGCCCCAAGTCGGCGTCGTCCGTCTCGCCCGGCCCGTTCACGCGACAGCCCATCACGGCAATCGTTAGCGGTTCGTCCGCCGCGTATCGCGTGGCCTCGCGGACCTGTTGGGCGAGTTCGACGAAGGCCTCATTCTGCACGCGGGAGCAACTCGGGCAAGCGATGATATTCAGCCCCATAAGCTGCGACGCATCGTCCTCATGGAACGCGCCCGCGGCCACGTCGGCGATCATCTGCCGGCCGGCCTCGATCTCCTCGAGCTTTCGCTCCACCGGCACGGTCAGCGAAACACGGATCGTATCGCCGATCCCGCGGCGCAGCAGCGGCTCCAACGCCATCCGTGTCTTGACGATCCCCTCCGGCGGCATGCCGGCCTCGGTCACGCCCAGGTGCAGCGGGACATCCGGACGTTGTTCGGCAAAACGTCGGTTCACCTCGACCACTTTCGCCGGATCGGAGTCCTTCAGCGACACACAGTACCGCGTGAACCCCACCCGGTCGAGGGCATCACAGTGTTGCAGGGCGCTTTCGAGCATAGGCCGCACCGGGTCGTCCTCGCCGTGCTTTCGTTGCCAGGCCGGATCGACCGAACCGCAATTGACCCCCACTCTCAAGGCGCAATCGTGCTCGGTGGCCACGTCGACCAAGAAGCGGACCTTCTGCTGCCAGGGCCGCTCGGGCTCGTGGTGATAGAGATGCCCGGGGTTGTAGCGGATTTTCTCGACCAGCGGGGCCACATCGGCCGCCAGGCGGTAGTTCTCTTGCAGATCGATCGCCAGGTTGGCCGTCGTCTGCCGACGGATCTCCCTTAGCGCCTCGACGTCGCGCCGGGTGTCGATCGCGATCCGCACCACGCCGGCCCCCGCCTCGAAAAGCCGATTTGCCAGCCTCACGGTGGCTTCGACGTCGCAGGTCTTCGTAGCGCACATGCTCTGCACGACGATCGGCCCGCCGCCCCCGATGGTCACCGAGCCAACTCGCACTGCTCGCGTGGGGTTTCTGGTAATGCTGGCGGGCGGTGTATCCGGTCCATCGGTCTGCATGGTGTGGTTCCGACTGTCAGTGTCTCGTTTCCCACGTCTTTCTCGCATTCTCCCATCAATTCCCCCCGGTTCAACTCCCCCCGCTTCACGGCGGACCGGCACTATGCCGATTTCGACAATTCAAACTACAGTAGCTACGCGACGTTTTCCGATATTACGGATGATACCGGCCGCCCGGCCTGTGCGCGCATTGTTGCGCCCCGTTCCGGGGGGTGAAGAAGGGGGGTTCCTTCTTCACGATCGGTTCGCTCGAGCGATGCTACGATTCTCGATCCTCTGCGGATGTGCGCTGGCGTGTGGGTGTTCGTTCCTGCCCGAAATCTCCCACCAGCCCACGCTACACAACCCTTTCCCCCAGCTTTCCAAGGTTGCCGTTGCGCCGTTTATCAACCAGAGCGCCGAGCCGACGCTCAACGGGGATGACGTGGCCCTGGCCTACTTCAACGAGTTGCAGGCGATCTCGGGATTCGAGGTGGCCCCGCCGGGTGTTGTGAAACAGCAGATGCTCGCAAACGGAATCGAGCTGAACGGTCCGGAGGATGCGCGTCGACTGGCTCAGCTTCTGGGGGTCGATGCCGTCGTGGTCGGCACCGTGACCGACTACAAGGCCTACTACCCACCACGGCTCGGATTGCGGGTTCTGTGGTATTCCGCGAACCCCTGCTATCACCCGATTCCGCCCGGCTACGGACTGCCGTGGGGCACTCCCGAGGAAGAGCAGATTCCCGGCCCGTTGGTCTACGAAGCCGAAATGGCGCTGGCCCGGGCACAACTCGAGACACAAACGCCGGAATACGAAGATGGCCGTTCCCCCAGGCAAATACCTGCGGCAGGTGGGCCGCCTCCTGTTGGAACACAGTCGGTTCCGGAGTGGGATGACCCGACTTGGAAAGAGGGCACGCACGCGCTCGCCTATCAAGCGCCCGTGAGCGAACCGGCCGCCGACGGCACACCGGTGGCCCCCGTGCCGGGTGCTCCGCGTGCAGATTTGCCGCCGGATTGGCCCGACCCACGCGGGTTCATTCCACCTCCGCCCCGAGCCCAGCCGGCCGCGTGCCGTCCGACCGACAGGCCGGTGCTCAGCCACATCGAGATGTTCCACGGCAACGATCCGGAATTCACCGAGGCCCTGGCCGCCTACTACTACTTTCGCGACGAAGCCCGGTTTGGGGGCTGGCAAGATTACCTAATGCGCAGCGACGACTTCATCCGATTCTGTTGCCACACACATATCGCCGCCATGCTCAGCGCCCGCGGCGGAGCCGGCCAAACGCGAGTGGTGTGGCGGTGGCCCTCCGTCCGATAACACCTTGTGACGTGTTTCCCGCTTCGGTGATGGAGAGCGACGGCGTGAGTCAGGATATCAACGTGTTGGCGCTGGTCAAAGGAACGGAACGCTACGTGTTCCTCTACGACGATACCAGCCGCGCCGAAACGCTGCGGACGTTGGGCCGCTACGCCTCGAATCCGGAGCTGAGTTTCACTTGGTACGACGCCGCCGTGCTCAGCCAGAAGATCCACCAAGAGAGCCAGAAACAGACGCCCCATTCGCGGTTCGACCTGCCCTTGCCGTCAGATATGGACGACTTCTAGCCGATAGTAGGCGTCTCGCTCCGCGAGACGAGCCGACATCGATAGTAGCCGTCTCGCTCCGCGAGACGAGCCGACATCTCGCCCAGCGAGATGACTACTGTCTCCGTCTTACCGGACGTCGGACTCATGCGCATTGCCATCTCACGCTTCCTGCAGTACCTCCGCGTTGAACGCAACGCGTCGGAACTCACCGCCAAAAGCTACCGCGAAGACCTTACCGCGTTGGCCGGCTATCTGGCGGAGGCCCGCGGCGGGAGTTGCCCCCGGCCCGGCGACGTGACCGTGCTCGATCTCCGCGGCTACGTGGCCGGCCTGCACGAGTCGGGCTACGCCAAGAGCACGATCGCCCGGCGGCTGGCATCGTTGCGGAGTTTCTTTCGCTTCGGCCAACGCGAAGGTTGGGCCGACGTCAATCCCGCCAAACCGCTGCGCAATCCCCGCAAGGGCCGCTCGCTGCCGCATTTCCTCTCCAGCGACGATATCGGCCGGTTGCTCGGCGCCCCGTCCGCAGATCGCCCCGCCGGGTTGCGCGATCGGGCCATCTTGGAGACGATGTACTCGGCCGGCTTGCGGGTGAGCGAGCTGGTCGGCCTCGACCTGGCCGACCTCGATTTCGACGCCGGCGTGATCCGCGTCCGCGGCAAGGGCCGCAAAGAACGCCTGGCCCCGATCGGCTCCTTCGCCACCCGGGCGCTGAAGAAATGGCTCCGCGTGCGAAAACCTCACGGCGAAAAGACGTCCGACGCCGAAACGGCCGTCTTCCTCAACAAGTTCGGCCGCCGCCTCTCCACCCGCAGCATCGGGCGGATGCTAGAAAGGCACCTCAAGACCACCGGCCTCGACACCCGCACCACCCCCCACTCTCTCCGCCACAGTTTCGCCACCCACCTGCTCGACGCCGGCGCCGACATCCGCAGCGTCCAAGAGCTGCTGGGCCACAAGAGCCTGGTCACCACGCAGATCTACACGCACGTGAGCACGTCGGCCCTGCGAGCAGCGTACGAGAAGGCGCACCCGCGGGCGAAGTGAGCGTTCCTTGTCGGGAGCGGCCGGGGCTCAG
>CAYYNP010000505.1:0-3939 GCA_964472545.1 uncultured Planctomycetaceae bacterium | reverse complement strand
TCCGTTCTGATACGCGCGTGCCTTGACCGTCGCGGTGTCATCGAGCGTCACCGGCCCCTCGTAGCGCGTGCCGGCGACGCCCCCGCCGGCCGCTCGAGGATCGTTGCCGTCGAGCGTATAGTAGATCGTTCCGCCCGGCGCGGCGATACTCAGCAAGTACCCCGCCGGAACGTCGCCGCCGTGTTGCGAGAAGGACGGCGCGGTGACGCTGGGATAGAGGCCGGCGGTGCGAAACTGGTTGAGCACCCGCACCGAACGATTGTTGCCGTCGGGCGTGCTGAAGTAGGCGGTTCGCATGCGGTTCTGTTCGGCGAGCCATTCGGCGTCGCGCGTGTACGGCACGGAGCGGTGCAGGTCGGCCCAACGTGCCGATTCGGCCACGATCGCCCGATCGATCTCGGCCGCCCTTTGCATCCAGCGCGCGTCGTTCTCGGCCGGCGTAAGGGCCCCGCCGTTGAAGAAGTGGCGGTGGACGTGATCGGCGAACGCGAGGCGGAATTCGGCGTTGGCCCGCAGCCTCGAATAGAGTTCGCCCGCCGTATTGCCGTGGCTGACGCCGGTGCGGTTGGTGCCGATATTCATCAGCGACTCTTCGGAATCCCAGCAAACGAACTGCCATCCGGCCCCGTCCTCCCGCTTGCGCAGGGCGTAGGCGTTGCTGTCGGGCCAGTCGCCGTTGCCGGCGAAGAGGTTGACGATCATGTAGTCGATGAAGCTCGGCACGTCCAGATACTGCCGGATCCGTCGGTAGGCGTCGTCGGAGGCCAGCCCGCCGCGGGCGATACCCAGCATCGTGTTGAAGGCGTCGATCGTGCCGTCGACCACCGTGATGCCCTCTTGCCGGTGCCACTTGACCACGTCGTACTGCGAGCGGTCGCCGCCGAGGTGCGCCTCGCCGAAGTCGGCGTCGGGGCGATCGACGGCGTTGTACAGCCCCCAGTAAAGGCCGTTGATGTACAGATGCACGAAGTTGCCGTAAGCGGTGAGCCGCCCCATGTCGCGTTGGGCGTCGCGGAGGAATTGATCGCGGATATACTGCACCATCGACAGCCGCGTGTTGCTTCGCCAGGGGCTGGGCCACGCCTGGCCGTTGCCCGAGCGGAGCACGAGCTTGTCGAAACTCTGCTCCGGCGAATCGGCAAACAGCGGGAACTTCAGTCGGGTGGCGCCGTAGATATCGCGAAAGTAGACGCGGAAGGAGTGTTTGAGCATCTCCGGATCGCGATTCCAGCCGCCGTGCATGCGCAGCCCACAGTCGACCTGAAAGGCCTCGCCTTGCTGTGGGTCAAGATACTCCAGTGACGCGGCCCTTTCCCAGGCGAATCCCTTCTGCCGGGCGTTGGCGTAGATACCGCGGCCGAGGCCGAACATCTCGTCGACGTCGATCACCAGCGACATCGTGGGGATCGACCGTAGCGAGTCCTGCATGCTGAACCGGTCGCCCGAGGCGTCGGTAAACGGCGCCTTGCCGACCACGTCGGGGTCCATCTCGTAGTCGGCCAGCAGCGAGGGCATCGGGGCGTGTACGCCGGGGCCGCTTCCCCAACTCGTCGGGAAACCCGCAGGATCGGGCGGCTGAGTAATCACGTCGTCGAGGAAGATGTAGGTCTGGGTGTCGACGTTGCTCGGCTGCCAGTCGGGCAGGAAGGCCGCGGCGCGAAGCGTGGTAGTCGTGTCGACGTGGATCGGGCCTTCATAGACGTTCGCTGTCGCAGCGGTCGGCTGGCTGCCGTCGAGCGTGTAGCGGATTTCGGCGCCGGGGGTCTTCGTGGTGATCTCAACGTCGAAGGCGGCGCTAAAGAAGCCGCGGTCGACGCTAAAGGACGTATCGCCCACGAAACCGGCTACGCCAACTCCGTTCTGCGCGCCCGGCGTAGGCGAGAGTAGATAGCGGTCGGCGGCCGTCGTCGTAGCCGTCAACTCCGGCAGGATCAGAAACTCGTTGTCGTCTGCGGCACGGTTCAGCCCGTGAATCGCCAACAGATTCTCGCCGGCGTTGAGCAGGCCGAGATGGCCGCTTAAGTCGATCTCCTCGAAAGCCAGGGCCTCGTCGAGCGGGCGATCCGACGTGGCCGCGGCGTCCCACGGCGCGGGCTGCGGCGCATTTCGCCGGGCGACCTCTTCGCCGTTGAGATAAGCGATGAACCCGTCGTCGTATTGCATCCGCAATCGCAAGGCGTCGAAGTCGTCGGGCGTGCCGATCTCGAACGGGGCGCGCAGAAAGGCCGAGGCGTTTTGGCCGGCCATCGCGTCGGCGACGTCGGTACCCAACAGCGGAGCAAGGTTGGAGAGGCCCAACGGAGAGACACCCTGTGAAAGGGCCTGCACTTGATCGGCGTCGAGGGCCTCGTCGAAGATCGCAAGATCATCGATCCGCCCGGCGTAGGGCCAGTTGGCTCGGTTGGCCCCGATGCCGATCACGAAGTCGCGGATCGTGCCCAAGTCGGCCGTGTTGACGGCGCTGTGAAACAGCGTGCCGTTCTGCCAGATCTGCTTGCGGTCGCCGTCTTTGAGAAAGACGTAGTGGTTCCATTGTCCGCGCCAGTGCGACGCGTCGGGTTCGGCTTTGGAGATACGGTGGGCATCGTAGTTGGTGCCGCCCGTGTCGAAGTAGATCACGCCGTCGCTCCAGGGCACGTGGGCGTTGAGAACGCGGGTGCCGCCCCCGCCAACTTGAGCGGCCCCATAAAAGACCGTATCGGGGGCAGGCTGTTGCGAAGAGCCGTAGAGCCACAGGCTGATCGAGAGGGCGTCGGCGGCGGTGGCCGAATCGAACGCCCCGTCGGCGGCGTCGGGGATGGCCACGTGGGCACGGTTTCCGGCCGTGCCGAAATCGATCGCTCGATCGCCCGGCTCGCCGGTGTGGCCGGTGGTGTCGGCACCGTACGTGGCGCCGACGACAACACCCTCGTAGTCGTTGCCGCTACGGTCCGGGGCGCGGCTAGGATCGGTCGCGTCGTCGAATTCCCAATAGCCGAGCGGCGTCGGGCCGGAAGCGACCGTCTCGTAGCCGACGCCCGTGGGGCCCTCGATCCAACGCGCGGCGGGGACGTATGCCAATGTATGCCAATCGGCCGGCAACTCGCCCTCGTCGGCGGGTACGAGCACGTTGGCCGTTGCGCCGGCGGCAAGCAACGTTTGCGGCGGGGCGTAGGCCGTGCCGTACGAAACATCGCCATACTGCGGCGGGAACTCCGGGGCAAACTCGTCGGCGACCGCCCCGGCAGGATCGAAGAGGCCCAAATAGCCGCCTTCGCCGTCGAGCCGGAAGTTCGTGTGCAGTTCCGCTTGGGCGTCGGCCCGGTCCTTGCCCGAGGCGAAGACCACCAGCCGCTGTCCGCTTGGCAGCGTCACGTCCGGAAAACACCATCTGCCTTCGGCGGCCGGGTCGTCAGAGAGGCACCAGCCGTCCAGTTCTATCGTGGCGTTGGTGGGATTGTAGATCTCGATCCAGTCGCTGGTGTCGCCGTCCTCGTCGGTCAGCACCGAGTCGTTGACCGCCAGAAACTCGTCGATCACCAGCGGGCCGCCGTCGAGCGCCAGCCGGGGTTCGAGCCGCTCGAGGCGCAGCCGCGCGGCTTGACGAGTCATTCGCGCCAGCCCGATCCGACGCGAACGCCGGCGCGCCCCGTGCGGTGTTTGTGGCAGAATCGACACGCACGATACCTCGGACCGAAGACCTCCAAGACAACAGCCGCACGCATGCGCCCGGTAGGCAAGCCGGCGCGAACGAGAGCGATCCAATGTGGCGCGAGCCCGCCCCCCTATTATGGTCGCCACTGCGAAAAGCACAACTCGAACGGATGCACCGCGTCGGGCCGAGGGTTTCCGGCCGCCGGGGCAGTAGAGGGCAATCACGCGCCGTCAAAGATCGGACGGAGCTTTCAGGAGAACTGCAAAGTCGATTCGCGGGAGTGGAAAAGGGGGACTGGCTCCGAG
>CAYYNP010000504.1:0-4029 GCA_964472545.1 uncultured Planctomycetaceae bacterium | reverse complement strand
GGGCGGCTCGACGCAACGGATCGCGCTGGGCGGCGGCACGCTGCAACTCCGCGGCCGGGAAGCGATCACCGACAACCTCGTCCGCTACGGATTCTACGACAATCTCGCCAATACGGAACTGAAGCCGATCGACGACGGTCTGCCCAACGGCCTCAACGGCGGCGTCTTCCTCGCCACGCCCACAACTGCCCGAGGTTGGACCGGCGAGGTCTGGCAGCAGGGCAACATGGACAATACATACACCCAAATGTGGAGCGGTTTCTTCAAGGCGCCCGAGACCGGTATTTACGAGTTTTACGTCCACGGCGACGATTATGAAGTCCTCTATATCGACAAGAACCAAAACGGTGAGTTCGACGGCGTCGAGGAGTTGGTCACCGACAACGCCCCGCCGGACGGTTGGAACACACCCAAGACGAGCACCATCGACTTGGTCGCGGGCGAGACGTACGAATGGGCCTTGGCCCACAACGAGGGCGGCGGCGGCGACTTCCTCAACTTCGAGATCGGGCTGCCCAGCGCCGGGGCCGGCAACCGCCAGCGGATCAACCCCAGCCTGCCGGCCCAGAACGGTTGGTGGTCGGCCCCCGGCGTGCTGGCGATCGACCGCCCGGACATCGACTTCCTGGTGACCGAGAATTCCGGCATCGACGCGAGGACCGACCTGGACGCGACCTTCGGCACGCTGACGCTTCAAAACGGCATCATCACCACCTCGGGCTCGCCGATGACGTTTGCCGAAACGGTGGTCGCTCCGGGCGCCACGGCGGTCGGCATCGATCCTCAAACGGAGACCGACTTCGGCACCATCGACGGCGCGGGCCCGGCCGGGCCCTTTGTCTTCTCGAAGGGCGGACCGCTGAACCTCAGGATCGAAGAAGGCGACCTGGTCAACATGGGCAACGCGACGATCGACGCCCAAGAGGGCCGCTTGGTGATGGCCGGCACCGCCGCCTGGGCCGGCTCCACCAAAGCGAGGCTTTCCGGCGGCACACTAGCCGTGACGGGCGTCCGCGGCGGCGCCGGCACCGGCGCCAACCCCGTCAACCCGATCGCCCACTGGTCGTTCGACAACGTCAACGGCAACGTCGTCGCCAACGAGGGCACGCTAGGCCCGGCTATCAACGGCACGCTCAACGGCGACGCCACGATCGTCCCCGGGACGATCGGCAACGGCGTGTCGTTCGACGGTAACGGCGATTTCATCGACCTGCCTTCGATTGCCAGCGGGCTGCAGGAGATGACGTTTGCCCTGTGGGTCAATCTGTCCGGGATGCCGGACCAATTCGATTCGATGTTCCACACCGACACGTGGACCGGCGGCGACGCACACTTGATTTTCCGGAACGACGCCCACCTCCGCTTCGCCATCAACGGGGCCGGCCCCAACGACCGCGACAGCGACGTTCCCCTTCCGAGCTTCAACGAATGGCACCACATTGCCATGGTCTACGACAACGCGGCCAGAACGCGGAGTTTCTACATCGACGGCGAGCCGGCCGGAGTGCAAACCAACGGCAACGACCGCACGATCAACTTGGGACCCGGACAGATCGGTGCCTGGAACGGCGGCCGGGGAGTCACCGGTATGTACGACGACATCCTGTTCTATGATCGGGCCCTAAGCGCGGACGAGATCGTGGGGATGAACGTCGCGATGACGCCGCCGGACGTTTCCGGCATCGACGTCGAGGTCACCGCCGATTCCACGCTGGAAGCGGCCACGCCCGATCCGGTTGCGTTCGGCGCCCTCTCGATCGATCCCGACACCGAACTGATTACCGCCGGCGCGCCAATCAGCTTCAGCGGCACGTCGATCACCGGCGACGGCGAGGCCACCGTCGGGATCTCCTCCAACACGGAAACGATCCTCACCCGAGATAACGCGCTGGACGGCGGCGGCCGCGAGTTGATCTTCGAGATCGGCGGCACCAGCCAAACCATCATCAACAAGACGAGCACCGGCATGGACGCCGCCACCTTCGAACTCTACGGCGGGGAATTGGTCGGACTGATCAGCGCCGCCGGAACCACCTTCGGCGAGGCCGAGTTGAGCTTCAACGGCGGCGGCGTGCTGCTTAGCAGCACCGGCGGCGACCAGGCCCTCGACGTGCCGCTGGCAATCGAGGGCGGCGGAACGTTCAGCGTCGGCGAGGCTCTCGGCGGCGTGGCCGACGCCACGATTACCTATGGGAGTGCCGCCAACGGGCTGGAATTGAGCAACTCCGGCGTGCTCAGCCTGAACGCCAACGACGGCTACACGCTGAACGTCGACGGCGCGATCGACGGCGACGGCGGCATCGAGGCCGGGGCCGGAACGGTCAACCTCAACGACCTCGCCGCAAAGGACTACACCGGAGGCACCGGCGCCGTCGGCGGTACGCTGAACGTCAACGTACCGGTCCCCAATACAGCCTTCTTGGACGTACGCGATGCGACCGTCGTGCTCAACGCCGATCTGACCACCAACGGCGGTCTACGGCAGGGCCTGATGGGGTCGATCTTCAACGGCATCCCGCGCGACGAGTCGCACTTGAACCTCGACGGCGCCGCCTACTTTGGCTCCAGCAATCGAGTCTTCACGGGCGACAAGGGCGGGACGATCCTCACCGATACGCCCAGCAGCAGCACACCGATCGAGGGCACGACCCAAAACTGGATCTCCTTCCCCGACTTCGACGGCAACGCGGAAGACTTCGTCACCGCCTTCAGCGGCCGCTTCCTGGCGCCGGAAACCGGCACCTACAATTTCCACTGGAACAACGACGACCGGGGCCTGATGTACATCGACCTCGACGACAGCGGCACCTTCGAGAACGTCGAGCGCGTGGCCGCCTACGCCTGGAACTCCAACGGCAACGTCGACCTGACGGCCGGTCAGGGCTACAACCTGATCTACATGGCCCAGGAGTTCGGCGGGGGGCAAAACGTCAACTGGTTCTACACTCCGCCCGGCGGCGCAGAGATGCGCGTGAATCCTTCCGACCCGGCCCAGAGCGGTCTGTGGACTTCGCCGGTCGACTCCGTGGCCGGCGTCAACAACGGCACGTTGGAACTCAACGCGGCACTGACTACCGGTTCTATCTCCGTCGGCAACGGCGCCACGGTCAACGTCAACGCCGGCGGCAGCCTCAGCGCCGACGGGATCTCGATTTCCGGCGGCAGCACGATCAACGTCGACGCTGCCGGCAGCCTGACCGCCGAGACGCTCTCGGTCGTCGGCGGCAGTGTCTACAACACGCAATTGCCGTCCACCTTCCGCACGGTAACGCTGCGCGGCGGCGGTACGGTGTTGACCAACGGCAACCCGGTCACCGTCAGCGAGAGCCTCAAGGCCGGCAGCTACGAGATGACGGTCGACCCCGGCGGCGACTTCCGCGTGGCGGGCGCCGATCTGGCTGCCGGCTTTGACGCCTTGATGCTGGGCGGCGACGTAACGCTCGCCGGTCCGCGGGCACCGATCTCTTATTGGACCTTCGACGACGGCGCCGGCGATATTGCGGTCAACTCGGCCGATCCGACGCTCAACGGCACGTTGATCGATCTCGGTGGCGGGGCGCTTCCCGCCTGGACCACCCGGGGCAAAATCGACGGTGCGATCGTCTTCGACGGAAACGGTTACGTCGATCTACCCGATGGCTACGCCGACTTCACCGGCGGCATCACCGTGGCCGGCTGGGTCTACCATCTGTCGTTCCCCAACTGGGGACGGATCATCGATTTCGGCAACGGTGGCGGCGTCGACAACGTCCTCTTGGCCCATCGCGGCACCTCGCAGGATGCCCGCTTCGAATTCCACGATACGGCCGGCGGTACCTCCGCGATCGATCCTAACGGCATCTTCACCACGTTCGGCTGGCAGCACATCGTGGCTACTTGCGACGACGGACCGGCGGGCGGCGCCACGATGAAGCTCTACGTCAACGGCGATCTGGCCTTCGAGCAAGGCGGCAAGAGCACGCCGGGGAACGTCGTGCGGACGAACAACTACATCGGCGAGAGCAACTGGGCCAACGACGCCTTCTTCCA
>CAYYNP010000503.1:0-4089 GCA_964472545.1 uncultured Planctomycetaceae bacterium | reverse complement strand
GGCCCTCCGCCCGACGTTCGAGAAAACAGAAACGAGTTATGCGGAAAGAGAGGTATAACGTCACAGAGGACCCTATCTGGGCAATCAGGGAGTATCACCCTGGAGCCGATCGTTGCTTTCGAATCTGGACGACTGGCCAAATCGCTGGGAATCAATGCTGCTGTGACAAGAAGGGGTGCCTTATTACCTGGGGAAGTGGTGCTGGGACGCCGGACATGTACAATCAAGAGTCGTTGTGGCCAGGGCAGGCAAGACACTTGTACTACGACGTCAGGCCGTTCGGCTACTCCGATGATGCCTGGCGAGAGTATCACAGAAGAGGTTGGATGCCGAAGTCGGATCCCAAAGCTCCGGAGAATCCGCCCAGAATAAGGACGAGGCCCTTTCAACCGGAACTGAAGGAGAAATGGCTGGCACAAATGCGGGCACAAGTGTCAAGGAAGTGTCACGGGCCTGCCGCGGTTGCAGTCCACGGCGGTCACCCGGCTCGGTTCAATTCTCCAGAAATCCCGTTCTGCGACAAGTGTTACGCGCAGTGTTACTCATCGCGGGCAATTTCGGCCGTCGCCGCCCAGTACCACGATTCCGAAACAAGCGGAAAACCAGTGTTTCCACCGGTCCTTGAACCCTGACTGGGTGTAAAGACACTATCGCCGATAGTCCGGATTCGGCTTGGGCATCTTCGCCCCCACGGTCTCCAGCCATGCGGTGAGTTTCGCATCGAGTTGTTCAACCCATTTGGGCAACCGCTCGGCCAGATCGGCCGTCTCGCTGAGGTCCTCGGCCAGATTGTAGAGCTCGCGCTGGCCGGTGCCGTATCGCCGGATCAGCTTCCAATCGCCTTGGCGGATGATGCTGTAGGGGCCCAGTCCGCCGCGGTAGTGTGGAAAGTGCCAATAGAGGGCGTCGCGGTCGAGGCTACCGCTCTGCTTCAACACGGGCAACAGGCTCACGCCGTCGATCGCGCGGCCCTCGGGAAGCTCCACGCCGGCCGACTCGAGGATCGTGGGGAAGTAGTCCACACTGGTAACCGGCGCATGAGAGACGCTGCCGGGCTCGACCACACCGGGCCAACGCACGATCAGCGGCACGCGAATTCCGCCCTCGTAAGGGAACCCCTTGCCGCTGCGCAGCGGCAGGTTGCTGGTGGGCCCCAACAGGCCGCCGTTGTCGGAGGTGAAGATCACCACGGTGCGCACGGCCACGCCCGTGCGATCCAGCGCTGCCAGGATCTTGCCCGCCGCGTCGTCGACGCTTTCGACCATTGCCGCATAGACGGGGTGCTTCTGGTTGGTTTTCTCTTTGGCGTCGTACTTGGCGACCACGTCCTTCTTGGCTTGCAGCGGCGTATGCACCGCGTAATGGCACATGCTCAACAGGAACGGCCGGTCTCGATGGGCCTCAATGAACGCCACCGCCTCGTCGGCCTCGCGGTCGGTAAGATACTCGTTCGGGCGGCGTGACGGGAGGTTGGGGATCTCGTAATACTGCCGCGTCGACTCGAAGGGGTCGAAGTAGTTCGGCGGTTGGCCCAGGTCACAGCCGCCGTGGTTGAAGTCGTAGCCTTGTTTTTCGGGAAACTGATCGGCCTGGCCGAGGTGCCACTTGCCGATATGGCAGGAGGCGTATCCGGCCGGCTTGAGTGCCTCGGCCAGCGTCAACTCGTCGAGTTCCATGAACAGGGCGTTCTTCGGACAGATCACGGGCCGGCTCGGACTGCCGACGTAGCCGGCCGGGTTCTTGCCGTCGGGGCCGATAATGCCGCCTTGGAATTTCGCCCGGATCCAATCGGTGACGCCCAAGCGGGCCGGATAGCGCCCGGTCTGTACGGCGGCCCGAGTGGGTGAGCAGACCGCACAGGCCGCGTAGGCGTCGGTGAATCGCATCCCCTGCGCGGCCAGCCGGTCGACGTGCGGCGTCTCGAAATATCGGCTCCCCTGGCAGCCGAGATCCGTCCAGCCGAGGTCGTCGACGAGGATCAGAACGAAGTTCAGCGGCCTGTCCGTCGGCGACTTGGCCGCCGCCGATGTACCGTAAGAGAATCCCACAACGGCCGCTGCCAGGGCCACGAAGAGAACCGGGAATCGCCGGCATGAGTGCGCAGTACGTCTCATGAACCTGTCCTTCGAACAAGAGCTTCTGAAATCGGAATGTCGAACGGCGTCAATCCGTCCGGGCGGTAATCTCGACCAGATGGAAGCCGAACTGCGTCTGGATCGGGCCGTGGACCTTGCCGACCTCTTCGTGAAACACCACGGCGTCGAACTCCGGCACCATCATGCCGGGGCTGAACTCGCCCAGCGCGCCGCCTTCTTTTCCGGAAGGACATTGCGAATGGGCACCGGCGACCTCGGCGAAGTCGGCCCCGCCTTCGATCTGCTCCTTCAACGATTGGCAGGCTTCTTCGGTTTCTACGAGAATGTGACGTGCGCTGGCTTTGGGCATGCGCGGCCTCCTTCGGGTTGATGGGGGAACGCTCAGGAATCGGCGGGTAGCAGCGGGGGCTCAACAACTTCCTTATCTGGCTTCGGAGTATTCCCTGCGTCGGCTTGCGGAATTTCGTTTGCGGCAGGTTCCGGCGGGGCTTCCGCCGCGGCGTTCAATCGGTCGAAGACGATGTCCGTCAGATCGCATCGCCCCTTGTGCCAAATGACCGGTTGGTTGATGTGGCTCACGACCGTCTCCGGTTTGGCCGTATCGTACGAACTCCGGTTGAAGTTCAATACCATGTCGAGCCCCCGCGTTCGCCCGATGCTTTCGGCCTCAGCAACGATCTTCTGATGTGTTTCGTGGTAGATTCTGGCCTCACGTGCCACGAAGGTCTTTCTCTGCTCTCGGACAAGCTGCGCTATTCTCAGTTCTGCCATGTCGATCTGCTCTTGCAGGGCTTTGTACTCCGGGGAGCCGACGAGCAGCAGAGAGAGTTGTTGCTTCATCGTGTCGGTGGATGCGCGCCGCTGTTTCATGTCTCTTTCGGCAGTCTGCAAATCGGCCAACATCTCCTCTTTCTTTTCCCGCAGCAGCGTGTAGTGCTTCATGATGTAGCCGACGTCGATCAGGCCGATCGTCTGGCCGACGAACTCCGATGCAGCGGCCTCGGTACCGTCCGGCGGCGCGTCGGCGGAAAGGACCGTCGGCCCGACCAGCAAGAGGCTTCCCGCCGAGACGAACGAAAAAAGGAATCTCGTCATCTTCGCTCTCCTTAAGCTAACCGCGTTCCGTTGTGAATGACCTCCGACCGGGCGATGCCCCAGCCGGGACACTCCCGGTTGTAACCGGCCTTGACGGGGTATTCAAGCCGACATTGGCCGGGAGTCTGCCGGAGACGGTCTCCTACGGAGGAACGGCCACGTCTCCGGTTTCCACCAGGGCGTGACGTGCAATGGTGCGGCCCATGCGTGGGCTGCTCTTGGGATGGGAGAGCGGAACGACTAGGAAGCCGCAGGAAGCAGCGGAGGTTCTTCGACTTCTTCGTCGGGCTCGGTCACTTCTTCTGCGGGCTCGGCGGCCATCTGCTCGATCACGGCGTCGGTCAGGTCGCATTGTCCCTTGTGCCAAACCACCTGGCGATTGATACGTGCGATGACGGCCTGGGGTTGCGCGGGGTCGGGCGCAGCACCCTTGACGTTCAAAACGACTTCGACGTCCCGCGAGGAAACGATTTCCTCGATCGCCGCAAGGGCCTTCTTGTATGCGGCATCGTACATCTCGGCCTCGCGCCGGATGAACGCCCCTTTCTGCGTTTGAAGGCTTGCCGCCGCGTCGGCCTGCAGCGTGGTGATCCGCTGGATCAACTCCGTGTGCTCCGGCGATCCGGCGGGCACCAACCGGAGTTGTTGTTGCATCGCGGCCAGCTCCTGTTGTTTCTTCTTCAACTCCTCCTCGGCCTTCTTCACGTCGGCGGCCAGATTCGCCTTCTGTTCCACCAGCGGCGGATAGCTGTTGATGACGCGAGCCACGTCGACGACGCCGATCGTCGTTTCCGGGTCGGGCGAAGTGGCGTCGTTGTCGCCGCCCGACGGCGCATCGGCGGAAAGGACCGTCATGCCGACCACCAACAGGCTTCCCGCCGAGACGGCCGAAAACAGG
>CAYYNP010000502.1:0-4154 GCA_964472545.1 uncultured Planctomycetaceae bacterium | reverse complement strand
AGCCGCCCCCACCCCCTCTCGCCAACATCCAAGACGCAACAACGCAACCGGCTCCGCGTGACGCGATCCTGACGCGGAGTGTGCCACGGCCGATGGTTGTTTGCCGCCGGTAAGAGATGCCGACTAGCGAAAGTAGCCCAGGAACAACTTCAACTGCCGCCATAGCGATCCCGGCCGGCTGCGCAGCAGGCGCCCCGCGATGTAGCCCGGCCGGAGATAGAACGAGCGGATCGCCCGACGCACCATTTGGTCGACTTGCTGCTGCCGTTGCGGCGTGCCGGCAAAGGCGGGAAACAGCTCGTCTTGGTCGTCGGGAAGTTGCGCAAACAGCTCGCTGCCGGGGTACGGCGAGACGCGATGAAACGAGGCGTAGGTCGGCCGCAGCCGCCGGGCCAGATCGATGGTCTGTTGCATCTCGGCCTCGGTTTCGCCCGGATAGCCCAGCAGGAAGAAACAGAGCGTTTCGATCCCCGCCCGACGCGCCAAGCGAACGGCCTCGGCCTGCTGCTTCGGATCGATGTTCTTGCGGGTAAGCTCGGCGATTCGCCGGCTGCCGCTTTCCACGCCGAAGTGGATCAACCGGCATCCGGCCCGGCGCATCAGCCCAAGCAGCGGCTGGTCGACTTGATCGGCCCGCGTTTGGCAACACCAGCGCACGCGGAGGCGACGCTCGAGCAGATACTCGCAGATCCCCCGCACGAAGTCGGCCGACGTGGTGAACTCCAGATCGATGAAGTAGATGTTCTTCGCACCGAATTGGCCGGTGGCCACTTCGACCTCTCGGCCCAGTTGCTCGACCGTCTTGCGGCGGACCTTCTTTCCCTGAATCGCCCGGGAACAGAACGTACACGCGAACGGACATCCCCGGGAGCCCTCGAGCACCATCAACCGCGGCCCGAGAATCTCGTAGCGGTAGTGTTTCAGATCGATCAGGTGGAAGGCCGGCGCCGGCAGCGAAGTCATCTCCAGCGGCGGCCGATCTTCGTTCGAGACGATCCGGCCCTGTTGGGGAAACGTCAGCCCCGGGATTTCCGACCACGCCCGGCCGGCGGCCACGTCCTGCACGGTCCGTTCCGGCTCGCCGCGGACGACCGCATCGACGCCGGTCATTTCGAGCATCGCCGCCGGCCGCACCGTGCCGTGAAACCCGCTCAACAGCAACTTGCCTCCGCGGCCGCGGAGCGCTTCGGTGACACCCAATAGCGGGGCCAATTCCAGCGAAGGGCACTGCCAACGGTCCAAGGCCGAACTGGTCACCACGGTCAGATCGGGGCTCCCCAAGCGATCGGCCACCCGCTCAGGCGAGAGATCTTCCGCCTGGGCGTCGATCAGCCGCACGCCGTGCCCGTCCGCCTGCAAGATCGCCGCCGTGTTCAGCAGATCCAACGGCGGCCAGCGGCGGTTGTAGGTGTGGTCGTTGCCCGAGATCGGGTACTGCCAGCAGGGTTTGACGAGGACGATTTCCATAGGCATCGGGGTCTCAGGTGGGGGCCCGATACCAGTATCGCCAAAAACTCGCGGCCGGCATAGCATTTACGTCGGAGATGACCTCCGAAATGCCGCATTCTGTCTTCGCCGCCGCCAGAGAAGCACCATCCCGCCCACGGCCAGCAACGCGATCGCTCCCGGCTCGGGAACAAACGCGACGCCGCGCAGGTCGCTATAGCCGCCGGAGCCGATCGGCGTGAGTGCTCCGGTGGTCACGTCGATGGTGAACAGTTGGTTGACGGCACCGAAGAGGGTGCCGTCGGCGGCAAACTCGATGGTCTGCACGTCGAACGCGCGTCCGCCGACGGCCGGATTGACGTCGGTAGCTGCGCCGGTCTGCGGATCGATCGCGATCAATCCGAGGCCGATCCCCGTACCGGAGCCCGTTTCCCAGCCGTAGAGCTTTCCGGCCGGATCGAAGGCCAGCCCCTGCACACCGGGCATTCCCGTGCTGCCGATCCGCGTCGCTACGCCCGTGGCCACGTCGATCGTGTAGAGATCATCCGGGACGCGGCCGCCGCCCCCAGAGTCGGTGGCGAACAACGTGCCATCCGGCGAAAAGGCCATCCCGCGGAAGTCGAGGGTGGGGGTGACGCGTGGGCCGGCCGTGCCGATTCCGCTGAGCGGATCGACGGTCACCAGCGTTCCGCGGTAGCTGTAGAGCTTCCCGGCGGCATCGGAAACCATCGCGTTGAGATTCAGAAACCCGGTCGGCCCGATCCGCGTGCCGGACCCGTCGGTCTCGTCGACGGCGTAGAAGTCGCCGGTCCAACTCACACCATATATCGTGGCACTGACCGGTGTCGAGCCGAAAGTCCCCGCCAGCAGCCCGATCACGATCGGCAGTTGGAAAAGGCGTTTCTTCATGGGGTCTTTCTTTCGGTAAACCATCACGGGCAGCCCGCCACACGGAAGCTGCAAAGGACGTCGCTGCGCATGCGCCGTCGACACCATGTGCGTAACAAACGACAGAGCGACCCAGCATGAGCCGACCGAGAACGCACCGCCAGAGAATCGATTCGACTTCGAGCGACCGATTCGAGTTGGGTGCGCGAGCGCTGCCTCCGGCCTATCGCCTGGCTGCAAATCACCACATCCCCCAGCCGCCGTGACTGGGGCCGCCCACGTCAAACACTGAAATACTACCGCCTATCGCCGTCGCCACCACAGCAGGCCCAGCCCGCCACAGAGCAGCATTGCCACGGTCGATGGCTCGGGGATGGCAACCGTGCCGTCGATAATCGTCAATGGGATCGGTTGCACCAGCGGCGTGTTGTCGTCCAGGCGCGTGCGACCGTTGAGCGTTTGGCTGACGATCAGGTCCCAGGGCCCGTCATCCTTGGTGAAGCCGGTTCCGTCGAGCGTCAACACGGCCAACAGACCGTTCGCCGGAACGTCGCCGGAAGTAGTCGACACGTTGACCGCATAGATCTGCGGAATGATACTGCGCGCGGCCGGATTGTCCGGGAACATGCCGGTGTTGTTCGCGCCGAAGATTGTCGGCCCGAAGTCGGCGTCGTTGACCAACTCGACGTACGTAATCGGCGGCCCGTCTTCTACACCGCCGGCTTCCGGACCACCGTCGCCGATCTGGACGTTGAACGTCATGCCGGCCGCGCCGGGAAACGGTATCGTCGGGTTTTGCGGATCCGGTAGCCCCGGATCGACGTAGATCGCGATCTTCTGTCCCGGTTCCGAAGCAATGATGTGATCGCCCACCGGGACCTCGGCCGGGATTATGGCCGCCCACGCCGGGCTCGCGGCCAACAGGGCCACACCCAGCAAGCCTCCTAAAACTGTCCTAAACATCTCGCCTACCTCATAAGTTGGATGCGCAAATGTGGATTTCAAACACAAACGATCGCCGACGGAACCGCGCACAGAGATCCACGATCGGTCCAAGTGGGAAACGGAACCGCTAAGCGATCCAATTGCAGAGTACACCCAGATAAGAAGCGCAACCGCTCATCCGTAGCGGTAGCCGTCATCGACTTGGGTGCGAAGTCGCTGCCTCCGTTGGGCAGGTGAGAGAATCGGTGAAAGTGCCTCGGCCGTTTAGCCTAGATACAGTATTTTCAGTACGGATGTTAGTATACCAACTTCTGCGATGTTGTCCAGCAGATTCCGGCGCAAAACCATAAGTCCAACCACTGCAACGACATACGCCTCGGGGACGTGGCCGTCGAGCGGACCCATCGGCGGAAGTCGATCCGAAAACGCGGCCGATGCTACTCGCCCTCGGTCGATGTTTCCTCGCCGCCGCCGTCGGCTGCCGCCGCGCCGACCGTGGGTGGTTCGGGAGCTTGCTCGGGCTCTTCGTTGGCCGTCCCCTCGAAGAGGAGCTGCTTCTTGTTGCCCACCTCTTTGACCTTCACCGTGATCGTGTCCTTGCCCTGGAACTCGCCACGCAGCAACTCCTCGGAGAGCGGGTCTTCGATCATGCTTTCGATCGCGCGGCGTAACGGCCGGGCACCGAAGTCGAGTTCCTTGCATCCCTTCTTGACCACGAAGTGGGTGGCGTCGTCGGTCATCACCAGCGCTAGGCCACGCTCCATCAGCCGCTCGCGCACCTTAGCCAACTCCAGGTGGACCACGTTGGCCAGATCGTCTTCGGTGAGGTGGCGGAAGACGATCACGTCGTCCACGCGGTTGAGGAACTCCGGCCG
>CAYYNP010000501.1:0-4272 GCA_964472545.1 uncultured Planctomycetaceae bacterium | reverse complement strand
CGATTGTCGACGGAGCCAGTCCCCTTTTTCGGGCTCCCGCACACTTTGCAGTTCTCCTGGACAGTCTACCAACCCGGTGGCCAAGTCCCAACGGATGTGGCATACTAGACCCTTCGGACGAGAAAGGGCGGATGCGGACTCATTTGCGGGAGGAATTCCGATGGCGAAGGCCAGTGGCGGACAGCCGGGCGGACAGTCGGGCGGGCAGCCGAGCGGGGGAAAGAAACCGGGAGGGCCTCTGGGCCCGGGCGGCGCCAAGAAAAAGGTCGTCAAGAAAGTCGTCAAGAAGGTCAAGAAGAAGGTCGCCAAGAAAAAGGTGGGCAAGAAGGCCGCCGGCAAAAAGTCCTCGATCATGAGCTGGGCCAAGGAGAATCCCACCAAGGCCAAGATCGCCGGCGTGGTGGCGGTGCTGGTCATCACGGGCGTAGTCATCGTACGCGTGATGTTCTCCGGCGACGAAGGCGACGGCTCCTCACGCGAGCGCAGTTCGCGGCCGGCCGGCAAGACGCGGGCAACACAGGCCACGAAGACCGGCGCACAGACGACCGAGAAAACGACCGCCGCGACGAAGACCTCAGACGTTCGGACGCCACCGCCGGACGGGCCGACCACTCCCGATCCGGTGGTCGAGCGCTCGGGCGATCTGGCCACCTGGACGGACCAGAACCTCCTCGACGCGCGGCTGGAGGGCGACAAGCGGCTGGTCGACGCGATCGAGTTGCGCGTCGACCAGCCGCCCGGCAGCGACGAGACGGCCGAGTTGATCGCCCAGATGCTCCCCCCGCCGGCCGAGGAGGAGCCGGATGGCACGCCGGGCACCAGGACTAAGCGGCCCGCCAAACTGTCGCGCGACGCGATCGAAACACTGGTGGCGGCCTTCGGCGACCTCAGCGGCGGCGGCTCGGCAAAGGCCCGAGGATTTCTCGAACAACTGCTGGCCGGCACGTTGTTGACCGACGACGACAAGGTGGCGCTGGAAACGGCGCTCAATGCGCTGGTCGACAGTCAGACCGCCGAAAACGAGGAGATTCTCTTCCGCGCGATGACCGCGGCCGAGCAGTTTCGCCCGGCCGGTCAAGAAGGCCTCACGGCCGCAGAACTCCGCGAGTTGGCACTCGAAGCGGTCGAAGCGGACGCGTCGGAAGCGTTCCGCATCAAGTTGGCCCAATTCCTGATCGCGCCGACCACGGCCGCCACGCTGAAGACGACCATCGGGCCGTTTCTCGAGACCAAACACCCCGACAATCTGGCCGCGCAGTTGATCTTCTACCAAGACGAAAAGTGGATCGCGACCTCGAAGGCCACGCTGGAGCAGTTCTTCACCGAGTTCAGCGCCGACGTGATGCGGCGGACACTTGGGATTACCGATGAGGCCACGTCCTCCACGCGCCGGCCCACGCGGCCCGGCGGCTCGCGTACTCCCAAGCCGGAGCCAACCGAAGAGGACCTCGATCTACCCTACCGGATGGCCCGCACGCTCTGGTCGCCGGCCAGCGCCACGTTGTTTGCGGGCAAATTGGCCGAGGTCGATTCGTTCGAGGAGCAAGTGGAGTTGTTGAATCTCGGCAGCACGATGCCGTTGGACGCGACGCGTTTCGCCGTCTACGGCGCCTTGGATCGGAACTTCGATCAAGGCCCGGAAAAAGTGCCGCCGGCCCATCAGCCCGACTCGCTGGTGACCGATCCGGGCTTCCTGATGGTGCTGAAGGCCGTTGCCCGCAAGAAGGCAACCAGCCGCCCCACGGCGTCCGAAGACCGCGAGAGATTCGTCAAGGCGCAGGAAGACTGGAAGAAGGCGGTGCAAGACAGCGTGCGGACCTGGTGCGACCGGCTGAACGCCACGGCCGAGGCCCAACTCGAAGCCGCCAAGTTGGCCGGCCAGCCGCCGACGTTGGATCCGGCCGTGCTGGAGCCCTGGGTCAAGTTGCCTGCCGACGCGAAACTGACGCAGCTCTATCATCTCGATTGGCCGGGCACGGCGGCCGAGAAGCTGACCGGAGTCGAGCCGGGAGCGATGAAGATCCGCTACGCACGGATCGAGGAAGAGGCCCGGCTGAAGATTCGCGAAGGCTACTTCAAGCGGCAGCTCTTTGTGCGCGATTCCGAGACGCTCGACAAGAGCATCTGGCTAAACAACGTGCGGATCGGCTCTACGCCGGAACAGGCCGTTTCGCTCGACGTGCTGATCACGCGGCCCGACGGCGACGCCACCGCGGACGAGGCGGAGGACGTCGCCGAAGAGTTGGTAATCGAGATCCTCTGGATCGAGTTGAAGAACCCGACGAAGAGTGGTGCGTAGGCAAGAATAGTAGTCGTCTCGCTCCGCGAGACGTCAGTTCATCTCGCGGAGCGAGATGACAACCATTGGCTTCAGCGCCGTGCCGCGTTCGGCCCTGCGGCCGCTTCCATGCCGTCGATGTAGCGGCGCAGCCGTTCGAGTTCGTCGGTCACGTGGCGAAGCTTGAGCATGTTCTCGACGCGCTTGATCAGTTCGAGCTTGTTGATCGGCTTGCTGAGGAAGTCGTCGCACCCGGCAGCCACGGCGCGCTCGATGTCGCCCTGTTCGTTTAGCGCCGTGACCATCAGGATCAGAATATCCTTGGTGGCCGGGTCTTGCTTGATTTTCTTGCAGACCTCGAACCCGCTGAGCCTGGGCATCATGATGTCCAGCAGGATCAGGTCGGGCCCGAAGGCGGCCACCTGGTCGAGCGTCTCTTGGCCGTCGGCGGCGACGGCCGTTCGGCAGTCGACCTCGCAGAGATAGGCCTCCAGTAACTCGACGTTCTGCTGGTTGTCGTCGGCGATGAGGATCTTGCTGATGGGCATGGTGGCCGGCATCCGTTTTTTCGGTGGATCGAAGCGGTTCCCCGGCAATTATAGGTCGATTTCCGGCGGTCGGGAAGCTCAGAACCTGACGAAGGTTGCCCCAAAATTGTAGAGGCCGTGGACCGCCATCGCCACCGCGAACCACGGGAACGCCGCCGAGAGGTCGGCCGGGCCGCCGAGCCGCTGCTGCCGCCGCCAGACGCGCACCAACCCCAGCGACGCCACGCCGGAACATACCACGTGCAGCGGCGTGCAGACGGCCCAACGGAAGGCGGCCATCGCGGCAACGTCTTTGACTTCCGCCGCCCGGGCGTAGATCTCGACGTAGACCAGGTTCTCGATCACCGCGAAGGTCAGCCCGGAGAGCAGCCCGGCGAAGACGAATTGCCAGGCGGCAAACACCCGATACGGCTTCTTCTCCAGGACGTAGGTCATGCCCGACTGTTTCAAGAGCTCTTCGATCACCGGCCCGAAGACGATGACGTAGATCAGCGCGAGTCCTTGGCGTCCGGCCATCAGCGCGCCGACGACGGCGAACGGCCCACCGAGCACGGCCGCCGTGATGGTGACCGCAAGGTCACCCATCGGCGTACACGCCTCGCGCCGCTGCCGCAGCCAGGCGTTGAAGTGCTGCGGGTCGCCATGTTGCGGCAAGGCCGGTTCGGCGGCAACCGAATCGCGCAGCGCTTCGGCGTCGCTGCCGACCGGTTCGACGGCGTCCGCCCGCCACTCGGCCGGGTCCGGCTCGAAGCGTCCGCCGGAAAGCGCCGGTTCGTGATCGGTGGAGAAGTGGTCGTCGTTCATCTCTGGCCCCCTCTCCCTCCGGGAGAGGGCTGGGGTGAGGGGGAGCCCGTATCGATTGTGGGTCGAGACTGAGCGTGCATCATGAACAGATCCGCATCCATCCTCAATGCCCCTATCGCAACTTCCTCCGCCAACCCTATTCCAACTCCACTCCCACCTCACGCGCAATCCCGCGTGCCACCGCCTCAACGTCGTCCTGCACATCATCGTTCGTCACTCGAAATACGCGTAAGCCCTGCTGCTGCAAGTATTCCGTCCGATCTTCATGGCTGCGGCCGTCTACCTCCACGACCATTGCGGCGGCGTGGCAATAGAAGTCGACCACGAACGGCCCGACCGGATGTTGGCGGCGGAACTTCAGTCCTCCGAGGCGTCGGCCGCGGAGCACGCTCCAGAGGATGCGCTCGGGTACGGTGGCGTCGCGTCGCAGGCGGCGGGCCGCGGCGGTGGCGGCCGGGCGTGGAGGGCGCTTGCGGGGCATGGATGGGTACTTTGCCGAATGAGTGGAGGTAACGACAATGGCTAGGTACAAGCTAGCGCCCCCTCACCCCAACCCTCTCCCGGAAGGAGAGGGGGTTACGCGCTCCCCCCAGCCCCGAGCCCCCAGCCCCGAGTCCCCAGCCCCGAGTCCCCAGCCCCCAA
>CAYYNP010000500.1:0-4299 GCA_964472545.1 uncultured Planctomycetaceae bacterium | reverse complement strand
ATCGGAGCTTCACGGTTCCAGTTTCACCTCGTAGATTCCATGTCGAGAGTCCGCTGTGGTATGCGGTCAAGACGTGCCTGTGGGCCGCATTTCGTCTTGCCGGAACGACCGTGAGTGGTATTCCGTACCGATGGCAGCCATATCCAGCAAGTATCGCTGCTTCTGAAGAACTCCCGCGTGGACGACGTAAGCAGCAAGAGCTGCAAAGGGGACGACCATGAGTGACAAGTCTCTCGGTTTCGTGAAGGACGAAATCAAGCTCTTCATGGAGAAGTCATTCCAGATATCGTTTGGCTATGTCGGCACCTTACTGGCAGTTGTCGCCCTAGGTAACGCGGACGCTGTGACCAGTTTGGCAACGCAATTCTCCACGACGCCGACTTATCTGGTCTTGATCGCGTTACTTATTCTCAATGTAACGTATGTCACTTTGGCAAGCGCATGCCTTTTTGCAGTCCTTAAGCGAGGCTACTTCATATTGCTCCATTCACCACGAAACGGCGCTCATCCCAGCACTCTCCGTGAATGGGAGGTCTTTGTAAGAACATCCGAGGGGATTGCCTCTCCACAACGGTTCGCCAGTCAGCTTGCTTGGAATGTCGACAACTACTACATGATTCCCTTTTACGTCTTAGTTATCGCAAGTTCGGGCACAGCGATTGTATTGGGCTTTCGCGAGGCAGCGGAACTAACGGAGACGATAATCGTGTTGGTTCTTCTCCTCTGTCACGCAGTGCCGCTCGTAGCTCTTGCTCTGGCTGCGAAACTAGACTCGAAGTGTCGCAGGGCCATTCTGCGACAGACCCCCGGTCTATCAGGCGCCGAAATGGACCAAGAGCAATGAAAGCTGCCGTACAGTTCTCTGCTACGATAACGTCAGGGCATGACTTGGGGGGGCCACCGGGCAGTCGATGCTCTCGTTTCTCGCTCTTCACTACGCGACCGATCGGTCTCCTGCAAGCTCGACTTCCCCGCGATAAGAGCGGCGCACGCCTCACCGCTGCAAGCTCCCCCCATCCCTCCCCGCCGTCACGATCCCTTGCTTCCGCCGTGCCTCCAAGATAAACGCCCGGGAGGCGTCGGCCTCGGCTTTGGCGAATTGGCGCATCGTGCGGTGGACTTCGCTACGGATGCGGTAGGCGCGTTCGAATTCGGGGTCGAGTTGGATCGCCCGGTCGCAGTCGGCGAGGCCTTTGGCCAGGTCGCTCTTCATCAGATGGGCCACGCCGCGATAGCAGTGGGCCTCGGCGTCGTTGGGCGAGAGGCGGATCGCTTCGCTCAGATCGGCCACCGCCTGATCGAAGTCTTCGAGGGTCTTCTCACGCGTGCCGCGGCGGAGGTAGCAGAGGCCGCGGCGGCCGTAGGTCCGCACGTCCTTGGGATTCAGCCGCAACGCGTTGCCGAAATCGGTGACGGCTGCTCCATAGGCACCCCAATCCATGTAGACGGCCGCCCGCTCGCGGTAGCCGCCCGGGCCGTTGGGGTTGCGTTTGACCGCGTCGTTGCTCAGGTGGACCACCGCAAACGCGTCGGCCAGCGCCCGATAGAGGTCGGCACGCTTGGCGTCGGTGGCCGCTTGTTCGCGGAGCGTGTCGAGGAATCGCGGATCTTCCCGCAGCGACTTGGCGGCCGTTTGCAGCTCTCGCCGGACGTCGCCGCGCTCGACGTAGGTGGTGGCCCGGCCACAGAGGGCGGCCACGTCGCTCGGGCAGAGCCGAACGGCGGCCGTGTAGTCGGCAATCGCCGCGTCGAACTGGGTCTGCCGGCGCAAGGCCGTGCCGCGCTTGCGATAGGCTTCGGCCAGGCTGGGGTTCAGGCGGATGGCTTGCGTGCCGTCGCGGACCGCCCCGGCGTAGTCGCGTTTGGCCAGCAGGGCGTGGGATCGCCAGAGAAACGGCCGGGCGTCGGTTGCGTCGCGGCCGATCGCCTCGCCGCAGAGTGCGATGCCGCGGTCCAAGTCGGCGATCGCTTGCCGGTGTTCTCCCAGTTGACGCAGCAGTGTGCCGCGGTTGATATGGGCCAGGGCCAGATTGGGGTCGAGCCGGACGGCCTCGGCGTAGTCGGCCAGGGCCAGGTCGTCGTCGCCAAACTCGGCGTAGGCCATGCCGCGGGCGTTGTACGATTCGGCCGGAACGTGTTTTAGCCGGATGGCTTGAGAGAAGTCGGCCACCGCGCCGTTCGACCAGCCCATCTTCAGATACGCGCGGCCCCGCTGATAGTAGGCCGCGCCGTTGGCCGGATCGAGCCGGATCGCCTTGTTGAGCACGTCGATCGCTTCGTCGAACTGGTACTTCTCGATAAGCAAGGTGGCCTGAAAGATCGACGTGTCCGACGGGGACGCCGCCGGCTTCGGCCACGCGGCCCTGCCGGACTCTTTTTGCCAAGCCGTCGCCGGGCGAGCGGCGGCCAGCAAGGCCAGCGTCAAGAACGGCAGCCCCCATTTGCTCATCGCCCATCTGTTTATCCTACGTCGAGACACTCGAACCATAATCGGCTCCTTCCGGACGGATTGCGGCATCCTCGCTTGCCTAGAAAACGGCGGAGCATCATCCCCTAATCCGGCCGGCTGGGCAACCCCGGTTTCTTGGCAGATTTGACTACGGCGGGGGGTGGCCATTTTCGCTCGTTCCCAAACTCCTGTTTGGGAATGGAGCGTCGGCCAAGCTCCACTTGGCTGCGCGACGAGTCGGAAGCGGAGCTTCGGGGACGTGCGTCCCCAAATCGGAGTTTGGGAACGAGGGCAGGGCGCATCTCCCGAGCCCCCTACCCCCCAACCCCCAGTCCCGTCCTACACGCTCCACGGCTCCCGCATCGCACGCGACAACAGCCGCGCGGCGTCCGGGTCGTCGAGAATCTCCTCGGTGACCGGGTCCCAGCGGAGCTTGTGGCCGGTGAGCATGGCGATGTTACCCAGGTGGGCGACGGTTATGGTGCGGAAGGCGACGTCGACCGGGGCGGCCGTGCGGCGGCGGCTGCGGATGCACTCGATGAAGTTGCCGTGCTGGCTGCGGCTCTCGTAGAGATGGATCTCGTCGCGGCCGATGACCGAGTCGGCCAGCGAGGCCGGTTCGGTCTTGCCGCCCAACTCCACCCAGCCTTCCGTGCCCTCGAAGCGCGTGGGCCCGCCGCTGCGGACGATCATCTTCACGCCGCCTGCATACTCACACGTGAACTCGAATCCGGTGGCCGCGTTCCACAGATCGGTCCGTGGCGGGAAGGTGCCCTTGCCTTCGACCGAGATCGGCCCGGTCTCGTCGCAGCCCATGCCCCAATGGGCCATGTCGATCATGTGCGCGCCCCAGTCGGTCACGTTGCCGCCGGAGTAGTCGAGGTTCCAACGCCAGTTCCAATGGCAGCGGTTGAAGATATACGGGGCGTCGGGCGCCTGGCCGAGCCAGAGATCGTAAGCGAAACCCTCGGGCACCGGCTCCGGCTCGAACGTCTTCTTGGCGTTGCGGCGGATCCAATGTCCGCCGGGCAGGCCCACGCGCACCGTGTGCAGCCGGCCGATCCGTCCGTTGCGGACCAACTCGCACGAGCGGCGGCAGCGGGAGTCGGAGCGCCGTTGCGAGCCGCATTGGAAGACGCGTTCGTAACGATTCACCGCGTCGACCATCGCCCGGCCGTCGCGCACCGTCAGGCTCAGCGGCTTCTCGCAATACATATCCTTGCCGGCCTTGGCCGCGGCCACCGCAATCGGCGCGTGCCAATGGTCGGGCGTGGAGATGCAAACGGCGTCGATGTCGTCTCGGGCGAGCAGTTCGCGGAAGTCGCTGTAGCCGTCCACCCCCCGAAAGCTGCCCGACGGCGAACGGTCGGCATAGTGTTTCTCCGTCTTCTCCATGGCCGGCGCGAGTCCCCGCAGCCAGGCGTCTTCGTAGCGTGTGCTGCCGGCGTCGACGTCGCACAGGGCGAGCATTTGGACTTCCGGGTGGCCGGTGAAGGTCGACATATTCCGGTCGCCCTGTCCGCCGAGTCCGATGCAACCCATGCCGATGCGTTCGCTGGCGGCGGTGGCGTCGTCGGCGCCCAGTGCCGAGCCGGGGATGAGCCAAGGGGCGGCCAAGGCACCGGTGGTTAGGGCGCGGCGAAGGAAGTCTCGCCGGTTGACGGCCGCATTTGCTGTATGCTTCACCACGGTTCTCCTCTGCGGTGTTTCTGACGGGTAGCGATTATTGGAGGAGCCCCGTAGGCCTCATCTTGGTGCTTGGTCCATCGCGTGTCAACCTGAGGCGGTACCGGCGCAGGAGAGCTGCAAAGTGTGCGGGAGCCCGAAAAAGGGGACTGGCTCCGTCGACG
>CAYYNP010000499.1:0-4356 GCA_964472545.1 uncultured Planctomycetaceae bacterium | reverse complement strand
TCTTGGCGGTTGATGTTGTTGATGGTCTTTTGGGTGGGGGCGTTGGGTGCTGTGAGGCGGGAGTTCGGGGTGGGGAGTGGTCTTTGGTTGGCTATCGGGGTTTAGCAGTCGCCGGTACGGCGACTTGAAGCCGGGATGCGTCCGGTCTTCGCAGATGTGCATCAGAGGTTCAAGAAGTACTCCGGGATGCTGACGATGTAACTGATATTGAACGTCCAACGAAGGACCATCTTCAACGGGATAGTCATCATCAATAGAAGGAGCACGACCATCAACGTGTATCGGCCGAGGCCCATCTTCCGGCGGAGGTTGCGCAGGGCCGTGCGGGCGAGGATCGGCGGCAGGGCGAGGAAATAGACGGCCAAGAACACCACGCCGGCGATCTCGCGGTAGAGGATGTGGCCCAGTTCGGCGATCACGCCGCTGCCGTCGGGCACTTGAGGTACGCCGCGGTCGAGCAGCGTGCCCCAGAACTGCTCGGAGAGTTTCACGTTGGTCAACGCGGTGACTTTGTGGGGGTCTTGGATCTCATACGGGCCGAAAAAGCTCCAGTTGGGACCGCGCATGAAGGTGCCGACGAGAATCAGCAGCACCCAAAGCTGGAGAAAGCCGAACTGAAAGACGACGTAGGCGAACCGCCGCTGGCGGATGGTGTAATAGCCGCTGCCCTTCTCGTTGCAGTCGAGGTAGGGGATCGCCATTAGCCCAAAGACGATCAGACACGGCACCACCACGCCCACGTTCCAGGCGTCGGCGAAGACCAGCAACTCCTGCAGGCCGAGAAAGTACCACGGGGCCTTTGAGGGGTTGGGCGTGACCACGGGATTGGCCGGCTGTTCCAACGGGGCCGTCAGCAGCAGCGACCAGACCAGCAGCACCACGCTGATGAGGATCATGCAGATCAGTTCGATGTAAACCAGATCGGGCCAGGTGAGGAATTTTTGCGAGTCGTCTTTCTCGGCCGGCGGCTCCCCGTCGGTCAGCCGGCGGTCATTCCGCACCGCTCGGGCGGTGGCCAGATAGGTGAAGAAGGCCAGCAAATAGACCATGGCCACAATCGGCACGTTATCCGGCTTGCCCACGATGGCAGCGAACTGTGGGTCGGCCATCGACAGGCCCAGCAGCAGCAACGACAGGTTGAGCCCCGAAAAGGCCACGCCGGGATGGACAAAGAACCGTCGCCAGCGATAGAGCACCGCCAACATGGTGAATGACCCGAGTGTGAACGTCACCGGGCCGAGCACGGCGTCGACCGTTCCCTTGAGCGACTCGGGCAAACCGATCGGGTTCCCGCCAAATGCACGCCCTCCGATCGCGCCGAACGCCACGGCCACGACGGCCCAAGCCACCGTCCAGCCCCAATGCGCCCCGCGCCGCCACGCCACGCCCACGGCCGTCAAGTTCAGCCCACAGCAAATCCAATAAAACCACCCCAGCAACGGGGCTGCGCTTTCGAGGAATTCGCCTGGATCGTGGTGCATACCAATTATCACTCAATAACAAACGCCCACGCCGGCCGCGGACACGTCGCCGTACCGGCGACGGCTAAACTCCGATGGTCACCCGCCGATCGTTCTCAACTCCCAACTCCCCGCTCCGCACTCCCCGCCCCTACAACGGCCCACTTATCCCGCCATCCTTGCGTATCCGCCAGAAATGCAGCGCCATCAAGAACCCGGCTACCAACGGGATCCCGACGCAATGCAGCACGTAGAACCGGTTGAGCGTCTCTTCGCTGACGGCACGTGCGCCGAGCAGCATGTAGCGTGTGTCGGAGCCGCTGGTAATCATGTCGATGCCGCCGACGGTGAGTATCTGCTGGGCGGGCCCTTCGTGGCCGAACAGCGGCACCGCCCGGGCCATGTTCGAGCCGACGGTGATCGCCCACATCGCCAACTGGTCCCACGGCAGCAGGTATCCGGTGAACGAGAGCAGCAACGTGAGCAACAGCAGCACCACGCCCACGCCCCAATTGAACTCCCGCGGCGGCTTATAGCTGCCGGTCAGAAAGACGCGATACATGTGCAGCATCACACTGATCACCATCGCATGGGCGCCCCAGCGATGCAGTTCCCGCAATACGCCGAAGGAGACCACGTCGCGCAGGGCCAGCATGTCGTTGTAGGCCCACTCGACCGTCGGCCGGTAGTAGAACATCAACAACAGGCCGGTGATCGTCTCGACCAGAAACAGGAAGAACGTGATCCCGCCCATGCACCAGGTGAAGCCGGGCCGCAGGCCGTGGCCTCTGATCGACGTGGGGTGCAGGTGCAGCACCAGGTTGCTGACGATCACCAACACGCGGTTACGGCGATCGACCGGCGCCTTGTGCCGGAAGATGCTCCGATAGAGCTGCGAGTTGCGGATACGATCACGAAGCGACATAGTTCACCGGCAGTGGCCGTGGGCGAGGTTCCTTCACACCGAAACGTAACAGGCCGGGTCGTCCCACTGGCCGAGTTCCTCCTGAAAGCTGCGGCTGCGATCGATCTCCAACTGCCCGTCGTCGGCGATGCCGATCGCCAACCGGGAAAGCGGCCGCGGCGCCGGGCCCTCGAAGTTGATGCCGTCGCGATAGAAGCCGCTGCCGTGACAGGGACATTTGAACTTCTGCTCGCTCTCCTGCCAGATCGTAATGCAGCCCAGGTGCGTGCAGGCCGTCGACAGGGCGAAGAGTTGCCGGCGGCCGCGGTATTCGCCGTGAACGACCCACACGCCGTACTGCTGCTTATACTTCGTCTCGACCTGCCCGGGCGAAAAGTCGCCGGGAAAGCCGACCTTGAATCGCTGGGGCGGTTCGATCACCGCATTGGGGGCCATGAACCGCACGGTGGCTGCCGTCCACGCGGCGGCCACGGCAGCCAGCGCAGCAAAGCCCAGCCCCGCCAGCGCACCGAAGATCACCTGCAGCGCACCCCGGCGGCTGGGCGGCTCGGGCGACGCGGGCGGCTCGGGCGACGCGTCCGGCTCGTTGGCTTCACTCTGACTGGTCGTCGAACTCATCCGCTGCGATCTCCGCAGGAACCGTAACACCCGGGGGGAAACTGCCGCCGAAGAGGGCTATCTGCAAGCCGTTTCGGCCGATGGCGGGTCGTGGCCGGGCCACGAGGCGCTTTCGCGGTAGGGGCTGCTACCAATAGGTTATCGCAATTGCACCGCGCCCTGTCAAGAAGGGATGGGGCTGGTCGCCACGGCCTGAGAAGGCGGACCAGCGCGACACGTCACTGCGATTCCACGAAACGCGGCGAAGACCCAGCCCCGGGGAGCGCCGCTGCGCGGCGACCTCGGGCTGTGCTGTTTCACGCCTTCGGCGTGGCTGACTGGCCACAGGTTCTCCCTGCCCCCGCCCCCCCTTTCTCCCGCTCCCCCGTTCGCCTGCTCCCCCGATCTTCTTGCCGCCGCGCTACTGCTTCAAGAAGTACTCGTTCAGTGCCTTGTCCGAATGCCGTACCGCGCTGCCGGTGTGGACGTTGGCCACTTCGGTGATGATCGCGCCTTCGGGGCCGGCGAGTTGCCAATGGCGAGCGGTGGCGCGGTTCAGCGGCACGAAATCGCCCGGTTCGGCCACCACTTCGTGCTTGACCGTGGCGTTGCCGTTCATGTGGATCTTCGGAATCACCACGTCCGGCCCCAGGTTCGGCTCGCCTTCTCCGACGATGTGCGATAGGCCGTGGCGGACCAGCCAGCCCTCGAGTTTCACCGGGTTGCCTTCGCCGGCGATGTGCCAGTGCTCGGGCAGCATCTGATTCGGCAGCAGGTAGATCTCCAGCATCATGTAGCGATGCTCGACGTTGTTCACCCAGAACCGGGCACCTAGGCCGAGCTTGGTGAATTGGCCGGTGCCGTAGTCCGACACCCAGAGGTTCTCCCGCATCTCCTTATAGACGGGGTAGCCGTGGAACTTCATCACCTCAATGTAGGCGTCGATGCCGGCGTCGACCTTGAACTCGCCCTTGTCGTCGTAGAACGAGGCATTGTCGAATTTCAGCGACGGTTTTTCTTTGGGCGGCGTTGCTTCCGCCGGGACCGAAGCGCCGATGGCGGCCAGGCCCATGCCTGCGGTGCCGGCCGTCTTGAGCATCGTGCGGCGATTGATTTGAGTTGGATTCTTCATGGTCGATTCTCGCTACGGGTCTTCTTGCTTTGGAGACAGCGTGTGTGGTTGATAGGTATCTGGGCCGATTCGTGGTGGGCTGTGACCCCCACGATCTTCCCATACGAGTCTACGCGCGAGAACCGGCTGCGTCAAGTTTCCCGGCCGGATCGGCAGGAAGACTGCAAAGTGTGCGGGAGCCCGAAAACGGGGACTGGCTCCGTCGACGATCGATGTGGCTGTAGGGATTCGCAGTGCCGACG
>CAYYNP010000498.1:0-4368 GCA_964472545.1 uncultured Planctomycetaceae bacterium | reverse complement strand
CTAGAATACAGCCCTGAAAGGCCCGATTCGCCGCCGGCCGAGGTCGCCCGGCGGTGGATTGGCCGTCGTCTGCGGCGGAGGACACTGATGGCGAACCCTGGTGACTTACCGGCGATCGATCTGCAAGACGTGGCAAAGACCTACGCACGCCGCGTGCACGCCTTGCGGGGGATCGCCATGCGGGTGGAGCGTGGCGAGGTCTTCGGCCTGCTGGGGCCCAACGGGGCGGGCAAGAGCACGCTGGTGAAGATCATGATGACCGCCGTGCGGCCGAACCGAGCCGCAGGCACCATCCTCGGCCGGCCGATCGGATACAAGCCGGCGCTAGAGCGGGTCGGATACCTGCCCGAGAATCACCATTTCCCCGGCTACCTCACCGGCCGCAACGTCCTGCACTACTACGCCGCACTGGCCAAGGTCGACCGTCCCACGCGGCGGCGCCGGGCCGACGAGTTGCTCGAATTGGTGGAGCTTCGCGGTCGGGCACAAAGCCGGGTACGGACCTACTCCAAGGGCATGCAGCAGCGGCTCGGGCTGGCCCAGGCGATGATGAACGATCCCGACCTGTTGGTGCTCGACGAGCCGACCGACGGGCTCGATCCGCTGGGGCAGCGCGACGTCCGCGAGATCCTCGGGCGACTCCGCGAGCAGGGCAAGACGGTGTTTCTCAACAGCCACCAACTCGGCGAGGTCGAGAAAGTGTGCGATCGGGTGGCGATCCTGGTGCAAGGCAAGGTCGTCCACCAGGGCACCATCGACGACCTGGCCTATCGGGGCCACCGCTACGAGATCGCGATCTGCGGATCGGACGACGAAGGCGCTGCGGACGCCGATGTTCGCAACGCAATGCGGGCGGCGATGCCCTGTGAACTGCAGCCGGCGATGCTGCCGCAACCCGCCGACGGGCAACCCGCCGACGGGCGACCCGCCGACGGGCGACCCGCCACGGCCGAGCCGGTCGAGTCGGGCGTGCTGCCGTCGGGCGTCGAGGTCGAACTCTGTGGCAACAAGGTGCGGCTGAATACGACCGACCCGGCCGCCGTTCAGCCGTTGATCGACGCCTTTCGCGCCGGTGGGCTGGTGATCCGCTCGGTCGCTCCCGTACACCAGTCGCTCGAGGACTTCTTCATTCAGGCGGTTTCGGGACCCACAGACTCCCCGGCCGCTGCCGGCCCCGCCACGGAAGGAGGCCCCCGATGACGCAGACACTGGCCATATTCTACGAGGCGTATTGCAGCCTCAACGCGAAGAAGATGTTTTGGATCGTGTTGGCCATCTCGGTGCTGGTGGTGGGCGGGATCGCCTGCGTCGGTATTGACGAACATGGCACGACTATCCTCTGGTGGAACGTGGGCGGGCAGTCCACGCACGATGTCTCCCACGCCACTTTCTACAAACAGGCCTTCTCGATGGCGGGCATCGAGTTTTGGCTGGCATGGCCGGCGGTCATCCTGGCACTGATCTCTACGGCCAGCATCTTCCCAGATCTGGTTTCCGGCGGATCGATTTCGTTGGTCCTTTCCAAGCCGATCGGCCGTTTGCGTCTGTTCTTGACACAATACACGGCCGGATTGCTGTTTGTGGCCCTGCAAGTCACGTTGTTCAGCTTCGCCAGCTTCTTGGTCATCGGAGTTCGTGGGGGCGCGTGGCTGCCGGGGATCTTCCTGGCCATTCCGCTGGTGGTCTGTTTGTTCAGCTATCTCTTCTCCGTCTGCACGCTGATCGGGCTGGCCACTCGATCGACCGTGGCCGGCATCCTACTGACACTGCTTTTCTGGCTGCTGCTGTACGGCCTCAGTGGTGCCGATTTCGCGTTGGCCGGCGCGCGGAAGATGCAGGAGCAGGAGGCCACGATGCTCGAGCAACGGACGGCCGCGTTGTCGGCCGCCAAGGAACGTGCCAACGAGGATCCGGCCGATCAAAGCAAGACCGACGGCGCCGAGGTCGTTGAGAGAACCGACGCGAAGAAGACGGGCGAGGATCCCGATCGGCAGCGATTCGGCCACGGACAGTCTTCTGAAGAACTTCGCGAGTCGGCCGCTTCGATGAAGAATGCCCAAGACGTCATCGTTTGGATCAAGACCTTCCTGCCAAAAACGGCCGAGACCAGTGCTCTGCTGAAGCGCTATCTGCTCGAGTTCGAGGACGAACCCGGCACTTCGGACGACTTCCAGCGGCACGTCATCGAGGAGCAACGCAGCCGCAGTTCGGGCTGGGTCGTGGGTACGTCGCTGGGCTTCGAAGTGGTGATGCTGGCCCTGGCGGCCTGGGTTTTCTGCCGTCGCGACTATTGAGCCGCCCTACATAAACCCCTCCAACACCTCCGGCGGCGCCGGGCCGTAGGTCGAGGGCTCCATGGTGCAGGTCGCCCGGCCTTGGGTCAGGCTCCGCATGGCGTTGGAGTAGCCGAACAGATTGGCCAGCGGGGCCTTCGCGTCAATCACCGTGTTGCGGCCGCGGGTGTGGGTGCGGGTGATCACGGCGCGGCGCTGTTGCAGGTCGCTGACGATGTCGCCGTAGTTCTCCTCGGGCGTGGTCACCTCGAGATGCATGATCGGCTCCAAGAGCACGATGCCCGCCTCGCGCAGGGCCTTCTCAAAGGCGTCGGACGCGGCGATCTGAAAGGCCAACTCGTTCGACTCGGTCTCGTGGACCTTGCCGCCGGTGACGGCCATCTGCACGCGCATCAGCGCGAAGCCCAACGAGCCGGTCCCCTCGCCGTTTTCGCGGAGCGTTTGCAGCACGGCCGAGAGATACTCCACCGGGATCGCGTCGCCGCAAGCGGGCCGCACCAGGATCGACTTGGTCTCTTCGCCGGCCGGTTCCATACGCAGCGTAACCTCGGCCGAGAGCGTCTGGCCGGCCATCGAGCGGTGGCAAGTGCCGGTGACCTCGGCCGCGTGCTCGACCGTCTCGCGATAGCTCACCCGCGGATTGTGTACCTTCACGTCAAGGTTGAAGTCGCGCAGCAACCGGTGCTTGATCACCTCGAGGTGTAATTCCCCCATGCCGCTGATCAGCGTTTGGCCGGTCTCTTCGCTCTCGCGGGCGAGGAAGGTGGGGTCTTGGCGGCGGAGCATGTCGAGCGCCTCGGCCAGCTTCTTCCGCTCCAGCGTGGTCTCCGGCTCGATGGCCATCGAGATCACCGTTTCGGGGAAGGTGATCGATTCGAGCAGGATCGGGTGGCGGGTGTCGCAGAGCGTGTCGCCGGTGACCGAGTTTCGCAAGCCGATCACGCCGATGATGTCGCCCGCGGCCACGCGATCGACCTGCTTGCGGCGGTCGCACTGGATCCGCCAGAGCTGCGGCACGTTCTCCTTCTTGTCCTTGCCGGGGTTGTAGACCCGGGAGTTGGCCTTCAACTCGCCGGAGTAGACCCGCACGTAGTGCAAGTCGCCGTGTTTGGCGGCCTGGATCTTGAACAACAGGCCGCAGAAGGGCTCCGAAGCGTCGGGCTTGCGGATGGCCTTGGCGTCTTTCTTCTTCGGATCGGTCCCTTCCACCGGCGGCACGTCGGCCGGGCTGGGCAGGTAGGCCGCCACGGCGTCGAGCACCGGCTGCACGCCGATCCCGTCCAGAGCCGATCCGCACAACACGGGCACGACCTTGCCTTGCAGCGTGGCCTTGCGGATCACGCGGTGGACCAAATCCTCGGGCACGGCCTCCTCGTCCACCAGCAGTTTGAGCAGTTCGTCGTCGTACTGCGACAACTCCTCGAGCATTTGCATTCGCCAGAGTTCGGCTTCTTCGCGGAAGTCGCCCGGCACGTCGTCGGCGTGTACTTTGCCGCACTTGGCCGTGTCGGTGAAGGTGAGCCGCCGCATCGCGATCAGGTCGACCAGCCCACGGAAGGGGTCGTCCAGATGCGGCGGGCCGGCACCGATGGGCAGGTTCACGGGGACCGGGTTGGCGGAGAGCCGTTCGCGGATCTCGTCGAGCGTTTCGTAGTAGTCGGCCCCCTCGCGGTCCATCTTGTTGATAAACGCCAGCCGCGGCACGTGGTATTTGTCGGCCTGACGCCAGACGGTCTCGCTCTGGGCCTCGACGCCCTCACGGGCACTGAAGACCACCACGCCGCCGTCGAGCACCCGCAGGCTGCGCTCCACCTCGGCCGTGAAATCGACGTGGCCGGGCGTGTCGATCAGATTGACCGTCACGTCGTTCCAAGGGAACGTCACCGCGGCCGAGTAGATCGTGATGCCGCGATCTTGTTCCTCCTGGTCGGAGTCGGTGTCGGTCGTGCCGTCGTCGACCCGGCCCACACGATGCTTCTGTCCACAATAGAACAGCATCCGCTCGGTGACCGTCGTCTTGCCGGCGTCGATATGGGCGATGATGCCGATGTTGCGGAGGTTCTCGATGGTGGAG
>CAYYNP010000497.1:0-4373 GCA_964472545.1 uncultured Planctomycetaceae bacterium | reverse complement strand
CCGGCCTGAAGGCCGTATTCCTAGCGTTCTGCACCTGAAAACGGAAGAGCCAAATGTCCTTTCACAGGCATTCGCCCCAATTACCATGAGGCAGTTTCTGCGTCTTCATGGCGTCTGAAACACCCCGGCCGAGGGGTCGGCGGGGTGGTTCTTCCTTTTCATGTCCGTTTTGGACGTTTCGCCCCGGGGAGGAGTCTCTGGGTACCCGACCGCATTTCAGCAGGCACTCAACTTCACAGCAGAACAGCGACGAGCCGCACCGGAACGGCGAAGACCCGTATTCTCGTTGATGGTTGACAATCGATCGTGTCCGTCTTTCTGGGAGGAGAGATGATGAAGCGGTACTGTACGGTACTCGGGGCGTGGGGACTATGCTTGTGGCTTGCCGGTTCGGCGAGGGCCGTTTTCGTGGAAACCGACATCGGTCAGGTCGGCAATCCGCAGTTTACGCAAACCTACGCGTTGGACGATGTCACCGGCGAGTACACCGTCTACGGCGGCGGCGACGACATCTTCGGCACCGAGGACGAGTTCCACTTCGTCTACGATGAGCAGCCGCTATCCGGCGACGCCGTGATCCTCGCCCGGGTGACCGCTCTGCAGCAGACGCACGGGTGGTCGAAAGCCGGGGTGATGATCCGCGACGAATTGGTGGACATCAGCACGCACGGCACGATGCTCGTCTCCGGTACGCCGCGGACGTCGTTCCAGTATCGCCCGGTCGAATGGGGCGTCAGTACGGCCGCGACGACCGCCGGCATCGGCGATCGGCCCTACTGGGTCAAGCTGACCCGCTTCGGCGACGTGCTGACCGGCTATCATTCTCCCGACGGCGAGACCTGGACCCGCCAGGGCAGCGTGAGCATTCCCATGACGGACCCCTACGTCGGCATGGCGGTCACCTCGCACGACAACACCCAACTCGCTGAGGCGAAGTTCGACAACGTGACGATCGCCCGCGCGGCGCAGGAGATGGTCTGGAACGGCAGCACGAACCGCTTCGGCAGCGACAACTGGAACGCCCTGGGGGCTTGGCCGGACGCCGCGACCACGGCCGTGATCAACGCCGGCCGGGTCAACGTTGTCGAGGACCAGGGGGCCTTCGGGATCAGGATGGGCGGCGGCACACTATCGGTCGGTGCGTCAACCGCCTTGGACATCGTGGCCAATCTCGACGCGGCTGCCGGCACCGTGATGCTGGCCGACGAATCGGAACTCTCCTTCGAACACGGCGGCGGCAGCATCGGCACGCTCTCGATCGCCGGAACGGCGACCGTGATCCCGGCGGCCGACATGTCGATCGCAAAGCTTCGCGACGGCGGCACACCGGCCGTGTTCGTCAAAGACGGCGGCAGTACGGTCACGCTGGGCGATTCGACCGGCAGCGGCGTTACGGCACACGCCAACACGGTCTTCGAGATCGCCAGCGGGACGCTCAAATCGTTCGGCCCCAATCCGTTGGGATCGGCCACCACGCTGCTGCTCGGCGGCGGGACGTTTTCGGTGGCCGACGGCATGACCCCGCCGGGCACAATCGCCACCGTGCCGGTGGGCCACTGGAGCTTCGACGACGGCAGCGGCAATACCGCCCGAAACGAGGTCTCGCCCGGTGTGATGGACGGCGTCTTGCAGGGGTTCCCCCTGGACGACTCCCAATGGGTCGAGGGCAAGCTCGGCACCGCGCTGCAATTCGACGGCGTGGACGACGACGTCGAAATCTTCGGCTATAAGGGCATCGGCGGCACCGCGGCCAGGACCGTCACCGCCTGGATCAAGACCACGGCCGACAACGGCCCGATCGTCGCATGGGGTGAGAACGTCTCCGGCAAGAAGTGGGTCTTCCGCACTCAGACCGGCAACGGGCTGCCCGGGGCGATCCGCACCGAGGTCAACGGCGGACACGTCGTCGGTGGCGTCGACGTCCGCGACGACCAATGGCACCACGTGGCAACGGTCGTGCCCGACGGTGTGACCAACGTCAACGGCGTACAACTCTACGTCGACGGACTGCTGCAAACGCGCAGTTCGATCGACGGCCAGGCCATGGACACCAACGACGTCACCGGCATCGATATGCTGATCGGGGCCGACATGCAGAACCGGCGGATGACCGGCACGATCGACGACGTGCAAGTCTTCGACGTGGCGTTGACCGGCGAGCAGATCCAATCGCTCTCGGGTACCAAGATCGCCCCGAATCTCTCGCCCTTGCGCGTTACGGTGAACCAGGACTCCGCCATCGAAGCCGCGACCGTCGAGACGGCCTCGTTCGGACCGCTTTCGCTACAAAACGGGATTCTCACAACCTCCGGCACGGCGCCGCAGATCGCCTTCGCCGGCACCACGATTCCCGAGGGTGCCACGGCGGTGGGCATCGATCCGCAGATAGAAACCGATTACGGCGTAGTCAACGGCGGGCAGACCACCGCGCCGTTCGTCTTCTCGAAGGCCGGTGCCGGCGAGTTGACCGTCGAGCCGGGGTTCATGACCAACATGCAAAACGCCACGATCGACGCCGCCGATGGCCTGCTGCGGATGACCGAGGGGGTCGATTCCTTCGGCGGGGCCACCGCGGCGCAGCTCTCCGGCGGAACACTCTCGCTCATGCCCGGTTTGTCGAAGTTCAACGTCCTGTTCATGAGAACCGGCGCCAATCTCAACAACGACGAGACCGGTTTTGTCAATCACATCGAGTCCCGCGCCGACGCCGTCTTCACCTGGGGAACGGTCCGCGACAGCGACCCCGTGCCGGCCGGCTACGAAGATGAATACGACCTGCTGTTCATCTCCTCGGATTCCAACGCCAACCAAATGAACAAGTACGCCGACACCACGATACCGGTGGTGATGTCGAAGTCGGGGATGATCAACAAAGAGTGGAACTTCGGTTCCAGCGGACACAACGAACAGGGCACCAAGATCGAGATCGTCAACGACGCCCATCCGCTGGCCGCCGGCCTTTCGGGCGTGGTAGACGTCTACACGAGCAGCCAGAATATGTCGGACGCCAGCGGCACGAACGCCCCCGGCATGGAGGTGATCGGCGTCAATCCCGGCAGCCGCCATCCGTCGCTGTTCGTCTTCGAGCAGGGTGCCGAGTTGACCGACGGTTCCGCGGCCAGTTCGCGGCAAGTCTACATGTTCTATCAGGACCGTTCCGCCCATCTGACCGACGACGGCTGGAAGCTGATCGACACGGCAGTCAACTACGCGCTGGATTATACGCCCGGGCTGGTGCCGCTGGAGATGACCACCATCGGCCTGACGGCCACGCCTGAGGGGGGAATCCTCGAATCGCCCGCCACACCGGCCCACCTCGGCACGTTGACCGTCGAACCGGACGGCGTATTGACCACCTCGGGCCAGCCGATCTCGTTCACCGGCGTCAACTTCGGCGGCGACGCGGAGGCCACGTTTGCCATCGAGTCGAATACCGAGACGTTGCTGACGGCCGTCTCGGGCCTCGACGCGGCCGACCGCGAGTTGACCGTCGAAATCGGCGGCTCGGCGCGCACGATCGTCGACAAGCCGGGCAGCGGCCTGGCCAACACCACGTTCGAACTCTACTCCGGCGAACTCGTGGCCCTGATCGATGCGGCGGGCACCACGCTCGCAGACGCCGAACTGGACTTTCGCGGAGGCGGTTTGATCCTCTCCAGCACCGGCGGCGACCAGACGTTCGATCGGCCGCTGGTGGTCAGCGGCGCAGGCACCCTCGGCGCGGCCGAAATCCCCGGCGGCGTGGCCGGGGCAACGTTGACCTACGGCAGCGCGGACAACGGGGCCACGCTGACTGGCAACGCCGTGCTCGCGCTCTCGGCCGACGACGGTTACACGCTGAACGTCGACGGAGCCGTCAGCGGTGCCGGCGGCCTTCGTGCGAGAGGCGGAACGGTGAACGTCAACGACGTCGGCGCGAAGGACTACACCAGCGTCACGTCGGCCACCGCCGGCACGATGACCGTCAACGCGCCCTTGCCGAACACCTCCCACCTGGAAGTCATCGACGCCACCATGGTCCTCGGCGCCGACGTGACCACTAACGGCGGCGTGATCGGCGGACTCGAGGGCAGGGTCTACATAGGCGGCGCCAGAGACACTACGCTGATAGACGGTATTGGCGACGGCACCGGCACCGGCGGGCTGTTGGGGAAGGCCCCCAGCCAGTCGTTGGTCGTGACCGAGGAGATTGCCTTGGACAACGACGTGGCGTTTCAGACTCTCTTCTCGGGACTGGGCCAGAACAACGACTACCAGACGCTGTTCATCGGCCAATTCACCGCGCCGGAGACCGGCACCTACGAGTTTGGCACGCTGGGATTGTAGTGTTTCAACTCAAATGGCACAAAGTGGAGGGTAGGTGACGATCTCCT
>CAYYNP010000496.1:0-4403 GCA_964472545.1 uncultured Planctomycetaceae bacterium | reverse complement strand
CCAGTCCCCACATCTCCTCTCGCCAATTGCATTCCTCCGCCAACGCGAGATAATAGCCAGATTCTACACACCCCAAGCGGAGGACCGGACGCCATGCGAGAGAGAATCGTCGAGTATCAGGGGCTTACATTCGATGACGTGTTGCTCCAACCATGGCGAAGCGAGGTGGTGCCGGCCGAGGTCGACGTGTGTACTCGGCTGACGCGGCGGATCAATCTGAACATCCCCTTCCTCAGCGCCCCGATGGATACCGTGACCGAAAGTGCCATGGCCATTGCCCTGGCTCAAGTGGGGGGGATCGGGATCATCCACAAGAATCTCTCGCCGGAGGACCAGGCCGAGGAGGTCGAGAAGGTCAAGCGGAGCGCCAACGGGATCATCCTCAACCCGGAGACGCTCGGCCCGGACGACACCGTCGAGCGGGCCCAGGAGATCATGAATCAGCATAATGTCTCCGGCGTACCCATTACCGATCCCGACGGCCGGCTGGCGGGGATTCTCACCCGGCGCGACCTGCGGTTCCTCGAAGACCGCACGTTGGCCATCTCCGAGGTGATGACCAAAGAACACCTTGTAACGGCTACGGGAGAAGTAACGCTTGAGCAAGCTGAAAAGATCTTGATGGCAAAAAAGGTGGAGAAGCTTTTGCTGGTTGACGAAGATTTCAGACTGACGGGCCTCATCACCATCAAGGACATTGATATGATGGGGCGGTTTCCGCAGGCCTGCAAAGATGGGCAAGGCAGATTGCGGGTGGGAGCGGCCGTCGGCGTTCGCGATGACGAGCGCGTGGAGTTGCTCATTGGCAAAGGGGTCGACGTACTGGTCGTCGACAGCGCCCATGGGCACTCGAACAACGTGATCGAAGCGGTAAGGAGTATTAAGAAACGGTGGGACATCGACGTAGTGGCCGGCAACGTCGCCACTGCCCAAGGGTGTAAGGACCTGATTGACGCGGGGGCCGACGCAGTCAAGGTCGGCATCGGGCCCGGGTCGATTTGCACCACGCGAGTCATCTCCGGCGTGGGTGTCCCCCAGATTACTGCGATTTACGAAGCGGCCAAAGCCGCCGAAGACAGCCAGACGCCGGTGATCGCCGACGGCGGGATCCGGTATTCGGGCGACGTGTCGAAGGCACTGGCCGCCGGGGCACACGTGGTGATGATTGGAGGACTGTTGGCCGGGCTCGAAGAAAGCCCCGGCGCTCGGATCCTCTACCAAGGAAGGACGTTCAAGGTTTATCGAGGAATGGGCTCTTTGGGGGCCATGGTCAAGGGTTCCAGCGACCGCTACCGCCAAGGCAGCGATCGCGGCCCGGACAAGTTGGTCCCCGAGGGCGTAGAAGGACGCGTTCCCTTCAAGGGACCTTTGGGACCGTTCGTCTATCAGCTCGTGGGGGGCCTGCGAGCTGGAATGGGTTACTGTGGAACTCGGACCATTGAGGAACTTCGCACGAAAGCACAGTTCCTCCAGGTCTCACCAGCCAGTGTGCGGGAGAGTCATCCTCATGACATCGCGATTACGCAGGAAGCGCCAAACTACAGCACGGAGTACGCCAGCGGCGAAGGTTCATAGCCCACCGCCGGTCGGATCGGATGTCGTTCGGGGGCGTCGACCGAGGGGGCGAGCATGGACTGGGGCACTTGTCGTGCTTGCCTGCGCCGCGGCGGCGCTCGCCTGCCAGCCGTCGCTGTCGACGGCCGACGAGCATCGCACGCTGACCTCCTCGAAGGTGAGCTATACGGTCGGCGAGCAAGGTCATAAGCTGAAGTGGCTGCCGTACCGGCCGAGCAAGCCCAGCGCATCGAGCCGACCGCGCAGCGAGACCCCCGTCAAGCCGGTCCAATACTTGGCCGATGCGGCGAACCCGTCTGCAACGCCCCTTACCCCGACGCCCATGCCGGCCGCGAATGCGGTGCCGCCGGCTGCAATGCCGTCCGCTGCCGGGCGCTCGGACGCGTCGCGGTTGAGTCCCTTCCGCGATCCGTTTGGCGACTTGCGAACGGCGGCCGTACCGGGCGGGCCAACCAACCCGCCGCCTTTCTCGCCGGGCGCGACGTTGGCCGAACCGCCTCCGGCCGATCCGACGGCGGCCCCGAGGGAACCGTTCACGTTTGAACCCTCCTCCCCCCCGCCGGCCGAGCCCCACACTGACGAACCCGCCATCGTGGTTCAGCCAATGCAGCCGGTGTCGCCGCCGGCAGAAGCGCCGGACGAGGAGCTGTCGGCCATGCCCGAATCATCGGGCGTGGCGCCTTACAGGGACTCTCAGCAGGACAAGCCGCTCGATCCCACCGCGTGCCCTTCTCCGGACGACGAGAACTTCTTCACGCCGATGGAAAAGCTGGACGTCGATACGACGCCCAAGCCGACCCCGGGCGTGGCCAACAAGCAGCCCCAAGAGTGCCCCTTGGCCGCAATGACGACCGCCGATCCCGGCGATTTCGCCGTCCGCGGCTGGGCCACGACGACCTACACCTGGAAGGCGTCCGGGCTGTGCCACAAGCCGCTCTACTTCGAGCAGGTCCACCTGGAACGCTACGGCCACAGTTGGGGGCCGTACCTGCAACCGATCATCTCCGGCGGCCACTTCTTCCTCACCGTGCCCGTGCTGCCCTACAAAATGGGCCTCACGCCGCCCGAGGAGTGCATGTACACGCTGGGCTATTACCGCCCGGGAAGCTGTGCCCCTTACATGCTCGATCCGCTGCCGCTGAGCGTCCGCGCCGGACTGGCCGAGGCCGGTTTCTGGGTGGGCGGCGTGGCGGTCGTGCCGTAGCTACCGATATTTGCCACGCTTCGGCCGACGTCCGTTTTCGGGCCGCTTATCGGCTTGTCTGTAAGTAGTTGGCGTGTAGCGACTTGCGTCGAGAGCAACTCCTCAGGGCGACTCCGCCGTTTGTGCCGCCGACCAACAATCGGCCCTCCCAAGTCGCAAATCCTTATCCAGCATCGAGTTACGGCAACCGGCCCGCTGCGATGACCGATCAACAACCGGCCGGCCAACTTACGTCCACCCGCTTCGGTCAACCGGCGACGTAACGCTTTGAGCTTCTGCATGTTACAGCGTCACGGCGCGGCGAACGATCGCCGTAAGTTGACGGCCTGTGGGGTTGACAAGGCCGGAACAATCGTGTAATTGCGCTATCGTGCCGCATTGTTTACCGCTTGAGCCTCTCGATTCGATCGGCAGCAATCGGGCACGCCAGGCATGTTGACGCACGGATCGATCGGTCGTAGAATCGAGCCCAGTGCTTTGAGTGCAGCATCCGCCGAATGGGCTATGGGCATGGGACAAACTCGCCAGCGCGGTGGTCGACGCCGGCCATCGGAATCGGCTTCGTGCCCGGTGAAACCGCGCGCGGGCACGCCGATGCGAATCTCGCTGGCGGCCGTCGTGCTTCTCTTTGCCGGCACGATGCTCTGGGTCGCCACACACTGGAACGAAACGCCTACCGGTCTGCCCGAGCGGATGCGTGCGGATGCCGCCGCCGATCCGGCGGAACCGACATCTTCGCCAACCCCCGCCACGCTCGACGAACTGCTGGCCCTCTCGCCCGAGCAACTCGCTAAAGTCGACGTCGCCCGGGCGAACATGCTCTGTGCCGAAGGCCTGCCCGGGGCCGACGGGCTCGACGTCGACGCGCTTACGGCGCAGCTCGATCATTGGGCGGAGCGGGTCCGCTTCGACACCGAGCGGCACCTCTACAAGTTTCACGACAACCCGTCGGAGTACGAGAACTCCGAGGCCTTCTTCCGCATGCTGAACTTGATCAGCGTGCTACAGTTGGACCTCGGCGTCCACTACAACCTCGACCGCGTCCGCGACGTCGACTTCACCCGCTCGCAGGACCTGTTCATCCACGGAATGATCGACAACGACAACGGCGGCACGTGCGTGTCGATGCCCGTGCTGTACATCGCCGTCGGCCGCCGGCTGGACTATCCGCTGAAGCTGGTGGCGGCCAAAGGGCACCTCTTCTGCCGTTGGGACGGGCCGCGCGAGCGGGTGAACATCGAGGGCAGCAGCCGCGGCACGCACACCTACGACGACGAATACTACAAGACGTGGCCGATGCCGATGACCGACGCGGATCTTCGCAGCGGTCGTTTCCTGAAGTCGTTCACGCCGGCCGAGGAACTGGCGACGTTCGTGGCGGCTCGCGGACATTGCCTGCTGGACAACGGCCGTGCGTCAGAAGCGCAGGCGGCCTACGCCAAGGCGTCGCAACTCGTGCTCGACGACCCCGCCCTTGTGGCATGGCAACGACAGGCCGAAGCCCGTCAGCACGGGCGGAGGGTGGCGTCTTCCTTACCGCCGCGCGTTCGTCCGACGCGTTCGCCGCGACCGATCGATCCGCTGGCCGAGTTGCGTCGGATCGAACGCCTCAACGCCGAGAACC
>CAYYNP010000495.1:0-4422 GCA_964472545.1 uncultured Planctomycetaceae bacterium | reverse complement strand
GGAGATCGTCACCTACCCTCCACTTTGTGCCATTTGAGTTGAAACACTACACGCGCGGTTTCCTCGTGTGGCTCCGCCACCCGGACACTCTTGCGAGGAAGCCTCCTCGTGTGGTCAGTTCCTCTCCGCAAGAGTGTCCGGGCCACCCCGTGGCCGCCCCTGTCACCCCCTCACCCCGTCACCTTGTCACCTTGTCACCCCGTCACCCTCACCTCCGCTCTTGCCTCCACGGCTGCGGCTTCGGCACCGGCTGCGGAACGATCCGATCGCGGATCTGCACGCCGTAATGCACCACCGCGTCGCTGAGGCTGACGCCGTCGCCCAACAACGCGCCGGTGCGGGTGCGGAGACCGGAACCGGAGCCGGGGGTGGAGGTGTGTTGGCTGTCGGCGCGGCGGATCTGCTCGAAGAAGTTGATGGCGGCGCGATGGTCGCCTTTGGGGAGCACGTGTGAGGCGGGGGCGCGTTGTAGTACGCAGTCGACGGCGTAGGAGTCGAGCAGCTTCGGCAACAACTCGCGTGCCATGCCCTCGCGGCCAAAGAAGTCGGCGCCCACCGCGCGGCGGCCGTCGACGAAGATGAAGCCCACGGTGCCCTGCGGGACGTTGGGCAAAATGCTCTTCTGCACTTCGGCCAGCTTCTTTCGCACGGGCGCGGACTTGAGCGCCAGATCGAGGCTGCCGGTGGCATTCTCGGCTTGCAGGGCCCGGTTGTTCCGAGCGACTTCCGACCAGACGCGGCTCTGATCGGCCCCCTTGTTGAGTTCTTTGCGGATCGATTGCGGCACGAGCGATCCGGCCGAGGAGAATTTGTCGCCACCCTGCCAGCGATGGGCCTCGACGCAGAAGACGCTCAACTCGACGCGTTGGCCCGGCGCGAGGATGACGTCTTGCCGCACGGTTCGGGTTTGCTTGCCGCCGGAGATCACCTCGCCGGACATGATAAAGACGTGGTCGTCGCGGCTGCGGTTTTCGACGATCACCGCGGGCACGCTCCCGCCGCGGCCCTTTTCGTTGACCACCAACACGCCGCGCTGCACGGCCCGATCGAGCGTGAGCCAACCGCCGCGCAGCCCGGCGTCGCCGCGCAGCAAGATCGGATAGACGGCCAATTGCCGATAGACGACCGGCTCGGCGATTTGGGCTCGTTCGAGGTAGCGGGCCAGTTCGCGTACGTGGGCGGCGTCGGCGATCGTCGCGGTGGAGATGCCGACGGCCGCGACGGCCAGGCACGCCGTAGTTCTCAGAAAGCCCGCGAGAGAATTCCAGCCAAGCATGGTCTCTTCCTTTCCGGATGACATGGAACCGAACGTCCACCCCCTCAACGTTCCCCAATCTACCTGTTGGACGCGGCAGCCGGCAAGAAGTTCAACAGTGCTGTCCGGACCCCGATGCTGTCCGGGCCCCGATGCGGCCCGGGCCCCTCTCTCCTATTCTACGCGGATCCCCGCCCTGGCAAGACCCGCCGCGGGGCGTTACAACGTAGAGAGTTCGTAAGAACGAAAGGGATGGGTGGCTGGGGTCGGGTGGGGGGGGGCCCCGGGGGGGGTTGGGGGGCGCCCCCTGGGGGGCGCCAGGGGGGGGGGGCTCGCCGCTCGACCCCAGCCACCCTCGTCAATAGGCCCGTTGTCGTCCGTCTGCCAAGGAGAAAATCGCCATGCTAAACCGGTGGGACTTCCAGATACCGACCAAGATCCAGTTTGGCCGCGGCAACCTAAGGAAACTAGGGGAGGTAGCGAAGGGCTTCGGCAGCTCTGCGTTGGTGGTCGGCTACGGCGACCGCACCGGATTGGAGGAGACCTACGCCAAGGCGGCCCAATCGCTGGCCGACGCCGGCGTGGCGGTCACCGAGTTTTTCGAGGTCCCGCCGGACCCCTCGGCCGAGTTGGCAGTTCGCGGGGCGGAGTTAGCGACCGAGAAGGGCATCGACATGGTCGTCGGCCTCGGCGGCGGCAGCCCGATCGACGCGGCCAAGGGCATCGCTGCGCTGGCGAAGATGGGCGGCAGCCTCTGGGACTATGCCGGCACGAACCCCGACTTCAAGCCGGTCACCGACTCGGTCCCGCTGATCGCCGTGCCAACGACCTCCGGCACCGGCACCGAAGTGACCTCCGTGGCCGTCTTCAACCACCACGGCATGGGCAGCATGCCCGAGTATCCGCTAAAAGCCTCGATCGCCGGGCCGGCCGTATTGCCCGACGTGGCGTTGGTCGACCCCGAGCTGACGGTCGGCAGCCCGCCGCGATTGACCGCCGCCTGTGGGGCCGATGCGTTGGGCCACGCGTTAGAGGCCTGCGTGAGCCGTCGGGCGAACCCGTTTTCGTCGGCGCTCGGCGGCCGGGCGGTGGCGTTGATCGTCGAGAATCTCCGCCAGGCGGTCGAGAACCCGGACGACGTCAAGCCCCGCGAGCAATTGGCCTTGGCGTCGACCATGGCCGGCACCGCGTTTGCCGTCTCGAGCGTGGTGGCGACCCATTCGATGGCCCATGCACTCGGGGCATTGTTGCACGTGCCGCATGGCGAAGCGATCGCCGCCGGCACCGTCCGGGTGTTGCGATACAACGCCGAGTGTTGCGTCGACGAATACTGCGAACTGGCCGACTATTGCGGCATTGCGGCCGACACTCCCGAGCAGCGGGCCGCGAAGCTGGTCGACTGCATCGACGAGTTGCTCCGATCCGTCGGCCTGTTGGACAAGATCGACGTACCCGACGGCAGCCCCGCCGACCTGGCCGCAAAGCTCGCCCGCAACGCCTTCGAGAGTACGATCAAGCCCATCGAGTGGAACCCCCGCAAAGTGGACGAAGCGACGCTGACGCAAATCTTCGACGAGATGCTCTAACCGCATGTTTGCTTATGCTGTAAACGTGGAGTGGAGAATGGGGACTGGCTCCGAGCCGCCACACAGGCAAGACCCTAGGGAGAACGCTGCCGGCTCGGTGCCTGTCCCCTTTTTCCACGGGGCTCCGGCGTCGGTGCCCGAAGAAGGGTGCCCGAAAAAGGGGACAGGCACCGTCGGCAACACGAATCACCGCTGCTTATGCCGGCCGTCGACGGAGCCAGTCCCCATTTTCGGGCTCCCGCACTGGCAGTTTGAGATGTTTAGCACCCGCCGGCACGGCGACTTAGACCGAGGACCCGCAATGCCCCCCGAACCCCTAAAGAACCACATCGCCGGCCAATGGATCGCCCCGGCCGCCCACGACACGCTCGACGTCGAGAACCCCGCCACCCGTGAAGTGATCGCGCGGGTGCCGCTTTCCACGGCCGAGGAAGTCGATCGGGCGGTCGCCGCGGCCGCCGAAGCCTTCCCGGCATGGCGGGCCACGCCCGTCTCGCGGCGCTGCGAAATGCTCTTCCGCTTTGCCGAACTGCTCCGGGCAAACGCCGACGAACTGACCCGGCTGGTCACCTTGGAGAACGGCAAGTCGCTGCCAGACGCCCGGGCGGAGGTAAAACGGGCGATCGAAAACACCGAAGTCGCCTGCGGCATGCCCGTGCTGCAACAGGGCGACAAGCTGATCGGCGGCGCGGCCGACATCGACGGCGAGGTGCTGCGGCTGCCGCTGGGCGTGTTTGGCATGATCGCCCCGTTCAACTTCCCGCTGATGGTGCCGTTCTGGTTCTTCCCGTATGCGTTGGCCACGGGCAATACCTACGTCGTCAAGCCGTCGGAGCAGGTGCCGTGCTCGATGCACCGTGTGGCCGAGTTGATCCAAGAGGCCGGCTTTCCCCCGGGCGTGTTCAACGTGGTCCACGGCGACCGCGTGGCCGCCGAGCGGCTGTTGGAAAGCCCGGACGTCTGCGGCATCTCGTTCGTAGGCACCTCGCGGGTCTGCCGCATCGTGGCCACGCGGTGTGCGGAAACGAACAAACGCTTCCAGGCCCTCGGCAGCGCCAAAAACCACCTGGTCGCCATGCCCGACGCCAAGATGGACGACATGATCCGCAACATGATCACCTCCTGCTACGGCTGTGCGGGCCAGCGCTGCATGGCCTCCTCGGCGATCGTGACCGTCGGCGATAAGCTGCACGCCGAGGTGGCCGAGCGGTTCGTGGCAGCGTCGAAGGAAGTGCTGGCCGCCAACCCGTTGGACCCGGCCGTGGCCGACGAGTCGATGGTCCTCGGGCCGGTGATCTCGGCCCAGTCGAAGCAGTTCATCCACGAGATGATCCAAACCGGCGTCGACGAAGGCGTCACGCTGGCGCTCGACGGCCGCGAGTTGACCATCCCCGGTTGCGAGCAGGGTCACTTCATCGGCCCCACGGTCTTCACCGACGTGCGGCCCGGCATGCAGATCCACCGGACGGAGATTTTCGGCCCGGTGGTCGTCATCCTCAAGGCCGCCACGCTCGACGAGGCGATCGGCATCATCAACGCCCACCCTTACGGCAACGGCGCCTCGATCTATACCCAAAACGG
>CAYYNP010000494.1:2877-4426 GCA_964472545.1 uncultured Planctomycetaceae bacterium | reverse complement strand
TGGTGTATTCGTCGTCGACGTCCGGCAGGATCACGCTGACGACTTGGGCCCGCCGCTGAGCCGGCGTAGTGTACGGTTTGTCCTTGTCCGTGAACCCCACGTCGATGTACTGTCCGCCGACCGTCTGGTGGCAGTGAACGGCGATCAGATTCTTGCCCGGCCGCAGCGCCTTGCGGGCTTCCGGGGCGATCGCGTAGAGTTTGTATTGGCCGAAGTAGCCCACGTCCTTCGCCGCCAAGACGCCGTTGATGTAGACCTCGAAGTCTTCGTCGTGACAAACTTCCAGCGAAAGCTTGCCTACGTCTTGGTCTTTCTCCAAAACGTATTCACCCCGCAGCCAGATGTCGGCCGTTCGCCAGATGGTCTGCACCAGCCCGCCGGGGGTGCCCGGGGTGCCGAAGCCGCCCTTGCCGGTCACCCACGGCACACACTCCTCGGCGTCGGGTTGCTGCCAGCCTTCACCGGGATCTTTGGTCGTGTACCGCCATGTATCCTCGACGGCCGCCGACGGCCCGACGACGCCGAGACACAAAAACACCACGATCATCCACCAGCAGACGGTACTACGCATTTTGGATATCCCTACGGGCTGACGGGCCAGCAACGCACCGGTGCCCCGGGCCATAATCGCTCAACATACGGTCATGACCCCACAAATTCAGTCTCCCGGATCATAGCCAACGCCGCGTGCCATTTCCAGCCCGAACGGAAGCTGCATTGCCAGTCTCGGGCTCTTGCGAATATAATGGCCGCAGTGGGGTTTCCCATTTCTCAGAGCGCTCAGCGTCACGATCTCCCCATGGACCGCGACGAATTGCACCGACAGATCGACCGCGTGCTCGACGCCTTGGCCGGCGGCGACGACGTGCAGGCGCTGGCCCTGGCCGACCAGTTGACCGCCGCCGTGCCCGACAACGCGCTGGCCCGGGCGATGCGGGCGCAGGCCGTGTTGAGCACCGGCGACGGCGGCGAGGCGCTCAGCGAAGCGCGTCGGGCTGTCGAACTCGATCCGGAGAGCCACTACGCCCATCGGCTCTTGGGGCTGGCCGCCTGGCGGCTCGATCGGCTCTCGCTGGCGCAGCAGGCACTCGAACGGGCGATCGAGCTTTCCGACCAACGGCCCGAACTGTTGGCCGACTACGCCTGGTTCATGGCCACGCGGCGAGGGCCTCGCCCGGCCGAAGAGGCCGCCCAACGGGCCGTCGACGCCGACCGCGAGTCGGCCACCGCGTGGGCCGCCCTGGGGTTGTCGCAATATCGGCGGCACCAACGCCAGGACGCCGAGGCCAGCCTCCGCCGGGCGCTGCAACTGAACTCGGAGAACATCTACGCCCAAAACGCGATGGTGATCCTGCTGCAAGACCGCCGCAAAGACAGCCAGGCCGAGGCGCTGGCCGAAATGCTGGGCGAGAGTCCCGGCACGGAGGAGTTCGTCGAGGCAGTTCACGACGAGGCCAAGCGGCGGCAAATCGCCAAGATGCTGGTCGAACGCAACGCCCTGCCCGACGTGCCCGACGTCATGCCGCCGCGCCGCCGCGCCGCGTTGATC
>CAYYNP010000494.1:0-2777 GCA_964472545.1 uncultured Planctomycetaceae bacterium | reverse complement strand
TCGTCGGCGTGGCGGTCTGCGTGGTCCTGCCGCTGCTGGCGTTGTGGTATCTGCGCGGCGTTTTCGAGTGACCCCCGGGTGGCCGATGAACCGCGTCTTCCAGGCACTGCTGATCGTTTCGATCGTTGGATTCTCCTGGGCAGCAATGATGGCCGTGCACGAACTGGGCCACGTGTTGCACGCAATCGCAACGGGCGGCACCGTCAAGCGCGTCGTGCTCCATCCGATCACCTTCACGCGAACCGACGTCGAGCCGAATCCGCATCCGTTGGCCGTCGCTTGGGGCGGGGCAGTCTGGGGCTGCTTGATTCCGCTGACGTTGTTCGCGGTTGTGCGAACGGTTGCCCGCCGCTACGCCTATCTGGCCGCCTTCTTCGCCGGATTCTGCCTGATCGCCAACGGGGCCTATTTGGCCGTCGGGGCGTTTCTCGGCGGCGGGGTCGACGACGCCGGCGTGCTACTGCGCTGCGGGGCACAGCGCTGGCAACTGATCGCGTTCGGGCTGCCGGCCATCGTCGCCGGATTGGCCCTTTGGCACGGTCTCGGGCCGCATTTCGGTCTCGGCGAAGCCAACGGCCGCGTCGATCGCCGGGCAGCCGTTGGTGTGGCACTGACATGGGCCGTGCTGGCAGCGGTCGAGTTGTGGATTGCCGCGTAGGGTGCGTTGCCCTCCACCGTCTAGCCGCCGCCGACACGGCGGCGTTCTTGTCGACCGAGAGCGGGGTCCACACCGCCGTACCGGCGGCGGCTAAACGGGACATGCCACGCCGAGCGATCTACCGCCGCTGCTTCGTACGGTTTACGGCTGTTTCAACTCGGACTCCCCGCACGTGCAATAGAACGCCTGGGCCGGAATCGGCTGCTTGGCGAGATTCGGGCCCTCATACGATACTTCGAGGTGTTCGTCGATCGCGTCCTCGAAATACGTGATCGCGATCGGATAGAGCCCGGCATGAAGGCGAATCTGGCCGCCGCGCTCGCGGATCTCGTGCAGCCCGGCGTTATCGACCACGAGTTGCCCGGCCACGTATAGCCGGCTGCCGTCGTCCGACTTGGTGTAGAAGAAGTAGAGCCCGTCGGCCGGGATCTTGACGAAGCCGGTGAAACGCAAGGCGAACGTGTCTCGGTCGGACGCTTCGACCTCCTTCGTGTACACCTCGTGTGAGACCGTACGGCAGACGCCCTTTGCAACCGGCTTAAGCTCCTCGAAATCGGGCAGCTTGCCAAAGTCGCCGTCGTACGCGGCAAAGTGCAGGCCATCTTGTAGGTCCTTCGGCGTAACCGGCTTCGGCGCGACGAATGTGTCCAGTGTGATCGTCGCAGAAACGGCTTTTCCGTCGCGACGAAGTTGCAGCGGAAACGACTCGTCTGCCTTGCAGCCGGCCAAGGCCATGTAGAAATCGGGGCCGTGGCGGACGTCGAACTTCCCCGCCCGCACGACCACGTCGCCAATACGAACGCCCGCTTCATCGGCCGGCGAGTCGGATTCTACACGGGTCACCTTCGGCGGCTCGGCCGTCGTGTCGACCTGCATTCCCACCACCAATCCCAGCCGCTGCTTCGGCGAGAGCAGCTCGGGAAACGCCTCGCGCAGCCGACCGGCCGGAATCGCGAACGTGATATTCCCGGCCCCGGCCACGCCCTTTTGCATCACGCCGATTACCTCTCCGGCGGCGTTGAACAACGGCCCACCGGAATTACCCGGGTGGATGCCGGCGTTGGTCTGAATCACCGGCGAGTCGGAGAACGGGCCGCCGGCGCGCATCGGCCCGCTGATGATGCCCGGGGCGATCGTGCTGCCGAGCCCCTGCGAGTTGCCGATCGCCAGCACGTCTTCGCCCAGCATCAGATCGTGGCTGCGGCCGAGGCGAACGGCTCGCAGTGGACGCGGCGGGTCGATCTTCAACAGGGCCAAGTCGGCATAGGGTAATTCCGCCACGACCCGATAGCGGTAGCTCGCCCCGTCGCGCAACGTCACGAAGCCCGGCCCGTCGCTCTGGGCCACGTGGGCGTTGGTAACGACAAAGCCCGACGCGTGCAACACGAACCCCGTGCCGTTGCCGGGCACGGGGGCCACGTTGGTCACGTCGACCACCGACGGAGCGACCCGCTCGATGAGCTTCACCAACGGCGTACGGCGCAACGGGAGGCCGGCCGGCTCTCGGCTTGCCGCTTCGCCGGCCGCCGCATCCGCACAGAGCGCCCCGGCAAACGAGACTACCGCGGCCGCAAGGACCGCTCCACCGGTGAGAAGACGTCGTGTTTCGTAAGCACGCATGATGGCCGTTACCTCGCCCGAGAAACCAAGGCCGTCCGAATGGACGGCCAGTCTTCAATTCTCGTCGAGACGTTCGGCAAGGTCAAATCGTTCCCAGAAAGGGATCGCGAATTGCAGGCCGTCTCGCTGCGCAATGAGGGGCATTTGGCGGGGGGACATCTCGCGGAGCGAGATGACTACTGAAAGGAGACGAAAAAGGGGGCAGAGACGAATGGCACTGTCAACGGCCTAAGCGCGGTGGAAGACAGGGGTTGTCGGGAGACGGCCATTCCGGCGGGATGGGTCAAAGGTTGGAGAGAAAGGCCGGCAGGATGATGACCGGGAGTACGAAGGGTTCCGCGGGGAGCGCACACAACGACGGAACACTTGCGCATGAGGCAAGGTGAAGTAACCCGAGATAGCCCATTGCCTGCCCTCATTCTCGACGCGGGTGGCAACGCCACAAAACCCACTCGCTCGGTCTCCACCTGTGGCTCCGCCACCCCGACGCATTTTCCGA
>CAYYNP010000493.1:0-4562 GCA_964472545.1 uncultured Planctomycetaceae bacterium | reverse complement strand
GGAGCGCCCTCCCCCCCCAACCCCCCGCGGCCGGGGGCGGCTAAACGGGCACGGCGGCTGAACGTCGATAGCCAGACCCTACTCCTGCTGCAGCATCGCCTCGATGTTCGCCCGTTCCAGCGCTTCCATGTCGTCGCGTTTCTTCTGGAAGCGGCGATACTTCTCTTCGCCGCCTTCGCCCCAGGCGTTGGCTTCCATGTAGTCGCCGCAGTAGGGGATCAAGAGATCGATCCAGCAGGCGATCTTGTCCAGTTCCTCGCGCGAGAGCTCGACGTCGCCGTGGCCTTCGCGGAGCATCGTCAGCATCTTGCTCTTGGCCGAGCCGGCGTGGTACGGCGGCAGCATCGGCGGGATCGACTGCACGTTGAGCCAGTTGACCACCGCGTCGGGCTTGCCGCCGAGGGTCAACTTCACGTACGAGTCGCTCCACTTGCGGCCGTCGCGGGGGTTCGATACGTCGGACAACAGACTGAAGGCCTTCTTCTTCTCCGGCGGGTCGGTTGCAGCGATCGCCGGCAGCGGGTCCTTGTGGCCGCCTTCGACGCGGTTCTTGCCCGGATCGTCGTGGCACTTGATGCAATGCCGGTCGAGAATCGGCTGAATCTCCTTGGGGAAGCTGAACCCGCGCGGCGGGCCGTAGAACGGCTCCAGCGTACGTGCCGGTCCCTTCATCGCCTCGGTCAGCGTTTGGGCGACCGGGCCGGCCGAACGCTTGTCTTCGTGGCAGCCGATACACGACTGCCGTTCGCCGGGCATCAGCGTCGACCAGCTTCGCATCGATTGCACCACGTGGCCGTCGGCGTCGATCATCTGGAAGTAGAGCGGTGTGCGGGCGGGCACGCGGAAGTAGGCCGAGCCGTCTTCGTGCACCGGCGTTTCGCCAAACACGACCTTCACGTCCCAGGTGCCGTTGCGGATCGAAACCGGCGTGCTGACCAAGGCCCCACCGGCCGGACCGCCGTTGCCGTTGCTGTGCACGCCCGCGGCGCGGAATTCCAACCCCACCACGCGGAGCTTCTTGACCGTGCCGCGCTCGATGCCCTTTAGGCCCGGGCCGAAGTAGACGTCCTGCACGTAGTAGGTGCCGGTCTTCTTCTTGTAGTCGACCATGCTCGGCTGCACTCGCGGCCGCTGACGCTCGACCAACAGCACCGGCTGATGGCAGGAGATGGCCGGATCCAGCGCCAGCAATTCCCGCGCGCCGTCTTCGCGGACGTAGTACATGCCAAAACCGTCGATTGAATCGCGGCGGGTTTGCGTGGCGCTGTAACAGGCGATGTATTCCTTCTCGTTCAGAGCGTAGGGATACGTGAAGTGGCCGTCGTGGCCGGTGTAGCCGTCGACCTTGTTGTAGCGGCGGTCGGTCTTGTCTTCAACCAGCGGCGCCACCAACGTCGCCCCGGTGGCCTCCTGGCGCCCCTTGCGGACGTCGATCACGATCAACGCCCCGGTCTGGATGCTGTGGTGGCCCGTGGCGATGGCGATCACTTTCTCGGAGCCGGGGATCGGCCGGGCGTGGGCTACGGTCGTCGGGAACCACGAGTTGTTGCCGTAGTATTCCGCCTGGGCCGTGCCGTCGGCGTTCATCACGAACAACGGCTGCGGATAGAGCTGTCCACGGTCGTTGTAGTCCCAGCGGGTGTAGGTCACGCGGCCGTCGTTAAGCACCTGCGGATAGTTGCTGTGTACCTGGTCGAAACTCAGCCGCCGCAGGTACTTGCCGTCCTGGTTGCAAGTGTAGAGGTTGCTGACCTCCGTCCACCAGCAATCGACGATCTGCACGCAACGCGTCGAGTTGAAGACGATATCGTCGTTGGGCAGGTAGACGCCCTCGTAGTCGGCGTGGCCGAGGCCTTCGGTCAACTGGCGAATCGAGCCGCTGGCGACGTCCATCTCGTAAAGGTGGTAGTCGTCCTCGCGATCCGACTTCTTCCACGAGAAGAGGATCCGCTTGGCGTCGTAGGAGACGTCCGGGTCGCGGATCACGCCGTCGTCGTCGTGGATCAACGTGTTGACCTTGCCGTAGAGGCCGTCCATTTCCAGAATGCACAAGTCCGCCGGCGGCCTGAAGTGCCGCTCGTTCTGGGCATCCGAAAGGCCTTCGGTATAAGCGTAGTGCGAACCGCCGAGGTTGTAATGCTTGGTGAAGACGATCTTCTGGGCCGTGTTGCGCAGGCTCTCCAGCCGGGCGTGGCGCCGGGCCTCACAAGACTTGATGTAGAGCGCCTTGAAACGCGGATCGTTGCCGGGCACCTTATCGCGGATCAGAGCGTCCATGGCCGCCTGGTGTGGCTTGGCGGCATCGGCCAACTCCTCGAACACCTTGGCGAGCATCGCCACTTCGACGTCCGCGTTCTCGCCCGATGAGAAGCAGCGGCCGACGTCGTTGCCGTGGTCTTGGATCATCCAATCCTTGACGATCTCGTCCATGGCTGCCGCGTCGGTGAGTTCGGCAGCTTGCAGGCTGCCTGAGAAGATGACGACCGTCAGTATCAACATTACGGCATGGATAGCTCTCATCGTGACTCGTTCCTCATGGGGATTTCAGAATCGCCAGCGTGGCATTCAGTATAACTCAGGGCGCGCTGCGGGCAAATAGCAGGTAGGGTGCGTATGACGCACCGGCAGCGGGGTACGAAATCGTGGTGGGTGGCCGGGAAAAGGGTCGTAACGTATGCAAACTGTAAGCGGGAGTGAAAAAGGGGGACTGGCTCCGAACTCCAAGCAGGTCAAGTCCTCGCGAAAACGGCTGCCGCGAGGTGCCTGTCACCCTTTTTCACGGTGCCCTGCCAATGGCCCGTCCGAAAAAGGGGACAGGCACCGTCGGCAAACGCCCCAACCACTTCAGAGCCGGGCTCTCGACGGAGCCAGTCCCCTTTTTCGGACTCCCGTACTTACGGTTTGAATAACGTACTATCGCTCCATCACCAACGGCTTCGCCACCTCAACCTCCCCGGCTTCGCGCTGGTTCGCTCCGGCCCGCGCGCCGTCGCCCAGGTCGGCCCGGGCCTTGTCGGCCAACGACGTCAAGCGCTGAACCACCTCCGGATGCTCTGCCGCCACGTCGTCTTGCTCGGCAATGTCGGCGTCGAGGTCAAACAGACGCGCCGGTACAGTCCGTGCCGGTTGGCCGCCGCGGGGGCGCACCACACGCGGCAGGTGCAGCTTCCACTTGCCCGAGCGGACGCACTGCAACTGGTCGCGGAAGTAATAGTAGAACGCCTCGTGGGGACTCTTCGCGCCAGTGGTGCCCAGCAGCAGCGGGCGGATGTCGCGGCCGTCGATAATCCGATCGCTCGGCTGGGCACCGGCCAGTGCGGCGAACGTGGGCAGCAGGTCGATCGTCGATGCCACCTCGTCGCACTTGGTTCCGGCCGATATCTTGCCCGGCCAACGCACCACACACGGCTCGCGCATGCCGCCCTCCATCGTGCTGCCCTTGAAGCCGGAGAGCGGGGCGTTGCTGCCGCCCCAGCGCGACGCGGCCCCGTTGTCGGAGGTGAAGATCACCAGCGTCTGCTCGTCGATCTTCAACTCCCTAAGCGCCGCCAGGATCTTCCCGGTCGACCAATCGATCTCTTCGACGCAGTCGCCGTAGCCGCCGTTGGCGCTCTTGCCCTGGAAACGCTCGCTGCTGTGCACCGGGTTGTGCGGCATGGTGTGCGGCAGGTAGAGGAAGAACGGGCGGCCGCGATTGGCCGTGATGAACTTGACCGCTTCTTCGGTGTAACGCTTCGTGAGCGTGTTCTGATCGGCCGGGGCCTCGATCACCTTCTCGTTGCGCACCAGCGGCAGCGGCGGGTTTTGCGAACGCTGGCGGCTGCCCATGTCGTTGCTGTAAGGGATGCCGTAATAGTGGTCGAATCCCTGGCGCGTGGGCAGGAAGACCGGCTGATCGCCCAGGTGCCATTTGCCCACGCAGGCCGTGGCGTAGCCCTTGGCTTTGAGCACTTCGGCGATGGTGACTTCCGTCGGGTTCAGTCCCCGTCGGGCCACGGGAAAGAGCACCCATTCGTTGCGGGCGCTCTGGTGCATGTTCACCCGCCGCGGATAACAGCCGGTCATCAGGCTCGAGCGCGACGGCGTGCAAACCCCGCAGGTCGAATAGAAGCTGGTCATCCGCAGCCCCTCGTCGGCCATGCGGTCGAGGTTCGGCGTGCGGTGCTTTTCCGACCCGAAGCAGCCGATGTCGCCGTAGCCAAGGTCGTCGCAGAAGATCACCACGAAATTCGGCGGGCGCGTGGCGGCGTCGGACTCGGCGGCCGTCGCGAATACGGGAACGAGCAAGACAACGGCGAAACACAGCGACAGGTAGCATCGAGAACGTCGCACGGCAACTCCTTCAAGGGCAAGGGTGAGTCTTCCGGAGGGATGTCAACTTAGCATCGCAACGCCGCCGCGCCAAGCTTCGTTTCGACACGGGCAGGAGAACTGCAAAGTCGACTCGCGGGAGTGGAAAACGGGGACTGGCTCCGAGCCAGAATCAACACGGAACCTGCCGACGAGATTCCCGGCTCGGTGCCTGTCCCCCTTTTCCACGGTGCCCCAATGTCGCCGCCCGA
>CAYYNP010000492.1:0-4566 GCA_964472545.1 uncultured Planctomycetaceae bacterium | reverse complement strand
GACCCCATACAAGGACCCCAACCGATGCCCGACGCCAAACCCCCCCAACCCGCCGCCAACGCCGCCGCGCCGGCCGAGCCGCGTTTCGACTACCTCCACCGCCGCCTGACCGAGGCCTTCGACGAACTCTGGGACAACTTCGTCGACCCGGCCGATGCGATGTACGATCTCGACGGCACCCGCTGGACGCGCCTCGGCGGCGACGGTTCCACCGCCGGCGCGGCCTTTTCCAGCGAGTCCCAACTGGCCGAAATCCGCGACGCCTGCCGACGCCTGGCCGTCGGCAACGAGTTCGCCATCAACGGCCACGAAAACCGCATCAGCTACATCGTCGGCCCCGGGCATACCTATCGGGCCACGGCGAAGAAACACCGCGACGCCCCGGAGCAGCTCGTGCGAGACGCCCAAACCGTGCTCGACGACTTCCTGCGGGCAAACAAGTGGCACCAGCGCCAACAGGAGATCGTCCGCCGAAAGGACCGCGACGGCGAGTGCTTCTTGCGGCTGTTCGTGGCTCCCGATGGCCTTACCCGGATTCGCTTCGTCGAGCCGGAGCAAGTCGCCACGCCGCCGGGCCGAGCCGCCGACCCGGCCGCCGCGTTCGGCATCCAGACCGAGCCGGACGACGTCGAATCGGTCCGCGGCTATTGGATCGACGGCCGGCTGGTCGACGCCGATGAGATCCAACACCGCAAGCTGGGCGTCGACGCCAATGTCCGCCGCGGCCTGCCGCTGTTTCACCCGGTGCGCAAGAACCTCCGCCGGGCGGAAAAGCTGCTGCGCAACATGAGCATCGTGGCCGAGATCCAGTCGGCCATCGCGTTGATCCGCAAGCACGTCTCGGCGACCACCACCGGCGTCGAGCAGTTCGTGGCGAACCAGGCCGACGCCAGCGTGACCAGCGCCGCCACCGGCCGCACCAGCCACTTCCGCCGCTACGGCCCTGGCACGATCCTCGACGCCGCCACCGGCACCGAATACGAGTTCCCCGCCGCCGCCCTCGAGGCCGGCAAATACGTCATCGTCTTGCAGGCCGAACTCCGCGCCATCGCCAGCCGGCTGGTGATGCCCGAGTTCATGCTCAGCAGCGACGCCTCGAACGCCAACTACTCCTCGACCATGGTCGCCGAAGGCCCGGCGGTCAAAATGTTCCAGCGTCTGCAACACGACATGATCGAAGACGACCGCGACGTGATGTGGCGCGTGCTTACGGCGGCGGTCGAGGCCGGCCGCCTCTCGCCGGAGACACTCGACGCGGTCGACGTCCAGGCCGTCGCCCCCACGCTCGCGGTGCGCGACCGGCTCCGCGAAGCCCAGGCCGATCAGATTCTGTTGCGAAACGGGGCGATGACCGTCGAGACGATGGCGATGCGGCATGGGGTGGAGAGGGAGGAATCGCCTCAGACCGCCAAGTGAGCGACGCGTCGGAGTTCAACGCTCGTCCTGCATCGCGCTGAGCGCTTCGGCCAGCGCATACCCAATCAACGAATAATTCGCCGCCGAGCCGTTGTAGTGGCAGTACCAGTGGACGCCGCGGCGGAGGAACTCGTCGTTGAGTTCTTTGGTGGGCAGGTGGTTTTCTTCGGTGTCGGCGATGCCTTGCTTCTGCTTTTCTTGCCAGTAGGCGTCGCTCTGTACGCGGAGTTCTTGCAGCCGGGCGTCCCAGAAGGCGGCGGTGGGGACGAAGGTGACGTTCTTCAGTGTTTCGTCGTCGCCGACGGCCTTTTGTGCGCGGCGAAAGGCCATCATGGCGACCGCCTCGTGGTCGTCGGGGTCGTTGGCCCGCGTGGCCATCTCGCGGCCGCCGATGCCCAGTTCGCCGATCACGATCGGCATTTCGGGGGCGTCGAGGTCTTTGCGGAGATCGCGAAACATGGCGGCCAGGTTGTGCGGGTAGCGCCGGATGACGCCCATGCCGACGCGCTTGCCGTCGAGTTCGAGGTGCCATTCGCAGTAGTCGTTCCAGCCCTGAAACCAGACCAGCCCGGCCAGCTCGTAGCCCTGGCCTTGGTAGCCCGGCACGATATCTTCGATGTTGGCCAGGCAGGCTTTGATTTCGCCGACCATCTTGCCGTAGAAGAGGCCCGGCTCGAGCCAGTGGTCGCGCTTGAGGATCCGCTTCTCGTCCCAGGTCATCTCACCGGCGCCGGGTGAGCGGAAATCACACCAAACGCTCTTGCCACCCCAGGCGGTTTTGATCAGCAGGACCGGTTCCTCGTAGCGCTCGCCCATGATCGTGCCGAACATCAGTTCCGGCCCGATTTCGTGCGGCTCGGCTCCCCAGCCGACGGTGAGCCGTCCGGTCTTTTTCTCTCGGTGTTCGGCCTGATACGAGATCGTCACGTCGTCGCGAACCGCCCAGGTGCCGTCCGGGGCCTTGAGTTTCTCGAGCAAGTGGCCGTATTTCCCGTGCTTGCCGAGATGATCCAGGCTGCTGACTTGCCCGTGGCCTTCCATGTTCGACTGGCCGGCGAGGATGAAGACCTTCACCTTCCTCTCGGCGGCCTGTGCTAGCGACGCCAGCCCGACAGCCAGAACGGCACAAGCCAATGTTCCCATGAGCGGCCGGCGATTCACTGCGATCTCCTTTATCTCTGCCAAGTTCGTTTGTAGCACTCTCCGTTACCCGAGCGACTGCTCGATTCCCTGCTGCACGATCCGGACGCATCGGTGGAAGGCCTCTGCCTCGGTTTGGTCCAAGTCGGGATGGAGCACGCGTGTGATCCCGTGTTTGCCGACGACGACCGGCAGCGAAAGGCAGACGTCGTCTACGCCGAGGAAGCCGTCCACCGTCACCGACAGCGGCATGGTGCCGTGCGTGTCCCAGGCGATCGCCTCGATGACCAGCGTGGCGGCCATACTGATGGCGAAGTTGGTGTGGCCTTTGCGATCCATGACGCGGTGGCCGGCGCGGCTGGCCCGGCGGAAGATCTCGTGCGTGGCGTCGTCCTTTGCGATCCGGGCGCCTCCGGCAACGGCCATGCTGAAGACCGGAAACTGGGAGTCGCCGTGTTCGCCCAGGACATACGCCCGGAGGTCGTCAGCATGGATCTTCAGTCTCGCTGAGAGCATCGCCCGGAACCGCGCGCTGTCGATCAACGTCCCCGTGCCGAAGACCCGATTCGGCCCCAAGCGGCTCAGCCTAACGGCATGGTACGTCATCACGTCGACGGGGTTGGTGACCACCAGGATGCTCGCGCCAGGGCTGGCCTCGGCCAACCGCGGGACCAACGGTTTGAAAATCTCCAGGTTGTCGCGTCCGATGTCGAAGCGACTGGTGTATTCCTCTTTCCACGGAACGGAGCAACTGATCACGATGACGTCCGACTCCGCGGTATCGTCCAAGTCGCCGGCCCGCACGACCGTCGGGTGGCCGGTAAAGGCCTCGGCGTGCCGCAAATCCAACGCCTCCCCCTCGGCGATCTCGCGGTTCCGGTCGAACAGTACCAGTTCCTTGCCCAGGCCACGCAGCAGCAATTGAAAGGCCAGCGTCGAACCGACGCGCCCCGTGCCGATGAGCGAGATCTTCATGCTCCGCCCTCCCTGCCGAACCGCCCCGAGAACAGTCCGGCAGGCAATTGAGGCGTGGCCCCACTCTGCGAGCAGACGAAAGCGGCCACCTTGCATGCGTCTTCGTTGATCGTCGTTAGATCGCTGCCGGCGAGCAGTCCGAGAGCCAGCACGGCCGTAAAGGCGTCGCCGGCGCCGACGGTGTCGACGACCTCGGTGGCCACGCCCGGGTGTTCGCTGACTTCCTCGCCGCGCAACAAGACGGCCCCGCGGTCGCCGCGCGTCAACGCGACCACGTCCAGCGCGAATCGTCCGGCCAGTTGCCGCATGATCTCGATCTGCGAGCCCGAGAGTTCGCACAACGCCGCCAGCGTGGGCAATTCCTCGTCGTTGAGTTTCAAGACGTTGGCCAGCGGCAGCGAATCGAGGATCACCGGGTCGGTGACGAACGGCGGCCGCAGGTTGACGTCGAAGATTCGCCGGGCGCCGGCAGGCGTGGCCTTGACGAACTGACGGATGGTCTCGCGCGAGCGCTGGATCCGTTGCCCGAGCGTGCCGAAACTGACGGCCGACGTTTCCGCGGCAAGCCGGGCCAGCCCGTCGGACCACGGCAGGGCGTCCCAGGCCGTATCCGAAGCAAACTCGTACGACGCGTGCCCGTCGGCGTCGAGCGAGACGGTCACCGTACCGGTCGGACGTTCCGCGTCGCGACGCACCCCGTCGGTCCCCACGCCGCGGGTGTTCAGTTCATCGAAGGCCTGCCGGCCGTAATCGTCGCAGCCAAGCGCACTGACCATCTGGGCATTGCCGCCCAGCGCGGCCACGTGGCAGGCGAAGTTTGCCGGCGCACCACCGAAGCGGGGACCGTCCGGAAAGACGTCCCAGAGGATTTCTCCCAGGCCGACGATCGTGGGTTTCCGTTCGCTCATCGAATACTCGAATTCCTGCATACCGGTCGCATTGCCTTGCTTGCCTCGCCCAGCAGCGCGAACGGCTTGACGGTCGCTCCGGCCCGGCGTATCCAAGCCTCTCTTCTATCGCGAGCCGATAAGCTTG
>CAYYNP010000491.1:0-4588 GCA_964472545.1 uncultured Planctomycetaceae bacterium | reverse complement strand
GCTGGGGGGCGCGGCTGGGGGGGCTGGGGACTCGGGGCGGGGTCCTCGGGGCTGGGGACTCGGAACGCCGTAGGTGTTTGACATCACAGCCCGGGGTCGCGCAGCGCGCCCCGGGGAGCGGTCTTCCGTTTAGTATCCTCGGCCGCCTTGTCGCCGCCGCTCAATCCGTCCTCCGACGTCGTATCCTATGACGGCCGCGAGGATCACAGCGGCCGAGAAGCCGATGAGCTTGGCGTGGAGACCGTTCATCAGTACAATGCGAAAACCAAACCAGAGTGCGCTCCCTACGATGGACATCCCGACGATCTGCCCTCGGGTGAGAGTTGTTCTCGTAGGTGTTTGGCTCGACGGCGTTTCCGGTTCGATGAACCCCGGCCAATGGACAAAGAAGTAGATCGGCACGAAGAACGCGCCGAGGCCGCCCACCGCGAACCCCAAGGCGTTGGCAATGTCACGGTCGACGGCAAGAGACCTCAGCCCGAACGCCACGCCGAAACCGAGAAGTACGCCAACCGCCAGCAGGACCAACAACAGCAGCACCAGGCCGATCATGGCCAGGGCTTCGATCAAGCGGCTCATTCTTACCTCCAACTCAGTTCGGCGTGGCAACTATGCCAGCGTCAGAAATGCTCTCCAGATTTCTAAGGTCTCGGGCGTGTAGCCGACCGCGACGCACAAACGGCGACCCGTCTCCGAACGCGGTGGCACTAGGATCACTGCGGGTCTTCGTGGCAAGTGATCCGGCCACATTGCCTTATCTCTGATCGAATCGGTGTCGCGCAGCGCTCCGATGTACCACTCACAATCGGACAGACGATAGGTCGCCGAACCCTCGTCGCCATGCACCACTCGAAGCGTATCCTGGCCGACCGATACCGAAGGCCGTTCGATCGAGAAGAACCAGGCATGAAGCGCCGCGAACAGCCAGGCCATGGCCAGAAGGAACACTGCACATACCGCCAAAGAGGCGGCTCCTTCCAGGACGCCACCGCGCTGCCAACCCACGAAGAAGGCGATCGAGCCGAACACTGCGTTGAAGAGAGCCGCCAATGTGAGACTGATCCTGTGGAAGACCTTCCATGCCGAATACGTCAGCGTCTCTTCCGGCCGGTGAAACGCTTCGGCGGCATTCAACAACGCCGGCGATGCCTGCTGCACGCACTCGCGGCAGTAATCCCGCCCGTCCCAGAGATGCACCGGATGGCGGCCATCTAGCTTCTCGCCGCACCCCGGGCACGCCCCGGCGCTGGTCGTCTTGATCGAATCGACGCTCATTTCCGGGGTTCTCCCGGACTGCGATGTTCACGACGCCACGCAACCACACTCAGACAAACGCAGTCTACTCGCCGTCCGCCCGGCGGTCAATCGCCGTGATGCTCACTCCACCCGAACCGTCTGTCGATACTCCGGAACCGTGACTTCCCACCCCATCTGCTCGCGGACGGCGGCCGCCAGGCTCTCGGCTTCGTCGGCATCGCCGTGGATGAGGAAGAGCTGTCGCGGAGGCTTCTCAAAGCCACCAAGCCACTCGAGCAATGCCGTGCGGTCGGCATGGCCAGAGGCGCCGTGGATTTGGGCGATCTCGGCACGGACCGGATGGTTGCGGCCGTGGATGCGGATCTCTTCGCGGCCTTCGAGAATGATCCGCCCCAAGGTCCCCCGGGCCTGGTAACCGACGAACAGGATCGTGCTCTCGGGCCGCACGATCTCGCGGCGCAGATGGAACTTGATTCGCCCGGCCGTACACATGCCCGAGGTCGACAATACGATCACCGGCCCCGTCTGGTCGTTGATCGACTTGGAATCGGCCACCGATCGGGTCATCTTCAGGCCAGGGAATTTCAGCGGCAGGTCGCCGGAGGTGATCAGTTGCCAGGCCTCGGCGTCGAAGCAGTTGCGATGGCGGCGGAAGATCTCGGTGACGTCGGCGGCCATGGGGCTGTCGAGAAAGACCGGCGTGCGAGGGATCCGCCCGTCGTGCAGCAGCCGGCTGAGGTGGTAGAGCAACTCCTGCGCCCGCTCGATGGCGAAGATCGGTATCACCAGATTGCCGCCGCGCTCGAAGGTCCGCTTAACGACTTCTTCAAGTTGCGACTCGACGTCGCCGTGGTCCGGGTGGTCGCGGTTGCCGTAGGTCGACTCGAGGATGATGTAGTCCGCCTCGGCCACGGTGGCCGGGTCGCGGATGATCGGCTTGTTGCGTTGTCCGAGGTCGCCGGAGAAGATCAACCGCCGCGGCTGGCCGCCGTTTTGCACGTTTACTTCGATCACCGACGAGCCGAGGATGTGGCCCGCCTCGTGAAACACGGCCGAGGCGTTCCCGTTGATCTCGGTCGACTCCTCGTACGATACGCCGCGGAGCCGAGGCAGCGTCCGCTCGACGTCCTTGTGCGTGTAGAGCGGTTTGACGGGGTGTTTTCCCTTGCGGCCCTCTTTGCGGTGTCGCTTCCGCTTGTAGGCCGCGTCTTCCTCTTGGATCTTGGCCGAATCGCGGAGCACCAGGTCGACCAACTCGGCCGTGGCGTCGGTGGCGATGATCGGGGAGCGGAACCCCTGCCGCGGCAGCGTCGGCGTCAGGCCGCAGTGGTCGACGTGGGCGTGGGTCAGCAACAGGGCGTCGAGCTTCTTGAGCTTCAGCGGGTTCGGCTCCCAGTTGCGGCCGAGGAAGTCCCGCTCCTGAAACATGCCGCAATCGACCAGCACGCGGGCACCGTCGGCCTCGACGTAGGTTTGTGAGCCGGTGACCTGTCGGTTCGCTCCGAGGAATTGTAGTTTCACGGTCGGTTCCTTCGAGTCAAGACGTCGAGAAGACGGGATCGGACCAAGACGTTTCGAGCGCACACCCCGCCATGGTATCGGCCGGAATTGGGCACGGCGGTGTAGTTTTTCGGAAGATCTGCCGGTCGTACCGAATATTCCGCCGATCCAAGGGAACGCGGGCGGTCAATATGAGCTATGCTTCATTCGTAAGAGGCGTTCAGCGAGGTCCCCGTAACCCTGTGTCCGCCCGAATGCGGCTGGTGCGACCCTGTTTGCCGAGCCGCCGGCGAAATCCTATGATCCCCACCAAAATCCTGATTGCTGACGACGATCCCCTGATGCGGACGCTGATCGCGGTGTCCGTGTCCGGCATGGAAGGTACCGATACCGTCGAGGCTGCCGACGGGGCCGAGGCCCTGGCGGTATTCGAACGGGAGTCGTTCGATCTGGTGATCACCGACTGGGACATGCCGGGCACCAGCGGCTTAGACGTGCTCAAGACCATCCGGGCCAAGGGCTCTGAGGTGCCGGTGATCATGGTGACGGCCACGGCCGAGAAGGAGATGGTCGTCGAGGCGTTGGTGGCCGGCGCGTCCGACTACATCATCAAGCCGTTCGAGAGCGCGGTGCTCTGGGGCAAGCTGAAGAAGTTTTGCCGACGGTTGGCCTGCGACGCAACGCCTTGATCGGCTTCACGTGTCCGCCGCGGTCTGCTACACTCCGCATTGGCGACCGTCGCCGCCGCGCTTTCTCTCGAGTCCGTTGAAGTTCGCCGCATCGGTGTCGACTCATGCCGTATCGAGCTCTGATTACCGGCGCCGCCGGATTCGCCGGCGGATTCCTGGCCGAGCATTGCCTGGAACTTGGCGACGCCGTGTTGGGTTGCTCGCCGGACGGCAAGTGGGAAGCCGCCAGCCCGGCGGAATTGCAGCATCGCCTGGATTTGGTTGCCTGGGACCTGGGTGTCGAGGACGGGCTTTCCGATTTGGCGCGGCGGCAGATCGAGGACCTCCGTCCGGATCGGATCTATCATCTGGCGGGGCTCAGCGTGCCGCAAGACTGCGGCGATCGCGAGCCGACGGCGACGGCCATGGCGGTAAACGTCGACGGGACGCGGCGCGTGCTTCAACTGGCGGCTTCGCTGCCGTCGTGCCCCAGGGTCCTGTTTGCCAGCACCAGCCACGTCTACGCGCCGGTGTCGGCCGAGTCGCCGAAGATCGATGAGTCGGCCCCGCTGGGGCCGCCGCGCGGCTACGGCCACACTAAGCTGGCGGCCGAGGCCGAGGTGCATCGGGCGATCGATCGGCTCGGCTGCGACGCGGTCATCGCCCGGGGGTTCCAGCATACCGGACCGCGCCAAAACCCGAGGATGATGTTGCCGGAGTGGGCCCGGCAGTTTGCGCTCGGCGGTGCCCAGCCGGTCACCGTCCACAACCTCGACACGATGATCGACCTGACCGACGGCCGCGACGTGGTGCAGGCGTATCGGCTGCTGCTCGAGCACGGGCAGCGGGGGGAAGTCTACAACATCGGTTCCGGCACGGCCCGACGCACCGGCGACGTGTTTGCGTTGCTCCGCGAGATGGCCGATCCGCGGCGGCCGTTCGTCGAGTTGCATCCCGGTGCGAGGCAAGACCCCATCGCCGACGTCACGAAGCTCGTTGCCTGCACCGGCTGGCAGCCGGAAATCCCGCTGGAAGAGACGGTGGCCGACACGCTCTCCTGGTGGCGTCGGCAGGACCGGGATTCTCCGGCGTAGCCTGGCTGGAACACCAGGAGAACTGCAAAGTGTGCGGGAGCCTGAAAAAGGGGACTGGCTCCGTCGACG
>CAYYNP010000490.1:0-4608 GCA_964472545.1 uncultured Planctomycetaceae bacterium | reverse complement strand
CGGCGGGCCACTGGGGCACCGCTGCGCTTTGCCCCAGCCACGCACAAGTTGAACTGCAACAAGTACTACGGCCCGCCGAGACAGACGACCGTTCCGTCCTTCAGCGCCAAATAGAGCCGGCCACCGGCGGCGATCATGCCGTCCCAGACGGGCAACGCGTCGAGCTTCTGTTGGTTCAGCTTCCGTCCGTTCTTGGCGGAGACGGCCGTGAGCACACCGCCGTGCTTTCCCAGCCAAGCGGCTTCCTGTCGAAGCATCTGGCGGTGGATCTCGTCGTCGGCCGTGTAGACGAATCCGTAGGTATTCTGCTCGTCGGCCACGTCGGGAGGTCCGGCCATGAAGAGCGTCTCGCCCGCCAGCACCATGGCGCCGGCCAGGATGCCCGACTGTTCGATGCGCCAAACGTACGGGATACGCCGCGCAGCCGGCCTTGGCTTGCCTTTGCCGCGGGCGGCCGGAACGTCGGCAACCGGCTGCGGCACGACGACGGCGTCTTTGCTGGCCGCGTAGATCGAGTAAGAAGTCCGCGGGTTGATGTTGTTGCCGAGATTCTCGGAGATCGAAGCGTAGACGTTTGCGTCGTCGAAGACCATGATCCGTCCGCACGGCGTGTAGTTCCTGGGAACGGGATACTCCCCGTGTCCCTCGCCGGCATTCTTGCCGTAGATCCAGAAGGAGCGGTGGAACCAGTTGCCGTCGAGAAAGCCGGTGGGGCAGAACAGATGGCGGCCCTCGCCCGTCTGGTGCCTTTCCTTGCCTTGGACCAATTCCATGGGGATCGGATGGCCGCTTAGGTCGAACTGCTTCGCACCCATGTAGATGCGATCGCCGTCGCAGGAAAGCAGATCTTCGTTGGCTACCGGCACGGCCTTTCCGGCTGCGGCCGTTTGGATATTCTCGCCGGAGTGTGGGGCTTTGTCGTTCATCACGGTTTCGGAAAGGAGCTTTCCGGTGGCGCAATCCAGACGAACCAGCCGCAGGCCGCCGTCGACGAAGCGGCTCCGCCCGGCCACGCCGCAGGCCGCGCCGTCGCGGACCAGCACACTGCCGTGCAGCGGCCATACCGATTCGAGTTGTCCGTAGCTGACGAGCTTATCGTCCGCCGGCGCCGCCCGAAACCGCCATACCAACGCGGCGTCGGACGCCCGCAGGCAATAGACCCAGCCGTCGGCACAACCGAACAGCACCAGGCCGCCGGCGATAGTGGGCGGGCTGTCGACGCGCCCGCCGGCCGTGTAGGACCAGACGGTCTTGCCCGACGCGGCGTCGACGGCGTAGACCGTGTGCCGGTCGATCGCCGCAACGAAGAGCTTTCCGCCGGCCGCGGTCATCGTGCTCAGCCGACCGCCGATCTTCGCCTTCCACAGTTGCTCGACGTTGGCCGCAACCGCGTCGGCGCTCGCCCCGCTGCGGGCGTTGTCGCTGCGGTAGGTCGGCCAGTCGCCGGGCGTCGGCTTGCTCAACTCCGACACGCCTGCCGTGTAGACCGGGCCCTTCTCCAGCCGCTGCTGCTTCGGCTGCATTGTTTCGCGCCGCGGGCTCGGCGGCGCCAGCGCACACAGATGATGCAGCTTCGATTGATAGTAGCACGCACACGAGTCGGGCGTCTTGTACAACAGGCCGTTGGCCGGCATCAGGCCGTAGATGCAGGCCCCGCGGAGCCACTGGTGGATTTCGCAATGCTCGGTGCCCAATTCCAGGAACTCGGTGCCCGTACCGGAGGTCATGATGTACCGCTTCGTCGCCCGGCCGGGATAGCACCGCTGGTGCATAAAGAAGATCGGCCAGTTCTTGGCCACGAAGTCGTGCCGCGTCTGGCCCGTCTTGGCGTCGACGGCCTGGAATTGCGTGCCCTCGATTTGGCTCTTGCCGGTTCGGGCGGTCCAAACGACGCCGTCGATCAGGTAGAGGTCCTCCGGCGAGAAGTGCCCCGAGCCAAGTTGCTCCGATCGCCAGAGCACCGCGCCGTTGTCGGCGGAAATGCCCACCAGGCGTCCGCCGCGTCCGCTCTTGGTCGAGAGCAGCACCACACCGTCGCCGACGATCAGCCGCGGGGCGTATCCGGTCGCCGGCGTGGTGGAGTTGCCCACCGGCGGCGACTCCCATCGTTTCCGGCCGCCCTCGCGATCCAGGGCCACGATCTGCTCGCCGTCGTAGAAGTAGACGCTTTGGCGGTCCAGCGCGAGCGTCAACGAAGCAACGTTGTTCTCGTGTTGCCACAGGACTTCTCCGCTCTCGACGGCGACGGCCTTGATGAGCCGCTGCGGGCTCGCCTTCGACCAGCCGAACTCCTCGTTCACGCGGTTGCGCTCTTTGCCACGGTTGTCCGAGGCGTGTCGATAAGGAAAAGGCCCCTTGTTCGGATCGACGAGCAGATACAACACGCCGCCATCCAACACGATCTCTTCGGTGGCCTTGGTCTGCTCGTAGGTTCGGACGGTCCGGCCGGTGGCGGCGTCCAGCACGCTCAGCGGTGCGGCAATGCCCAACGTCACGTAGACGCGGTCGCCGTCGGCCACGATTCGCCGCGGCAGGTGGCCCGGCCCGCTCTTGAAGGGAAACGTATGCGGGAACCACGCATCGATCCTCCGCTTCCAGAGCAGCTTGCCGTTGAAGGCGTCGCGTGCCACGACGGTCCATCGGGCGGGCAGGTAGATGTGATTTCGCAGGCCTTCGTCGACGATATAGAAAACCCGGCCGCCGGAGGAAACCATGCCGCTGAGGCTGGCCATGAAGTCGTGGTTTCGCATCCACTTCGGCCCGCCGACCCATTGCAGCCGCCGCGGCAGAGCGACCACGTCATCGGAGCTGACCATCGTGCCCTGCGGGTCGTGGAGGTAATGGGTCCACTCGTCGATCGCCTCGGGCCAGGGCTTGACCCGTTTCGTCCAGCGGCCGTCTTTGCCGACTAACGCCACGCCGTTGGGACAAAGCGCGCGGTCGACTTCGTCAAGCGGCAGGTTGCCGAGATCTCGTGCGACGAACAGGTTCACGAGATTATCGATGTAGGGCAGCGTCTCTCCGTCGCAACGATCGGCCGACACGCGGCCGTAGAGCCCGCGCGAGAGGATCCGATCGCGGGCTTTGGCGACGTTCTCAGCGTCGATGTCCACTCCGTGTACGATGAAGCGTTTGTCGCTGCCGAACGCCGCGAGCAGCTTTCCGTCGCCACAACCGAAATGGACGGCCAACCCGCCTTTGACGTCCGCCAATGCGAGCAAGTGTTGCACGTCGGCGTGCGAAACGTCTTGGGCCGTAGCGGCGTGCGCGGCCGTTGCCATTCCGGTCAATACAAACGCCGCCGCAGCGATGCGTCGAAGCCCATCGAACGAAAGTGATTGGTTCATGGTCGCCGGTCCCTTTGTTCTTTAGCTGTGTCTATTCGACGGTGTCGCCGCCCGAAAAAGGGGACAGGCACCGTCGGCAATACGAACCACCGCTGCCATACCGGCCGTCGACGGAGCCAGCCCCCATTTTCGGCCTCCCACGTTCACCGTTCGAGATCATACCGTTTCGATGGTGTCGATGTCCACCAGATCCGTGTTTCCCGCATCGGCAAGACGGGCTATAATGGCCGCCGCTCTGCGATCTCGGCGCCCATAGAAGGAGGAGCCCGATGGCCCGGCGGTTTTCCCGTGTGTTGTTGGTGTTGGCCGTCTTGTCGTCGTCTGCGACGGTGGTAGCCGGCGGATCGTTTCAACTCGTCGAAGCCCGGTTGGAGCTTGCCCGCGATACGCTCGAATTGGTTACCGAGGCCGGCGCGTCGTTACCGGAATTATCCGGTGAGTTGGACGCGCTGCGGCAGCGACTCGAAGCAGTTGACAAGAACGACGCGGCCGGCTTGGCGGCGCTACTCGACGACGCGAAGCGGCTGCGGCGGCAGATCGTGCTGGCCCATCCGGCGTTGGACTTCGACGATCTGCTGATCAATCGCCGGAGTTGCCACGTGCCGGGACACATGTGCGACCAGTATCTCGGCTGCCACGCCAAAGAGGGCCCCGGGCTGACGATCCTGAGATCTTGGAAAGATGCTCCCGCGGCCGTCTCGCTGTTGGACGAGAAGCTCCCGCCGGGAATGACCTACCATCCCGATCTGTCGTTCGACGCGCAGCGCGTCGTCTTCGCTTTCTGCCGTTGCGGTGACGGACGTTTGGGGGCGTTCTTTCTCTACGAAGCGGCGATCGACGGAAGCTGGGTGCGGCAGATCACCGGCACCGACGCCGACCCGCGCGACGGTGCCCACGGTCGACAAACCGTCGTCACCGAGGACTACGACCCCTGCTATCTGCCCGACGGCGGCATCGCCTTCATCTCGACGCGGAGCCAACAGTTCGGCCGCTGCCACGGGGGACGTTACGTGCCGTCGTACTGTATGTATCGTTGCGAGGCCGATGGCTCGAACCTGCGGCGGATCTCCTTCAACGAGGCCAACGAGTGGAACCCCTCCGTGTTGCACGACGGGCGGATCGTCTATTGCCGCTGGGATTACATCAACCGCCACGACACGCGGTTCCAGAGCCTTTGGGTAACGCGGCCCGACGGCACCGGCGTGGCCCACTACTACGGCAACTACTCCAGTGCCCCGTGCATGATTACCGAAGCCCGGGC
>CAYYNP010000489.1:0-4670 GCA_964472545.1 uncultured Planctomycetaceae bacterium | reverse complement strand
CCGGCCCGCCCGCTGAGATCGTCGGCACCCGCGCGCTTCGCGGGATTGTACGAGGAGTGCGCGACCCACCCCCCCCCAATGATGTCGTAGACCAGGCGGTTCCCCTCCTCGTCCGGGGGCTGGAGCGAAGAAAGCAGCAAGCTGCCGGTCGTCACCATGCGTTGCGTGCAGTTGATGGCGAATGCGTGCGCATAGTCGATCCCCTTCGCGTCGCAAAGACAGCCATCGACGACGAGACGGTCGTCACTGTCGATCGCGTAGCCCGCGTCCAGACTATCACTCGTACAATCGTCCAGAAAGACGCTGTTGACTGCAACGATTATCCCCCTGTGGGCATAGAGCGCGGCAGAACTGCACTCGTACGTCCAGTCAAAGGCGGTGAACGCGCATTCCCTGACCAGCAGTGTGCTGTCGGTGGACTGGCACTGCATACCATACTCGATGCCTTGAAGCGATGTGCGGAGGATTCTTGCGTTTGCGTGTTGGAGGTCCAACAGGAGAGCGACCCTGCCGGAGGCCAGGCAATCCTCGATTGTCACGCTGGCCTTGCGGTACAGAAAGATGGCCGCTTTCTGGAGGAGCATGTACGTGTTGTCCAAGTGCATCCGCCGGACGCTGCTGTTGTCGCCCAACGCCAGTGTGTGCGCTTCGGCGCCTTGGGTGAGCTTGGTGGAGCAGCCGGCGCCGAGGAAGCCGAGTTCGACGTCCGAGGCGGCCTCGGCCACGGATACCGCCTCGCCGACGGTCTTGTAGGCGGTGGCGAAGCTGTTCCCGTCGCCGGTCTGATCGTCGCCGGCGGGGTTGACGTGCAGCGTGCGGCGGCAATTCAGCGAATTGACCACGTTGGCCGTGGCCGCGGACGAGAGGCCCTGCACGTCGAACAGCGTCGCCGTCACGTGTACGTTCTGGTCGCCCCCCTCACCCGAGTTGGGCGACTTGACCTTCAGCACGACCGCTTCGCCCGCGGGCACGGGAAATTTTTCGGTCCAGACGGCCGCCCGGGTTTCGGTGCCGAAGGTAACCGACCTCGGCGACGGCTGCACGGTCTGGCTGCCGACGGTGATCACGACCTCGAATTCGCCGCCGTCGCCGTTGAGGTTGTCTGTCCCGTCGCCCAGGGCGATCCACGCCTGACAGAAGCAGTCGAGCGTATCGCTGGGCGTATGGGTGAGCACAGTTTCCAGGCTGGTGATATCGTGGACCTGCGCTTCGTTACCGAGCTTAAGCAGAGGCATGCGCTGTCTCCTTATAAACGCGTCGCGCAGGGCGGCTAGTTGTTGATGGTGCTGTCGGTACGTTCTTTCTCGGGCTCACCGTACGTGATAGTGATCTTGTTGGTGGAGCCGTCACGTTTCTTGTGCTCCACCGTCGTTGCGGTGGTATCCTTGAGCCGACGTTGGTTACTGCCTCGATTACGGATTGGAGTGCTCTGGCCGGATCGACAACGGCGAACAACGAGGTGGGCAGAGCGCGCCCGCGGCGCACCGCCGAATCGTCAAGCATCTACCACACTTCACACCCCGAGCCCGCATGTCATTGCTTGCGTATCGATTGGGTGAGTGACACCGGTTATTATGCCAGGCTGGGCGTCCGGGGTCAAGCATTTCGCGGAAACTGGTGGTTTGCCACCAATATCAGCCCAGTCTCACGAGTGAAATCGCGATTCGGCGTCACGTCCCTGGCGTTGCTCATACCCACGCGGCGATCACCGATTTACGTGGTTCTCTGCGGACGTGCAGTTCCGCGGCAGCGGTCACGACACGGCTCGCCCGCGCTTCGACAATCGGTTGTGTTCGGCGCCGCGGCCGCGTAGAGTGAATTGGGTACCGGGCAACACGGGGGTTCGGGAGCGTCGATGCCGATGGCCAAGTCTTCCACGCCGCTGAAGGTGGTTCCACCGCCCGGCGCCCTCTTCTGCGTTATCCTCATCGGGCTAGTGGCGGCAGGCTATCTGTTGCATCGTGCGCTTACGGGTCACGATCTATTCGCATTCGATCGACGGATGCCGATCTACGTGGCCCTCATGTTGATAGGCGCGGTGTGCGGCCCTTTCGTGCTTTCTCAACGAATTGAGGTCGACGATAGGGAGCTTCGTCGCTATCGCTTCGGTCGCTTGAGGGCGAGCTACCCGATAAGCGACGTCCGAGAGGTGCGCGTCCGTTTCGGTGGCGCAGTGCTGATCTTCCTTGGCGGACATCGCGTGCGCTTGAACGGCAAGTGGCTGGGTGTTGATGAGGTTGTCGAGTTCTTCGAGCAACTCATCGACGAACGTGATAGCAACCACGGAGCCTAGTGCCATCGACCTGGACGGCGGCCATGTACCGGCGGTTCTATAGAGGGGTGTCGGCCCCTTCGGGAATCTCCCGATTTTGCCGAATCTTCATCGACATCGCATTTTCCGACCGCTATACTAGCACGGCGCTTCGGTCGCTGTGGGGTTTTCCGGCGGCCGGGGCACACACGCCTGACGTGGCCCCACGAGGCCAGCCGGACGCCGCCAAAGCGTCGTCTGCCCGGATGGCGGACGGCCTGGCTTCGGCTTGCGAGAACGTATGCGGCTCCATGGCCCACCTATAACGGAGTACGCAAGGTTTTTCGACGCACACCTGGTATTGAGGAGTTGCACATGAGGAGCAAGCACTTTCCCGTTGGCAGAATCCTGACGGCAGTCTGCCTACTGGCCGTTGCAGCGATGGCGGCGGCGCCGATGGTCGAGGCGGCGTATCTCGGACCCACCGCCGTGGTTGCGGCCAAGGACGGCAAGAGCCTTTACGTGGCCAACACCGACGCCGGCAAGCTGGCCGTGGTCGATCTGGACGGCAAGGTCGTCAAGTCGCTGGCCCTGCCCGCCGCGCCGACCGGCATGGCGCTCAGCGGTGACGGAGCCACGCTCTACATCACCTGCGCCGCGCCGAAGAGCACGGTTTGTGCGGTCGCGGTAGCCACGGGCAAGATCACCGCGTCGATCCCGGCCGGCCACACGGCGATCGGCCCGGCGCTGAGCCCCGACGGCAAGCGGCTCTACGTCTGCAACCGTTTCGACAACGACGTCTCGGTGATCGACCTGGAAGCCAAGAAGGAGATCGCCCGGATCGATGCCATCCGCGAGCCGACGGCCGCGGCGATCACGCCGGACGGCAAGTCCGTGTTCGTATTGAACCACCTGCCGATCGATGCTTCGGACGGTTATGACGTGGCGATTTCGGTAACCGTGATCGATACGGCCAGCAACGAGACCTCGACGATCCGCTTTCCCAACGGCAGCGCCGGCGGCCGGGGGATCTGCATTACGCCGGACGGCAAGTACGCCTTCGCCACGCACATCCTGGCCCGCTACCAGATGCCGACCACGCAACTCGAGCGCGGCTGGATGAACACCAACGCGTTGACGATCATCGACGCCGCCGAGCGGAAGATGATCAACACCGTGTTGCTGGACGACGTGGACCTCGGCGGCGCCAACCCGTGGGGCGTGGGCTGCACCGACGACGGCAAGACGATCTGCGTGTCGCACGCCGGCACGCACGAGTTGAGCATCATCGACGCCGAGGCGCTGATGGCCAAGCTGGCGGCGATTCCGGCCGACGACTCCGACGACGCCAGTGGCACCGCCTCGGACGACCGCGGCATCTACGCCTCCTCCAAGGCGGCCGACGTACCCAACGACTTGGCCTTCCTGGTCGGGCTACGCCGGCGGATCCGGCTGCAAGGCGGCGGACCCTGGGACCCGGTCGACGAGTTCGGCGTCAACGGGCCGCGCGGCCTGACCGTGGTCGGCAACAAGGCCTACGTCGCCTGCTACTTCAGCGACAACCTGGTGGCCGTCGACCTGGAGCCGAAGCTGAGCAACTATCTGAGCCAAATCCCGCTGGGACCGCAGCCGGAGTTGACCGTGCAGCGCCGCGGCGAGATCCTGTTCAACAACGCCAACATCTGCTTCCAGCACTGGCAGAGTTGTGCGAGCTGCCACCCGGATTCCCGCGTCGACGCGCTGAACTGGGACCTGATGAACGACGGACTGGGCAACCCGAAGAACGTCCGCAGCATGTTGCTGGCCCACAAGACGCCGCCGTCGATGGCCTCGGGCATTCGGCCCAACGCCGAGGCGGGCGTGCGAGCCGGCATCGAGCACATCCAGTTCGCCGTTCGGCCGGAGGAAGAGGCCGTGGCGATCGACGAGTATCTCAAATCGATGAAGCCCGTGCCCAGCCCGTACCTGGTCGACGGCAGGCTCAGCCCGGCCGCCGAGCGGGGCAAGAAGGTCTTCATGGACGAAACGGTCGGATGTGCGAAGTGCCACCCGGCTCCGCTCTATACCGACATGCTGATGCACGACGTCGACAGTAAGGGCCAGTACGACCGCCGCAGCACGTTCGACACGCCCACGCTGGTCGAGTGCTGGCGGACCGCCCCCTACATGCACGACGGGCATTACACCACGATGAAGGAACTCTTCACCAAGGGTAAGCACGGCGCCAAGGGCGGCGATATCGGCAAGCTCACCGACGAGCAGATCGACGATCTGGTCGAGTTCGTGCTCTCGCTCTAAGCGACGCACCGAACGCAAGCCATCGATTCACTCGGGGGCGGCAGCTCAACTGCCGCCCCCTTTTCGTTTGGGTGTAACCGGTGTTCCGCTATGCAGCCAGTTGCCATGCAAGTTGGCGGAG
>CAYYNP010000488.1:0-4693 GCA_964472545.1 uncultured Planctomycetaceae bacterium | reverse complement strand
AACCCCCCACTCACCACCCACCACTCACCACTCCCAACCCTCCACGTCCCCAAGAAAAGCGGACGCCACGGGCAGGCTCCGTTAGCCCGTGGCGTCCTTCGTCGCGACGATTCGTTGTGTGGCGGCGGCTCGTGTGTCGGCCGTTAGCGGACTTCTTCCAGCATCACCGGCCGGCGCTCTTCGGCCGCCAGCAGCGACGCCTCCAAGACGCGTTGGGTCTGGTAGGCGTCCTCGAAATCGGGGATCGGCACCGTCGGCTCTTCGCCGCCGAGCACCCGGAGAATATCGTAGGCCTGGTTGGTGAAGCAGTGCTCGTAGCCGATGATGTGGGCGTCCGGCCACCAGTTGGCCACGTAGGGGTGATCGCCCCCATGGGTACACATGATCGTGGTCCAACCCTGCACGGCGCGCGGCAACGTGGCGTCGTAGTATTCCAGTTCGTTCATCCGCTCGAAGTCGAACTTGATCGCGCCCTTGGTGCCGTTGATCTCGAAGCCGTTGCGGTTCTGGTTGCCGGTCGCCTGCCGGGCGGCCTCGAAACTGGCCACGGCGCCGCCGGAGAAGCGGGCCAAGAACAAAACGGTATCGTCGACGGTCACGTCGCCCATGCCGGCCGATGCCTCGCCGCCGTCGGTAATTCCGCCGCCGGCCACGCCGCCGGCCAACGTCCGCTGTTTGATGAACGTCTCGGCGATCGAGCCGGCGATCTCGGTGATCTCCTGCCCGGTGACGAAGCGGGTCATGTCGATGATGTGGGCGTTGAGGTCGCCGTGGGCGCCGGAGCCCGCCAGCGACTTGTCGAACCGCCACACCAACGGGATTGATTCGTCGGCCCAGTCCTGCAAATAGACCGCACGCACGTGCCGGATGTCGCCGAGCTTGCCTTCCTTGACCATCTGATGGGCCAACGCCACGGCGGGGCAACGGCGGTAGTTGAACCAGACAAACGTCTTCACGCCGGCTGCCTTGGCCGTCTCGGCCATTTCCTTGGCGTCGGCCAGCGTGCCGGCGATCGGCTTTTCGCAGGCCACCGGCTTGCCCGCCGCGATGGCCGCTTTGGCCGGCGGGGCGTGCATAAAGTTGGGCGTGACCACGTCGACCAGCCCGATCTCGGGCGACTTCACCAGAGCCTCCCAATCGGTCGAGGCGTTTTGCCAACCCCAATTGTCGGCAAACGCTTGCGGGTTCTCTTCCTCCTGCCCGAACACCGTGTGCATTACCGGCGAAAGAGGCGGGTCGAAAAACTTGCCGACCTGTCCCCACGCGTTCGAGTGGGAGCGCCCCATGAAGCCTTGCCCAATCAGGGCCACGTTGATCGTTGACATTCTGCACTCCTCCGCGACGATTCTCCATCTTCGAATTGGTTCCGCAGTCGGCGTTTATAGCACGGAGGCATTGTCGTCTGCAAGTAGCGGCGCCGTCGGCGCGAAAAAAAAGCAGAGGATCGCCGCAAGAGACCCTCGACCAAGCCAAGTACTACATCGTGCGATGCGCTGCCAAGACTTCGTTGGCATAGCGGCAGAAGCGGCCACACCGACTGTGAAGAAGGGGCCGGCCCGCCGCCGAAAGGAGCGACGCCGATTGTGGCCGAAAGGTGGCGGGGCCACCTGCGTTTGCGAGACTTAGGGGGATTAGCGAAACCGCGAGAGAGCGCCTGGGAAATTGCGGCAAGTTGGGGGAGAACACGTCTGGCACTCCCGCCGTAGAACGGGTAACATACCCGATAGGTGAGCTTTCACTGCGTCGAAGCGCGTCGGGCCGATGCCCGAGAGTCCGACGGACTGCCGTCGACACCGCAAACAACAGAATGCTTCGTCTTTCGGAAACAGCCAAAGGAGGTCCTCCGATGGGTTACACACTGAAAAACAACCGCGCCGTCTGGTTGGTGGCAGGGTTGATCCTGGGGGTGGTTGGTGCAGGGATGTTGCCCAGCACGCCGCTGCACGCGGTGAGTACCGACCGCACCAACACCTTCGCCATGGCCACCGGACCGGTCGACGACGAATTCGAGGCGGTCTACTTCCTCGACTTCCTCACGGGCGATCTCAACGCGGTGGTTTTGGGCAAGAACGGCACCGCGTTTACCGCCTTCTATCAACGTCCCGGCGCGCAAGTCGTGGCCGATCTGGGCGTCGACCCGACCAAGAAGGCCAACTACATGATGGTCACCGGAATGACGAACTTCCGCGGGTTTGCCGGTGCCGGACAGCTTCGGCCCAGTTTGGCGACGGTCTACGTGGCGGAAGTCACCAGCGGCACCGTGGCCGCCTATTCGATCAGTTGGTCGAAGAACGCCCACGCCACCGGCCGGATGATCGGGCCGGCACCGTTGACGCCCGTAGCCGTGACCCGATTCCGTGCCGCCCCGGCAGTCGGCCCACCGACGGGCCTACCGCCGAGCTAGTGTCCAATTGTACTTGGTCTTGGCAGTCGGGTGGCTGGGGCAAAGCGCAGCGGTGCCCCAGGTTGCCGGCAGCCCAATACTACTGCGGACCACTGGGGCACCGCTGCGCTTTGCCCCAGCCACCCACATAGTAACCAGTGGCACACCACGATCTTCGATTCTCGGGCAGTTGACCTTCCGCACGGATCCCCTCTACAATGGGTGTCTTTCCCAGACACTCCCAGCGGATCTGCGTACGTGGATATCATCGTCAACGGCCAGCCGCGTGTTGCGCGCGACGGGCTTTCGATCGCCGAGTTGCTCGAAGAACTCGGATTCGGCGGCAAGATCGTGGCCGTGGAGGTGAATCTCGAGTTGGTTCCCCTCGAACGTCGCAACGAACGCCAACTCGCCGACGGCGACCGCGTGGAGATCGTCACCCTGGTTGGAGGAGGTTAGTCTCGTGGCCGAATCGCCCAACGCCGACACACTGCAAATCGGTTCCCACTCGTTCGCCAGCCGCCTGATCGTGGGCACCGGCAAATACGCCGGCTACGAATTGATGGGCGAGGCGCTGGACGTCTCCGGCACCGAGTGTATCACCGTGGCGGTCCGCCGCGAGCGGTTGATCGACGCCGAAGGCAAGAACCTGCTGGACTTCATCGACACCGACCGCTACACGATCCTCCCCAACACGGCCGGCTGCTTTACGGCCGACGACGCGGTCCGCGTAGCCCGGCTCGGCCGAGAAATCCTTCGCCAGATGGAGAATCCCGGCGCCGATTGGGTCAAGCTCGAAGTGCTCGGCGATACCAAGACGCTGTTGCCCGATCCGGTGGCCACGCTCGAAGCCACCGAGACGCTGGTCGGCGAGGGTTTTCAAGTCCTCGTCTACACGTCCGACGACGCCGTGGTCGCGCGGCGCTTGAAAGAAGCCGGGGCCACCAGCGTGATGCCCGCCGGCAGCCCCATCGGCTCGGGCCAGGGCGTGTTGAATCCCAACGCGATCCGCATTTGTCTCGAATACCTCAAGGACGGCGATCCCGATTATCCGGTGATCGTCGACGCCGGCGTAGGCACGGCCAGCGACGTAACGATCGCCATGGAACTCGGCGTCGACGGTGTCCTGCTCAACACCGGCATCGCCCATGCCGCCGACCCCGTCCGGATGGCCCGCGCGATGCGCCTGGGGGTCGAGTCGGGCCGCCTGGCCTATCAATCCGGCCGCATCCCCAAGAAGCTCTACGCCACCGCCAGCAGCCCGACCGAAGGGACGATCGCGTTGGCCGAAGGTCAAACTCCACCGTAGCCTGGGGCAACGCCCCAGGGACAGAAGCCATCATGTCCCCCTTTGGCCGAAGGCCATATTCACCTATCGCCTCGGCCGCCGTGAATATGGCCTTCGGCCAAACGGGATCTCGTCGTGCATCAGCTTCCTGGGGCGTTGCCCCAGGCTACGATGAACAAGGCCTTCGGCCAGGCCCCCCCGCCAGAGCCGTTCTTCTGAAAACCGCCGATCGCCCCAGATTCTGCTTGACTTGGCGGCATCGGCGGGAACATACTTAGCGATGATAACCTGACGGACACGTAACAGGCACATTCTCACCCCACCACGGCGGCAGCGACCAAGCATCCAGGTCTGATTGCGTCACTTCGGTGGCACTTCTACGGATGCACTCTTGACAGAGACTCAGTTTTCTGAGTCGGTTTCCATGAGTTCCCGGGCGGAGATGGTCCGTCTTTAGCTTTGTTGGAGGGCGTTGAGATGTTTCGGATTGCGACAGTTGCGGCGGTGGTGGGTTTGTTGGTCGGAGTCGGTGAAGTTCAGTCTGGCCCAATTTCGATACTCGGCCTGCACAATACGGGTGAGGGTCGGGCAATTGGTGATGTTGACGTACACTACACGCTCATCGGCAGTGCAGACCCGATTTTCAACGGTCCCGAGGCGTACGTTGCCGGAAACCGTCATCCTGCCTGGCAGCCAAACACCGCAGTCTCCCGTTGGATCTGCCCTGGTGCGGATGCCCGGGCTTCGTACGCGGTGGGTGAGTACGTCTATCGAACGACCTTTGACCTAACGGGATACGACTGGAATACTGCTTCGATTAGCGGAAAGTGGGCATCGGACAATGAAACCCTTGATATCCTCATAAACGGGGCCAGTACGGGAATAACCCACAAGCACAACGGAGCCACCGGATTTCCCGGGCCGTTCTCGGAGTTTGACGAATTCACCATCTCCAGCGGTCTTGTATCCTCCCTTTCCGCACAACCGGCACTCGATTTCCTGGAATTGCCGGCACGCGAGTT
>CAYYNP010000487.1:0-4723 GCA_964472545.1 uncultured Planctomycetaceae bacterium | reverse complement strand
TCGCGAGGAGACCGAAGAGCCCCTTCCCGAAGAGCCCCTTCCCGAAGAGCCCCTCCCCGAAGAGCCCCTCCCCGAAGAACTCTTGCCCGAAGGTTCTCTACCGCTATCGGAAGTCCCTCAGCCGGAAGCCCCCGTCTTCACGGACAGGTTGCCCGACGAAACGGCGACGGCGGTTGCCGAACCGGTCTATACGCCGTCGAACGTGTCGCAGCCGCCGCCCGGACCGGTCGAGCAAGACGACGAGGAATCGATCGACGACTACATGGCCCGGCTGCTCGAGAGAGTCAAATCACCTGGCAACGCAACGCGGCACGAGCCGTCGGAGGCGTCAGGACCGTCGGAGGAGTATGAGGCGTCGGAGGGGCTGGAGGCGTCGGAGGGGCTGGAGGGGGCGGAGGAGCATGAGGCGTCGGACGGGTTGGAGCCGTCGGAGGAGAATGAGCCGTCGGAGACGTCGGTAGAAGAACCGCTGGCGGAAGCCGACGTCGACACACCCCGGAGCGAAGCGCCGGAAATGCCGACGGTCGATAGCGTGCCTGCGCCGACGCCAATCCCTCGGCGACAGCCGGCGTCTGGGATGTCGCCACGTGCGGCAGCCCCCGAGCGAAGCGTCGATCTTTCCGCCATGCGCAAGGTCGCCAATTTCTCGGCCCACAACGCCATCAATCGCCATTCTCGCCAGAAGATGGCCGTGGCCACGCGATCGAAGCTGTTTGTCGTCCTCGCCGCGGTAGGCGTGGGCGCGGCACTGCTGTCGTTGTGGCGGGCGGGCGGCGGCAACCTGACCTACTATTTGGCCATCGCCTGCTTCGCCCTGGCCGGAGTTTGGGGCCTGCAGTATGCTCTCCTACTTGCGCGGCGATTCTTCGGCAGAATGGGCAGGTTGCTCCTGGAAGACGAGGAAGATGTCCGGCCGGAATCGCAGCCCGATCTCGACACGGAAACGTCCGGAGAGGGTGAGGCGTGATTCGGGCCGAGATTCAGCTCGCCGGGAGCTTGCCGGCCGGCGTGTCGCGGCGGAGTTGCTCGATCATCTCTCGCGTGGCCGCCTCGACGGCCTCCTGCCATCGCGCATCGCCGTAGCGGTCTTTGTAGGGGCTCCGGGCGTGGGCAAAGATGATCCCCCGCGAGCTGTTGACGATGGCACCCGTCCCCTGGGCGTCGAATGCGGCGGCCACGTCTTCGGCCGTGCCGCCTTGGCTGCCAAAGCCGGGCACCAGGAACCAGGTGTGGGGCATGGCCGCCCGCAGTTCGGCGAGCTGCTCCGGATACGTGGCTCCGGCCACCGCCCCAACGGCACCGTAGCCACACGCCCCGGCGGTCTGCGCAGCGAGTTGCTCGACGTGCTCGGCCACGTGTCGATAGATCGGCCGCCCGTCGGCAATCAGATCCTGGAACATCGCCCCGCCGGGGTTCGACGTCTTCACCAAGACGAACACGCCGGCCGCCCGCTCGACGGCGACCTCGACAAACGGGGCCAGGCTGTCGTCGCCCAAGTAAGGGCTCACCGTCAACGCGTCGGCCCCCCAAGGACTGCGCCCTTCGGCCCCGAGAATCCCCTGCGCATACGCGGTGGCGGTCGAGCCGATGTCGTTTCGTTTGCCGTCGAGGATCACCAGCAGCCCCTTTTCCTGGGCGTACCGGATGACGTCGCCCAGAACGGCCGTTCCCGCCGGGCCAAGCTGCTCGAAGAACGCCGCCTGCGGCTTGACGGCCGGCACCAGCGGAGCCACCACGTCGATCACGCCTCGGCAGAACTGCCCGTACTTGTCGGCAAGGACCGTCCACTCATCGCCGGACACCGACGAAGAAATCACGTCCGGCAGCATCGCCTCACGGGGATCGAGCCCGACCAGCGCAGGGTTTCCACAGCGCCGAACGGCCGCATCGAGTTGATCGGGAAACGACTGCACAATTCGGCTCCTTCCAGCAAAGGGCAGCGAGAAACTAGTGCTTGCTCAGCCTTAGGAATTGGGGTGCCACTGCTGGCTTGTCCAGCAGTGCAATCCGGCCGAACACCTGTAAACACTGCTGGACAAGCCAGCAGTGGCACCCACGTTCACTGCTTGAACCCCAAAATCAAATGTTGACAAAGCACTAGAACCCGCGTGCCGCCTTCACGTCGTCGAAATCGCGCAGGTGGTATTCCACTCCTACGTAGTCGAGCACGCGGCACAACCCCCGCAACGCGACGCCCATGCCGTCGGGCCCGCTGAAGCCGCCGAACTGGCCGCCGCCCTTGACGTGCGGTTCGAGATCGAGAAACACGCCCGGGATTCCCCGGCGGCGCAGCTTGCGCTCCAATCGCGGCAGATCGCGGCTGAACTCGCGGAGGATCGCTTCGTGGGCACTGTCGCCCTGATCGGCCGGAACGAAATTGGCCAGCGAGTCTTCGTCGACGTGGCCGCCCTTGGCTACCGGCTTGGGATTGTGGTAGTCCTTGATGTGCAGCCACCCCATCCCCGGCCGCATCGCCTTGAACTGATCGAGCAGTTCGCTTGGCGAGTAACCCTGAACGATGATATTCGCCGCGTCGAAGATCAACACCATGGCCGGGTGGTTCACCTGGCGGTAGAGTTCGGCCAGCGTGTGTCCGTCGCCACCGATCAGATTCGCCTCGACCTCCAACCCGAACGTCAGGTCCGACCGATGACACGCTTCGGCGATCTGCCCGAGTTGGTCGACGGCCTGCGGCAGATATTCCTGCGGGTCTTCCCCCTTGGGGTGATAGAAGGAGAATCCGCGGATCAGCTTGGCCTCGAAGGCGTGGGCCAATTCGCAGGCCTTCTTGACGTCGCGGGCAAGGTACCGCTTGAACGGGACGTAGACGTTGTTGGTCCCGTCGTCCACGTTCTTCAGCTTGATCTTGCCGATGGGCGACCCGATCGACGAGACGTTCAGCCCGTACTCGTCCTGCAAGTGGCGGACCTTCTGGATCTCGCTCTTGGTCAGCTTCATCACGTTCTTCACGCCGTTGCCGACGTCGATGAAGCGGATGCTGTAGTATTGCAGGCCCAGCGCCGCGAAGGCGGCAAACTGCTCGACGGCCGTCTTGTGATTGGCGGCTTCGTCGGCAAAGCCGGAGAGGATGACACGGGCTGGATTGGCCATGGAAGATATCCGAATCGGGACAAAGGGGCAAACTGACGGAACTAGGGAAAGCGGCAAGTGACCACACGCTGCCATTGTCTCTCTCGCTCAGCGGGAAGGCAAGGGGGGCCGTTCGAGGTGGACGCCGTCGATCGCGCGGCGCAAGATGATTCCCCAGATCCCGAAACTGCGTGGCCGCGGGGCTCTCCGAGCGCCTGAGGAACGTCGACGAGTTGCCGGAGGCCGCGACGTCAGAATAGTCCTGCTGCATTGGCCTCCTTTCGGCAGCGGATCCCCACCAAGGCGGGGATTGGGATTGAGTGGTAAGCGGGCGGTAGTATCCTGCCGTGTGTCCAGTCCACCGCCCTCGATAATGGAAAGGCCGACCATGAACACCAAGAAGCTCCTGGCAGCGTACAGTGTAGCGGGCGTGCTGCTGTGGATTGCCGGTTTGATCACCTGGGACAGCACGAGCGACGCCGACGCTGTACCCTACCAAGCCATGTTCACGGCGATTGCATGCTCAGCCTGGGGAAGCGCGTTCTTGAGCACTCTGCCTCTCTGGAGACGAATTGCGGTGCTCGAAGCACACGTTGCGGCAACGAAGGACGACGATGTCACAGCGTAGGGGGTGCTCGTCTTCCGCCTCGTTTCAGAAACACACTACTGGGACACCACTTGCCAGCAGTGTATGGGCCTGAGTTATCAGCCCTACGCCGGCCCCGACGTCAGCAGCGACGCCGAATCCGGCTCCAGGTAGATCGTTGCCCCGGCGTGCTGCTGGAGGATCGAGGCGGGCAGTTGCGGCGTCACAGGGCCCTCGACGGCCCCACGTACGGCCTCGGCCTTGCGGCGGTCCGGTACGCTACAGATGATCGTCGCCGACCGCATGATTTGGCGAATCGACATCGAGATCGCCTGCCGGGGCACGTCCTCGAACGTGGGAAACCACCCCTCGCCCAACTGCTGCCGGCGGCACGCTTCGTCCAAGTCGACCACCAAATACGGCTCCTCGGTCTGAAAGTCGGCAGGCGGATCGTTAAAGGCCAGATGGCCGTTCTCACCGATCCCGATAAAAGCCGCATCGATCGGGCATTTGGCGATGATCTGCCCCACTCGCTCGCACTCGGCCGCCGGGTCTGCCTCGCCGTCGATGTAGTGAAACGCGGCCGGCGGCTGCGGCAGCCGAGCGACAAACCGCTCCTTGAGGAACTTGCGAAACGAGGCCGGGTGCGAGATCGGCATGCCGATATACTCGTCGAGATGGAACGCGGTCACTTTCGACCAGTCGACACCCTCGGCGGCGACCAACTCGGCGAGCACCTCGAATTGCGAGGCCCCGGTGGCCAAAATGACGCTCGCGTGGCCCCGCTCTTCGATGGCCGCTCGAATTGCCTCGGCGCCGTCGGTGGCTGCGGCACGGCCGAGGTCCTGTTTCGTGGGACAAAACGTCAGGTTCATCACATGGCCCTCATCCGGAGAGTGGTAGGTCGGCTTCCAGCGCCAGGCGTCGAGTAGCCGCCGGTACGGCGGCTTCGGCGTTCCGCATCAAGCCGCCGTGCCGGCGGCTGCTAAACGAGGCTCTTCCGTTTCTAGGTGCAAACTCCTGGAAACCTGCGAGCCAGCGTGACCT
>CAYYNP010000486.1:0-4737 GCA_964472545.1 uncultured Planctomycetaceae bacterium | reverse complement strand
GGCACTTCGACACAAGCAGGAGGCTCAATCGATGAAGACGGACCGTTCCGAGCAGCTTACGTTTTGGAAGGTCGGAAAGCAACGGGTCACGGCCGATTTTCAGGGCGGCCAAATCGTGACCGATGCGGGGTTGTTGCCCGTGCGGCAGTTCGAACGGGAGTTGGGGGTCGTCGCGGAACTGGCACGGCGTTGGCCGGATCCTCGCGCACAAGAGGCCGTGACCTATTCGGCCGAAGACGTGCTCGTGCAGCAGGTCTATCAGATTCTGGCCGGCTACGCCGATTGCAACGACGCCAATGCCTTGCGTGGCGATGCGTTGTTCGAAACGTTGCTAGACATCTCGCCGGATGACGAAGATCGCACGCTGGCCAGCGGGTCGACCCTGGCGCGGTTCCAATATGCCTACACCCGACGGCAAAAGGAACTGCCCAAGCAGCAAAGGCCGGCCTTCTTCGAGCAACGCGAGGCTCGATTGCAGCGGGTGGCCCTGTTCAACGAGTACCTGCCGGAGCTGTTCATCAAGACCCGACGGAAAACGCCCACGTATCTGATCATCGATCTGGACGCCACCGACGATCCGACCCACGGCCAACAGTTGTTGACCGGCTTTCACGGCTATTACGATCAGTACCAGTACTTCCCGTTGTTGCTGTTCGACGGCGAGACGGGCTTTCCCTTGGGCGCGTGGTTGCGGCCGGGCACGGTGCACGCCAGTTGCGGAGCGATCGAGGCGATCGCCCAAATCGTCGACCAAATCCGCCAGGCATGGCCCGAGGCGATGATCCTCATCCGCGGCGACAGCGGCTTCGCGATGCCTGCGATGTACGAGTTTTGCGAGGAAAACGGCCTGTTCTACGCCTTCGGCTACGCGACAAACGCAGTGCTCAAACGTCGTACCGAGCGATTGCAGCAGACGGTGAAGTTGGCGGCCAAGATTTGGGGTGAAAGCACCCAGAAGTTTGTCGCCTTCGAAGATTACCAGGCCGGCAGTTGGTCGCGGCCGCGACGCATCCTGGCCAAGGTCGAAGCGAATCGGATCGGCACGAATCGGCGTTTCGTCGTGACCAACCTCTGCGGCGATCCGCAGGGGATCTATCACGGATTCTACGTCAAGCGTGGCAACGTTCCGGAGAAGCCGATCGGCGAGTTGAAGAATCATCTCGAGGCCGATCGCCTCTCCGCCCACGGTTTCACGGCCAACGCCATGCGATTGGGCCTGCACACGCTGGCCTTTGCGATCATGGTCCTCTTCCGCGAAGCGATGTCCGACGAGGTTCCCGAACTGGCCCAAGCCGAAGTCGGCACGATCCGGCAGAAGCTGTTGAAGATCGGTGCGCGTGTTCGCACCAGCAGCCGTCGAATCTGGTTCCACGTGTCCGCCACTTGGCCACTACGCGAGATGTTCGTGCGCGTGCATCGGGCGCTCGAGAAGTTCGTCTCCGAGCTTCGCCGCCACCAATCGCCCGTTCGGCCAGCCGGCTTGCTAACGCCCTTCTAACCGAGCCGGCCCACGCACGGCAGCCATCGCGGCTGTCGAGCGTGACACTATGCGCCGCCAGCCCGAATTCCGGCCCCATTCCGCCGTTCCAGCCGCCAGCACCGCTCCCATCACGCCCCACTCTTCCCGCCACAGGCCACACTATCGTCCAGGCGGAATCGGTGCGCAATTCGGGCTAGAGGGATTCTACATTGTCAAGTCAATCCTCCGGGAGGTTCTTGACGTGAAACGCGTTTTCATGCGTGACACGATCAGCCACTGCGGCGTCCTACTAGACAACACGAACCGCAAGCCGATCTGCCGACTTTGGTTCAACTCATCGAAGAAGAAGCAACTGGGCCTCATCGACGCGAACAAACAGGAAACAAGGCATCCGATCAAGGACGTCAACGATATCTACGGATTCGCTGATCGGCTGAGGAAGACGGCACTGGGTTACGAATCGACTCCAGCCGGGGGCAAGCAGGGTGAGTTGTCGGCGGGGCAATGACCTAGACGACATCGCCCGCAACCAAGTGGATTCCACGTAAGACCCGTTCTCATCGCTGGGCCATCGACAGGAGCAGACACACCAGAGTCGCTTGCTCCCGGCAAGTGCCGGTGGACTCGCGCTTAGCCCGGAACAACCCGCACTCGTTCCTCGATCCAGCGGGAATCGACTACTGGGAAATCTTGGCGGCCGGGATCTTCACGGGTGCCCCCCAAGACGGTGGTCGCCGTGAAGACGGGGTAGGCCGCGGGGACGACCCGGGGAATTCGGCAGCACCCTCCCGCGTCCCGTTTCTCGTCGAGCGACCGCTGGCCTCTCCGCTCGCCCGAAACGCCGACGAGAATACCCGAGAACACCCTCTAACGTCCCTCTCGCCCGGAAGGGCGAATACCCCATCCCAGGCTCGGAACCCCCGTACGGGCTGCGTACGACGTCGTATTCGGCGGCCGCAGGGACTTCGATGCCCGGTGCGCGGGCAGCCACTCGTCCAACAGCTTGCCCCACGCGCCGTTGGGAACATCAGAGGTGTCAATCACCTCATCCACCTCGAAGACGTTCGCATGATTGCCAGTCTTGGTGCTGGAGAACTCTTGCCCGTAAATGGCAACGAAGCTGCCGTTCTCCGTATAGCTTCGTGCCGCCGACATGATTGAATTCGGACCGTCCCCTGAGTAGAGGTCGTGGTTAACGGAAATATCCCCCGAACTCCTTGGCCAGTGGTTGTGGTCGGTAATTGCCAGGAAGTCCAGGCCCGCCTCGTCCCTGGCATGCTCGTACGCCTCTCTGGGCGTGCCCTGCCCATCGCTGTACTTTGTGTGCGAATGCAGGTTGCCGAAGTAGACGCGGAGATCTTCAGCCGCGGCTGCTTGAGCGACCGCACACACGACGGTTACCATGATGGCGACCAAAAGCCAGAACCGTTTCATCGCTACGTCTCCCTTTCCGGGTAGTCGCCCCGTAGATTCGCGCAGCATCCCCTTTCTCATATTGCGATTGGCGGTCAATTGCGGGCGTGGGGGGCGTGTTCGAGGTTGTTCGCTAGCCTATCGGCTGTGATACAGGAATCCAAGGGAATCGTACCTCGGACTGCCTCACTGCTTCTCCGCCTTGCCAGTCATGGGCACAAACGCTACGCCGCCGAGGTTCCTCCGCCGCACCGTGCCGTCCTGCTGCTTCTCGATTAGCAGGAGGCCCTGGTAGCATCGTCACCATTGGGATTCCCACGTCGCCAAATGATCCCCCCAGCAAGGACACGATTCGTTCCGGGACCGTCAGGAGGGCCCGGGATACCGGGCTGGCCTTGCCTCCGATCGAAAGAGTAGGTAGCTGGGCGTTCGTTGGGCTGCGCATTGGAAATCGAACGAGGTACGAGGTGAACGAGGCGCGATGAACCAACCAGCCTCGTTACCTCGTAGGCCTTGTACGCCCCGTAGTAATTCTGGAGGACGAGCGTCTACGCGTGTTGACCTCGTCCACCTCGTACCTCGTTCCGTTACCAACGCGCAAACCGAAGATCCTCACACTCCTTGAAAGTCGGTACGCGTTTGCCGGGTTAATCCCGCCACGGTTTCCTTCGATGCTGAAATCGCCAACGGCCAGAATCAGCACGATCGGGCAATTTGACAACCTTCAGCGCAGGGAGTACTATAGGAGCCTCTATCCTGGCGGGAAGTTGTGGGTTTCTTTGGAGGAGCATGCCATGAGAACCCCGTGTGCTCGTCGTTTCTGTTCCGGTGCCGCGCCGCACCGGCCTCGCCTTCGCCCTCAAACGCGGAGACTCGTTCTGGAGTTGCTGGAAGATCGAGCGCTGCTCGACGGCTTCGGCGTAGCGTCTGACGACTGCCCAACGTGTCCGGCCGACCAGCCTAAGCAAGCCGGCTGGGCTCCAGTGGACCATCCGTTGCCGGAGATGTTCGCGCCGCCGGAGAACTCGGGGCCCAAGCCGAGCTACCGGCCGGGTGAGTTGCTGGTGAAGTTCCGCGACGAGCCGCTGCCGATCGTCGCGTCGGCGCGTCCGGCGGCCGTAGCGGTCGGGCCGCAGTTGGCCTCCGCGTCGTTCGAGTCGCTGTTGACGGCGTACGACGTTTCGTCGGTCACGCCGGTCTTTCCGAACGCGGATCAGATGGCGGTCTCTCCTGCCTCCGCATCGGACGACGGCGGTGAGCCACGGGCCGACGCCAACGACCTGGCCCAATGGCATACGTTGCAGCTTCCCGCGGAGAGCGACATCGAACAGGCCGTGGCCGCGTTTGCCGCCGTGCCGGAAGTCGAAGTCGCCGAGCCGGCTTACCTGTTCCAGCTTGCCGGTTTGCCGTTCGCCGAAGACGGCAGCATCCCGGTCGACGGGTGGCTGGGATCGAGCGCAGCGAGCCCCCAGACGGCAGCCTCATTGGCCTCCGAACCCACGTTGGCCGCCATCCCCGACGGCACCAACGACCCGCTGTTCGCCGACCAGTGGCATCTCGACGCCATCAACGCCCCGGCGGCGTGGAGCTATCTCGAAGGCGAAGGCCTCCCACCCGGCGGCGATCCGGACATCGTGATCGCGGTGATCGACACTGGCGTCGACTTCACCCATCCGGACCTGGCGGCCAACATGTGGGTCAACGGCCAAGAGACCCCCGGCAACGGCATCGACGACGACGGCAACGGCTTCGTCGACGACGTGCATGGAGTGAACGTGGTCAGCAACAGCTTCAACCACAGCGGCGACCCCCAAGACAACCACGGCCACGGCACCCACGTCGCC
>CAYYNP010000485.1:0-4756 GCA_964472545.1 uncultured Planctomycetaceae bacterium | reverse complement strand
GCGAAGCAGATAAGGCAGCGCGTGGTGGATTCTCTGCGCGCCAGCTTCCGGTCTGGCGTCGCGAAGTTGCCGGTCGAGGTTGGCCAGCACGCGGTGGCGCTCGTCGTGCGAGTCGTCCTTGCTGGGCGGCAGGAGGTCCATCGATTGCAGCAGGCGAAAGACCTTGCGCAGTCGGTACTGTCGCCGCCAAATCAGCCGGCGGGGGCCGCGGGCATCGCGGCGTGCGGTGGCGCGAGATTCATCGCGGCCGCTTTCGATGTCGCCGACCACGCCCGCATCGAAACGCCTCACCCCCATGGCGAGGATTCCCGCTGGTCGGCCGTTCTTCTCCTCACGGACAGCGGCCCAGCCGATGGAGCCGGCCCCCATGTCGATTCCCAGTCGATACGGTACGGCGTTTCTTGGGCGAGCAGTTTTTTTCGCCCCCATCGCGGGTTCTCCTCATTGACGGTGTCAAAGGACGTGTTAGAATCAGAGCAGTGTATCTGAGCGACGATTGCTCCTTGTCATAGTAAGGGCTTTCGCACGCGTAAGGCTCCGCTACTTTGTCAGCGACCTTTTGACGCCTCCGTGTGGGGCGTTTTTCTTTGGGTGCTGGCCAACTGAAGTCCGCGAGCACCCCCATCGACCACTGGTGCCCGCATCGTCCGTTTCTTCTTCGCCACGTCGTTTGGTCATCGTTCGTGCTAGCGGCGTTGGGTGCCATTCGAATCCCACGAACGGCGAGACGGACGTCCAATATAGCCACCCCGCAAACGGGTTGCCAATATCCCGGGCCCCGGTGCCGTCAGATTTCGCGGTGAGATTTCAGTATATCCAAGAGGCTGTGCCGGCTGCGCAAAGACTGCGGGTGAACTGCCCAAGCTTGACAGATGGTGAATGCGGTTTTTGTCCACCTTCCAACCTGCCCGGCAAGCGATGGCCTTCGCGAGTGCTGTCGTAATCGCCGTGCACGGAGAAGCTGGCGACCTGCGGATGGTAAACCGTATCGCGATAGTGGCCGTTGTAGCGGCCGCCTTGTTGCCGGCCGTGGACCACGATCGGAAAGCTGTCCACGTCGACGGTGGCTCGCATCACGGCATGGTGGCCCGCCCTGCCGGTGCTGCGTAGGTGGCGATGCGTCCAATCGAAGAGACCGTGGCGAAGCGCCTCGCGGTTGCCGGGCAAGTTGGCCAACCAATCGATCAGTCGCGATTGCGTGGGCTGACTGGCAAGTCGCTGCTGGAGCACTTCTTCGCCCGGTCGATCCCAAGTGGCCATCCGCATGGCCGGATCGTGCGCGAGGCGGTCGAGGTCGTCCTGGTTTTCGCTCCCCAGCGCGAGGGCATAGATCCGCTCACGCAGCAGTTCGGTAGCCGTGTAGCGAATCTTCTCGGGCTGGCGAGGGTCGTTGATCTGTTCGGCCAGCGATTCGACGAGTCCCAATCGATGATCGGCCTCCCGCAGCAATACGGCTCCAGCGTGCGAAGTGATTCTTTGCTCGGACGTCTGGACTTTGACGGCCCGGTTGAATTCCGGCTCGAATAGAGTATCTTGAGCTTCACCCATTGCGTGATCCTTCCGTGTCGAGGGATTGTTTCCATTTCCCTATAGACGCAGAAGATCACGCAGTGGTTTCATCGGTTTCATCTACTGAGCATCCGCCTCGTGAATAGGACGGGCTTAGGTATCACGAAGCACTAGGGCCGGCCTCTTTCGTGGCGATCATTCGCGTGCAAGCTACAATTGTCATGATACGCCATCCCCAAAACCGTTGTGCCCCCGAGACGAAGAGCAGATCATGACCCACGAAGAAATCCTCATGGCAGCAGGGGTCCAGGTGAAGTCGTCGGGGAGTTTCTCGATCGCTGAGATGAGGCGCGTCATTGACTACATGCTGAGCAATGACTTCAAGCGACGCCCACAGCAACATGCGATGAAGCACCCGGAACCCCCGGAAGGCTACAGCAGCTGGTCGTGGACCTCGCCTCAGCGGTGACCGCACGCCGCCAACAATCTTGCAGACAAGTCCCGCTAGCTGGGCTTGAGACAGAAGGGGCGGACTCACCTCATAGACTACTCGGACCTCGTCGTGGTCGATCTCCACTCGCTGTACGAGCGAGCGGATCACTTCGCGACGGGCCTGCCAATCGAGGTTGCCCCGTCCGGCGGAAAGCTGTTCTTGAAACGCCTTCAAATGGTCGATCACTACACGCGACCGATCGCGTTCGGATTGTCCGGCGGAAAGGGCCTTCGCTTCTTCTTGGAGTTTGGAGAGCTGCGATTTGCTCGCGCGGATGCGGGGCTCGAATTCCTCCTTCGTTAGCAAGCCCTCTTCGTAGACGTCGATCCGTCGGGCAATCGCACGCTGAGTTTTGTGGATCATCGTTTCGAGTTGTTTCTGCCTTGCCGACATCTGTTGCGAGCCGCCCTTGGGGCGACGCTCATACTCCCGTCGAATATGATCCGGATCACGGAGCAACTGGCAGATGTCATCCCACACGGCCTCCTCCAGAAGGCCGGAACGAACTTGCTTGTTGTTGCACACTCGCTCACCGGCAACCGACATCGCAACTCGCCGGTGGAAATGCCGCCGCGGCCGATCCACCAAAACACTTGTTGCACAATGCCTGCTTCTTCGAGGATCTCGTAGCGAGCCTGCCCGTCACCTTCATGCTTGGAGATGTGCGATATAGCCAAGCGAAGGCGGGCCGCCGACTGGGAGTCTCGGCCGCCGACGCTGACCTCGCGGTCTTGTTGATTGCAGCCGACAAGGCATAGTACACCGAAAGCGCTCATCTACGTGCTACGTTTCATCATGGCGGCTTCGGCTCCCTAGATAGAGTACATCTCCCGGACCAACGGAGCGTGAAAATGTGCGGAATTGTCGGGTACGTGGGAGCTCGCCAGGCCTCGGAGTTTCTCATCGGCGGCCTTCACCGGCTCGAATATCGCGGCTACGACAGCGCCGGCGTGGCAACCATCCCGCCGGAGGGTGGATTGGAAGTCACGAAGACGGCCGGACGTATCCAGCAGCTTCAAGCCCGATTGGCCGAGTCGCCCGCCCGGGGGCCGATCGGCATCGGCCACACCCGCTGGGCCACCCACGGCGCCGCCACCGACCTGAACGCCCATCCTCATCTCAGTGACGATGAAACTCTGTCGATCGTTCATAACGGCGTGATCGAGAACTTCCAGGCGCTCAGGCAGCGTCTTGAAGCGGAGGGCTGCCACTTCCGTTCGGCTACCGATACGGAGGTGATCGCCCATTTGATCGAAAGTTCCCTGAAGCAATTGCCGGCCGACGTTGACCTGACCTCGGCCAACTACCAGCCGCTGGCCGAGGCCGTGCAATCGGCGCTGGCCGAACTCCAGGGCACCTTCGGCCTGGTCGTGCTGTTTCGCGACTTCCCCGAAGTACTGATCGCCGCCCGGCGGGGAAGCCCGCTGATCGTGGGTGTCGGCACGGACGAGCACTTCGTCGCCAGCGACGCCTCGCCGCTGGTCGGCCATACCGACAAGATCGTCTATCTGGCCGACCACGAGTTGGCCGTAATCACGGCCGACTCGCTACGCGTGATCCACCGCGACCAGGGCCACGTCGACCACAGCGTCCACGTGCTCGAGATCGAATCCGGTGACGTCGACCTGGGGATCTACGAACACTACATGCTCAAAGAGATCTTCGAACAACCCGAGGCGATCCGCAACGCGATGCGCGGGCACATCGACCCCGACGCGGCCACGGCCAAGTTCGGCGGCCTGAATCTCACCGCCCGGCAGCTCCGCGGCATACAACGGGTGCTGATGACCGCCTGTGGCACGAGTTGGCACGCGGCCCTCGTCGGCGAGCACCAGATCGAGACCTTGGCCCGATTGCCCGTCGAGGTCGAATACGCCAGCGAGTTGCGATACCGCAATCCGCCGATGGACCCCGACACGCTGGTCTTCACCATCACCCAAAGCGGCGAAACGGCCGACACGCTGGCCGCACTGCGCGAGATGAAACGCAAGGGCCATTCCGTGCTGGCGATCTGCAACGTGGTCGGCAGCACGATCGCCAACGAGGCCGACGGCGGGGTTTACCTCCACGCCGGCCCGGAAATCGGCGTGGCCTCGACCAAGGCCTTTACCTCGCAGTGCACCGTGTCGGCACTGCTGGCGCTCTATTTCGGCCGGTTGCGGCACCTGAGCTTCCAGGCCGGCGAGCGAATCATCGACCAGTTACGCCAACTGCCCGACAAGGTCGAAGAGGCCCTGCAGGCCAACGACGCGGTGAAACGGATCGCCGAGAAGTACGCCGATTGCAACAACTTCCTCTACCTCGGCCGGCAGTTCAACTTCCCCACGGCGCTGGAGGGCGCGTTGAAGCTCAAGGAGATCAGCTACATCCACGCCGAGGGCTACCCGGCCGCCGAGATGAAGCACGGCCCGATCGCCCTGGTCGACGAGCACACACCCAGCGTCTTTCTGATGCCGCAAGGCCGGGTCTACGACAAGGTGATGGCCAACCTGCAAGAGATCAAAGCCCGTGGCGGCCCGGTGATCGCCCTGGTCGGCCAAGGCGACACCGACGTGGCCGAACTGGCCGACGACGTCATCGAGGTCCCCGCCGTCGAAGAGTTCCTCCAGCCGATCGTCAGCAGCATCCCGCTACAGTTGCTCTCCTACCACATCGCCGTGGCCCGCGGCTGCGACGTCGACAAGCCGCGGAATCTGGCAAAGAGCGTGACGGTGGAGTGAGCCGGTTGAGGTGTCTGGCTTGCCGGCTGGCGAT
>CAYYNP010000484.1:0-4773 GCA_964472545.1 uncultured Planctomycetaceae bacterium | reverse complement strand
TCCCTACAGCCACATCGATCGTCGACGGAGCCAGTCCCCTTTTTCGGGCTCCCGTACACTTTGCAGTTCCCCTGGTCGCTCCCCGCCTTTGCTGTACGTGGGTCCGCCGATCCCCTATAATGGGAGGTGCCGTCGGACTACGGACGGCGACGGCACTGACCAAACTCGGGCTTTTGGAGTCTTACGTTGCAACATGCGCGCACCGTGCGCATGTGTTTGTAAGTTCTTATGAGTTGCGGGCTTGGCCCGCGTTAGGGAGAGCATCGTGGGAATTGCCGTGGGATGCGCGGATTGTGGTGCTTCGTTTCGGGTGAAAGACGAGCACGCGGGGAAGCGGGCGAAATGTCCGAAGTGCAAACAGATCTTGCGGATTCCCGCCGCCGCGCCGCCGAGTCTTCCGACCGGTGCGCCGCCGGTGAAGCCGCCCGCTGATGGGCCGCCGCCGCTGAGCTCGACGCCAGCCGCCAAATCGCCCGCCGCGAAGACGGGCCCGGCGGAACCGTCGGTCTCGCCGCAGGAGATCCTGGCGGCGTTTACGGGGCGCATCGAACCGGTCCGCACGTCGGCGACGTATAAACTGGGCATCTTCCTGGCGGCCGCGGTGATGATCGTGCTGCCGCTGATCTACGTCGGGTTCATCGTCTTGGCGGCCTACCTGGTGTATTGGCACATGGTACACGATACGGCCATCCTCAGCGCCGGCGGTGGCCGCCGGGGAGCCGTGTGGGCGTTCATCATCTACGTCGCGCCGATTTTCATCGGCGGGATTCTGGTGCTGTTCATGATCAAGCCGCTGTTTGCCCGACCTGCCCAGCGGGGGCGGATCCGCTCGCTGACCAAGCGCAGCGACCCGCTGTTGTTTGCGTTCGTCGAGCGCATCTGTGCGGTGGTGGGTGCACCGCAGCCGCAACGGATCGACGTCGACGCCCAGGTCAACGCCTCGGCCAGTTTCCGCCGCGGCGTGTTCAGTATGTTCGGCAACGACCTGGTGCTGACGATCGGTATCCCACTGGTGGCCGGTTTGAATTTGCGGCAGTTTGCCGGCGTGTTGGCCCACGAGTTCGGCCATTTCACCCAGGGCGCCGGCATGCGGCTGACTTTCTTGGTCCGCTCGATCAGCCATTGGTTCACCCGCGTGGTCTACGAGCGCGACGAGTGGGACGAGAAGCTGGCCGCCTGGGCCGCGGAAACCGACATCCGCATCGGCATTATCCTCCACATCGCCCGGCTGTTCGTCTGGCTGACGCGGAAGATCCTCTGGGTGCTGATGATGATCGGGCATATCGTGGCCGGCTTCATGTTGCGGCAGATGGAGTTCGACGCCGATCGCCACGAGGTTCGCATGGCCGGCAGCGACACGTTCGAGTCGACCGCCCGGCGGCTGGTGATGCTGAACGTCGCCTCCCAGGGCGCCCACGCCGACCTGAGCCACTTCTACAAGGAGGGCCGGCTGGCCGACAACTTGCCGCGGCTGATCGTGGCCAACATCGCACACATTCCCGAAAAGGCCAAACAGCAGATCGAGAAGATGGTCGACGAGACCCAAACCGGTCTGTTCGACACGCATCCGGCCGACAAGGACCGCATCGCCGCGGCGCATCGCGAGCCGACCGAAGGCGTCTTTCGGCTGGAGTGTCCGGCGTCGGCCGTCTTCGGCCACTTTGCGGCCGTGTCGCGGAACGTGACCGAAGACGTCTATCGGGGAGTTTTCGGCAGCCGCTTCCAGGCGTCTCAGATGCACCCGATCGACGACCTGCTCGATCGGCAAGACAAGGAAATCGAGGCCGGCAAGGCGCTGGAGCGATTCTACCAGGGCGAGTTCCGCGCGTTGCGGCCGGTGCGGTTGCCCGATCTGAGCCTGACGACCGAGGAGAGCCCCCAACAAGTCGCCCGGCAGATGAAGCAAGCCCGAGAGCAGATGCTCGAAGCCAAGCCGGCCTATGCCCAGGCCTACGCAGCGTTTGAAGAGGCCGATGCGCAGACCATCAAGGCCGACCAGGCCAGGGCGATGCTGATGGCCAGCTTCAAGATCCCGCAGAAGGTGTTTGGTTTTCGAGCCAACTACACTGCGGATACGGCGAAGGTCCGCCGTCAAGCGATCGAGCAGCAGCAGAAACTCGCGCCCGTGATGGCACGGTTCGAGAAAGCGGCCGCGGCACGCATCGGCGCGGCGATGCAATTGTTGCAGGTAGGCGAGGTGGCCGCCAAGGTCGACGTCGACGGGCAGCATCGGGCCCAGTGTAAGCGGTTGTTGCCCGTGCTGGGGTTGTTGAATCGGCAGCACGACGCGCTGCTTGCGCTGCGCAACGACCAGGCGGCGATGGGCGTGCTGCTGGGCAGCATCGAAGGCAACCAGCAGAACGAGAGCCTGTTCAAGACGATTCACTCGCAGATGGCCCATCTGTCGGGAAAGGTCCGAGGACTCTACCAGGCGCTCGCCCGCGAGCCGTATCCGTTCGACCACGCCAAGGGCCAGATCTCGGTGAACCACTACGCGCTGGAATCGCTGCCCATCGACGACGACCTCGGCGCGATCTACGACGCCGCCGACTGCCTGCTGGACAAAGTGCCCACGCTCTACAGCCGCGTCGTCTGCCAATTGGCGGAGATCGCCGAGCAGGTCGAAACGGCGTTCGGGCTTCCGCCGCTGCCGGAACCGGTGGAGGAAAAGGGCTAGCGGTTGGCAGCACGAGAATGGATGTTCCGGGTGGCTGGGGCAAAGCGCAGCGGTGCCCCAGTAGAAACACCGACAAACTGGGGCACCGCTGCGCTTTGCCCCAGCCACCCAACCGCGAGACGGCTACTCTACGCAAGCCTCAATCCTCAACCACCGCCACCGCCCGAATCGGCGAGCCGTCGTGGCCTTTGACGTTCAGCGGAAACGCGATCAGCGTGAATTGCTCGGGCAGGCGGTCGAGGTTCGTGAGCCCTTCGACGACGACGATCTCGACGTCGCGATGCAGCAACGCCAGATGACACTCCTTCCAGTCGCTGCTGGGCGTGCCGGTGTCCATGCCCAACAGGCCTATCCCCCGGGCGGCAATCCACTCGGCAGCTTCGACGGTCAGGCTGGGGAAGTCGGCAAAATACTCCGGCGTGTTGTAGGCCCGATCCCAACCGGTGCGATAGATCACCTTGGCCCCGGGCTGGAACTTCGCTTCAAACGGCCGCAGCATCTCGACGGTGATCGGTGCCTGCGGCGCGAGTTGGCCGCCGGGCGCCAGGTCGATCAACGTGGCCGGGCCGTAGAATTCCTGAAGCGGCATGCGGTCGATCGTACGGCCGTCGTCGAAGAAGTGAAACGGCGCGTCGAGGTGCGTGCCTTGATGCGTCGAAAAACTGATCTTGGCGATGTTGAAGCCGACCGACTCGATCGTCTCGTGCGTTTGCACGCTGACGCCCGGATCGCCGGGAAAGGTGAGTTGTCCGTCTTCGATCGGGTGCGAGAGGTCGACGAGCCGGGGCATCATGCCCTCCTATCGTGGCCAGAAAAGGTACCAAGCGGCGGCGGCCGGCGCGGCCAGAAATCCCCAGCCGAGGAAGAAGACCAGAAAGAACGAGATTACCAGCAGCAGTGAGAGCTTCAGGATCACGGTGGCTGCCCAGCCGTCCTGGCGAGTGCGTTCGGGGACCGGTTGATCGGCCATTTCCATGTTGCGCAACGCTTGTGCCCGCCAGTCCTCTTGGGGTGCTGTACTCATGTGGTGGCTTAGCTCCAGGGGTCTGTGAAATACCTATCTGAAGTATAGCTTATTGCCCTACGGCAACCCGAGGTCGCGCCACACGAACCGATCGCGGACTCGGTCGGGAAGCCACTTCGCGGCCCAGAATGCCAGGCGGGTTTTGCGGCCGACCGGATATCGGGTTTTCGGCCGCCGGGCACACAGCGCGTGGACCACGGCGCGTACGACCCGTTCTACCGGCATGGCCGTCTCGGCGCTCCGTCGGGCCATGGCCCGCATCGCCTCGAGGTCGTCGCCGTAGAGTTCGACGGCTTTGGCCGGCAGCTCTTCGCCGGCCTTCTCGGCTGCCGCGGCACTTTTCGCCCAAATCGGCGTGTCGACGTTGCCCGGCTCGACCACCGAAACGCCGATCCCCCAATGGCGAAGCTCGCCACGCAGCGAGTCGGAGAGGGCCTCCAGCGCGAATTTCGATGAGGCGTACGGCCCCACGAACGGCGCCGCGATCCGCCCGCTGATCGAACTCATGTTCACGATCCGGCCGCGAGCCTCGCGCAACAGCGGCAGCAACGCCCGGGTAACCGCGATCTGCCCGATCACGTTGATCTCGAATTGCAGCCGCAGCTTGTCCAGCGGGATGATCTCCAACGGCCCGGGCACGACGATGCCGGCGTTGTTGACCAGGCCCCAGAGGCCGCCGCCGTCAAGGGCATCGGTCACCGCCTCGGCGGCAGAGGCGATCATGGCTTCGTCGGTCACGTCGATCATCACCGGCGTCAGCCGCTCGGAAGCCCGGTCGCGCAGCCGCGCCGCGTCGTCCTCCGAGCGGACGCCGGCAAACACACGGAATCCCCGCCGATCCAACTCCAACGCACACGCCGCCCCGATGCCGGTCGACGAGCCGGTGATCGCGACGCTGCGCGTTTCGCTTGCCGAAGGGTTCATCGCGGCGTGCTCCGTTGGGGCCGAGTGTCGGATCGTGTCCGAGCCGCGATTCTGACACATCGGCCACGTATTGCAAGGTACCTCCAACACAGAACAGGAGAACTGCAAAGTGTGCGGGAGCCCGAAAAAGGGGACTGGCTCCGTCGAC
>CAYYNP010000483.1:0-4821 GCA_964472545.1 uncultured Planctomycetaceae bacterium | reverse complement strand
GCCGCCCGAAGAAAGGGGACAGGCACCGTCGGCACTGCGAATCCCTACAGCCACGTCGATCGTCGACGGAGCCAGTCCCCTTTTTCGGGCTCCCGCACACTTTGCAGTCCTCCTGGCGCCTCCGGCAGTTTCATCCTCGCGATCGTCGCCTCGTTCGGAAAGTTCTCCCGAATCGCGTCGACGTCGACGACGATATCCGCCGCTGCCCTGCTGTCGTCGCCGAAATCGACCGCCCGCGGCACAACGCCGGGCGATCTTCAGCCCCGTTTCTCCGGTTCGGTGTATCATCGCTATGATCTCACGCTCTTATAGAGTAACATGACTTAGGGCTTGACCGGAAACAACTTCGCCCGCTTCATGGTAGCCATCACACTCCGTGTGATGATTCGCCCGAAAAACTGCGAAGTTGTTTCCGGACAGGCCCTTACCATTGTGGGGAGTCCTTTCGAATGGCGCCGTAATGAAGACGCCCGCTGAAAGCTCCCCGCGATGATCCCACCGGGACCCGTTCTCCATCGAATTGCGATTAGCCGCCGACGTCAACTACTCGCCTTGAGGAAGTTTCCCCGAATGCCTTGCCATCTTGCTTCGCATCGGCGTGTCAGTCGCCGGGAAGTCCTTCGCAAGGCTGCTCGGACCGTTCCGGTCCTTATTCCGGCCCACGTGTTCGGCGCCGAAGGCGTGCCGAGTGCTAACGAACGTATCCAGATCGGGATTATCGGCGTCGGAATCCGCGGCCGACAACTGATCGGCGACATGCCCCGCGCCGGACGCGTTACGGCGCTGTGCGACTGCTATTTGCCGCGCGTGGAAGCCGTGCGCAAGGCCGACCCGGATTCCGAGTATGCGGCCTACGCCAACTACCGCACGATGATCGACGAGGCCAAACTCGACGCCGTGGTTGTTACAACACCCGACCATCATCACGTACAAGCGGCAATGTTGGCATGCCGGGCCGGGCTCGACGTCTACTGTGAGAAGCCGCTCTCGCTGACGATCGCCGAAGGCCGCCGCCTGGTCGAAGCCGTCCGCCGCCACAATCGCGTATTGCAGGTCGGCAGCCAACAACGTTCGATGGAGATGGATCGTTTTGCGTGTAAGTTCGTGCGCGAAGGCGGGATTGGCAAGGTGTCGAAGGTCGAGGTCAAGAACTTCCCTGGCCCGCTGCGATACGAGCCGCTGCCGAAGGAGCCGCTGCCGAAGGGGATGCACTGGAACTTGTTCTGCGGCCCGCGGCCGCAAAGACCGTACCACTGGCGACTCTGGCAGAAGGACGAGCGTCACTGGCAGGGCGTGCGCTGGCGCGGCTGGGATATGTGGCGCGACTATTCCGCGCACCTGATGACGAATCACGGGGCCCATGCCCTCGACATGGTCCAATGGGCGTTGGGAACCGACGGCACCGGGCCGGTCGAGATCGAACCGCTCGTCGAAGAGCCCGACGGCGCGATGCGTCTGTGTCCCGTCGTGATGCGATACGCCGGCGGCACCGAACTCCACCTCACGCATCCCGAAGGGTTCTACGCCGGCGGCTATTTCCATGGGGAAGGCGGCCAAATGAAAATCTCTCGAAACGGCTTCGCTGCCTTCCCGCAGACTCTTATCACGGATCGCCCCGATCCGGCCGTTGCGGCGCTCTGGGAAGGAGAGGGCATCGTCGCCAAGCCGCACCTGCAGAATTGGCTCGATTGCATCAAGACCCGTCGAGATCCGTCCGCTCCGGTCGAAGTCGGCCATCGCTCGGTCACCGTCTGCCATCTGGCCACGATTGCACGGGAGTTGGGCCGGAAGTTGCGATGGGACCCGGCCGCAGAGACTTTTCCCGACGACAAGCAAGCGTGTACATTGCTCGATCGCCCGCGGCGAACCGGCTGGGAGCTGCCGTAGTTTGCCTTTGGGCAGGTCTTCTCAAGAGCCTCGCCCCTGCCCGGCATCGCCGTCGCGGTTGCGAAAGACCTTCCGGCCGTCGCGCATTGCCTCACGCGCGGCCGCCTCAGCCGCGACGTGCGCCTGATAGCGGTCTGCCCGGTCGACGTCCTGGTCGATTCGCGGTCTGGAGCTCGGCCCGAGCATGTCTTCTCGCGGCAGCTCGGCAAGCTGCCGGCCACCGGCGACGATGATCGACAACGCCTCCTTGCGTCGGCTCTCCTCCTCAATGCGATCGAGCACGGGGCTCAACTCCGGTCGGGAAAAACTGATCTGCAGCGCCGGATCGTGTTTGAAATCACCGGCGCCGCGGCCGGCCAAACGGGCCAAGCCGTCGAGTTGCCCCTGGCTCAACGGCGAGCGTCCGAACGGGTTGTTGGGGTATACGCTGGCATATGAACCGTAGTAGGGGGCGTTTAAGTCGATCCAGGTCGCGATCCGTTCGATCTCCTCGCGGCTGAGTTTCGCCTCGTAGTGCTCACCCCGGACCACGTCGATCAGACGGCTGCGATAAGAGCCCCAGGAGTAGGCCGGCAGCACGGCCGGAGGACCGTCGTGAACCGCCTTGATCAGCAGCTTCTCGCCGTCGGGCGGATCGGGAAACCACCGCACGGCCGAACGCCGATGCAGCTCCAGGTACGACGCGTTAAACAGCAGCCCCACGTCGCCGGCCAGGTTGAGATCCTCGCCGGCTTCCTTGCCGTAGTCGTGGCAGTTCACGCAGTGCTTGTCGAAGACCGGTTGCACTTCGGTCAGATAGTTGAACGCTCGCGGCGGTCCGTACCACGGTTCGGGCTGGCTCGGCGTGCGGGTCCACGCGACGCCGGAGCGTGCCGCCGCGCCGTGGAGTTGGTGCTCGTGGCATCCGACGCACCCCACCCGTTCGCCGGGCTGCACGAACGTCCCGCTCCGCATCGACTGGATCATCATCTTGTCGGCATCGAGCGCCTGGAAATAGACGAACGTATTGGCCGGCACGGCGAAGTAGGCCGACCCGTCGGCCTCGACCGGTACGTCGCCGATAATGCGCTTGTTGTTCGTCAGGTTCCAGTTCATCAACGGAGCCTGATCGGCGTCGATCCCTCCGCCGCCGGCGCGGCTCCAGGCACGCTTCGCCGGTGCCTCGACAATCCGCAGGTACTTGATCGCGCCCCGCGGTACGTCGCCCATGCCGGCGCCCTGGTAGACGTCCGAGAGGTAGAAGCTGCCTTCGACCTCGGCAGAGACGTTGCGTGTCGGCAGTATCGGTGCGCGCGGCCGCGGTGCGACGGGCATGGGGTCGTAGCAGCCCGGCTTCTCGGTGTGTAGCAGCAGTTCGTTTCCGAAGACGTCTACGAGGAAGATCCCCATCTGCATCGACTGCCCCACGTCCTCGGTCAGCGTACGGGCGACGAGGAAGTGCTTGTCCGACAGCGGCCGGGGGTCTTCGTACTTCGGCCGCGTTCTAGTGAACGCGTCGATCTGTCCGGGATGCCACTCGACGTTCTTCTGATTCTCCAGCCACCCCCTGGCGTTGGCGGGCCAGATGTGCGTGACCGGCTCGGAGCCGTCGAGCCCTCGCCTGCGGTCGACGATCGCCATGGCTCCCCACGGCAGATCGTGGCAGGCCCCGAAGATACAAACGATGTTCTGCGTTCCGGGGATGGCGTGCCCGTCGAGGATCGAGCCGGGCGTCCAGGCGTTGTTGCCGTAGCACAGTGCGTGGGCGGTTCCGTCCGGGTTACACGTCCACAATCCGAACGACGGACCGAACTGCCGGTCGACGTAATCCCAGCGGCTGTAGAGAAGGCGACCGTCGGACAACAGCGACGGATGCCCCTCCCAGAGCGTACTGCCGCCGATCTGGACCATGTTCGCCCCGTCGGCGTCCATCGCGAACAGGTTGCCCATCGGGTGCCGGTTGCACTGGCAGAACTTCAGGTCCCGCGTCGAATTGAACGCAATCCGGCCGTCGGGCAAGTAGACCGGCTCGACGTCGGAGAGTTTCGACCCGAAAGTGAGTTGCTTCAGGCCGCTGCCGTCGGCGCCGATTTCGTAGACGTGGTAGTCGTCGGCCTTGTTCTTGCGCATGGCGAAGACGATCCGACGGCCGTCGAAACTGACTTCCGGGTCGCGGGCAATTCCCTCGGGGGCCTCCAGCAGCGTCTTCACCTCGGCCACGTCGCCGCCGGGGCCGAAGCGAATCGTCTTCATCGCACCGCCGCCACGAAACGTGTCTTGTTGGATTTCACCGTTCTGGAACATGGTGTTGATCGGGCCGTGGTATCCCCAGTATTGCGGGCGGACGACCAGCAGGACCGTTCGGCCGCGGAGCAGGGGATTCGCCACCAGGGCCCGCCGCCGCAGCGACTGCAATTCGTTCTCCAATTGCTCGCGCCGGTCGCCGTCGGCCGATCGAAGCTGGCGCTGCAGTTCGCCCAGGCGGTCCAGGTACTGCGGTCCGTCGGGATACCGATCTCCGCAACTCAGCACAAGGTCTTCGACGGCCCGTCGTAGCGAACTCGACGGATCGATCTCGCCTCGCGGTTCCTCTGCCAGGACGGGCGTCAGCCAGCCGGCCATTGCCAGGCCCAGCGCGATAAGTTGTCGCGTCGACACGATATGGTCTCCTCGTTCAGGTTCGTTCTGTTTCCCATGGCTCGGCGGGTCGGCGTTCGCAGGTTCCGATGCGAGCGGGCGACGATGCCTATTGTAGCACGATGGCCGTCGCGTGACTGCCCGGGCCGAGCGTGCAGGGGTGCACAAACCGGCCACGTTGCTCGCACGGCGTGAGACGCTGCGCCTTGGGATCCGGCGAATCGCCCTGGAACTCCAACGTCCGGCAAGCGTAGGAGAACTGCGAAGTGTGCGGGAGCCCGAAAAAGGGGACTGGCTCCGTCGACGATCGATGTGGCT
>CAYYNP010000482.1:0-4825 GCA_964472545.1 uncultured Planctomycetaceae bacterium | reverse complement strand
CGGAATTCCGCTGCACGGCCCCGATGAATCGGGGCACTACGAACGGGTTCGGCGAGTGATTACCACCAAACACTGTCTACTGCCTACTATCTACTGCCTACTCTCTACTTCCCACCCCACCTCCCCAGCCCATTCACCCGCGACGCCAAATCATCGACCACCCAGTGGCACGCGGCCAGATGGATACTCTCGACCATTGCCATGTCGTCCAGCGCGACGTGCCAGCCGGTTTGTTGAAGCTGCTTCAGCTTGCCGCCGCCGTAGCCTGTCATTCCGAAAGTGGTCACACCGTGACGGTTGGCCCAGTCCACGGCGGCCAGGACGTTGGGGCTGTTGCCTGAGCCACTGATGGCTATCGCCAAATCCCCCTGATTGGCGTAGTGCATCAGTTGCTGGACAAAAATATGTTCGTATCCTAAGTCGTTGCCCAGCGCGGTGATCCAGCCGGTGTTATCGGTCAGGCTGAGGATTTTCAGGCGGCGATGGTCGCGCGGCTTGCGGTAGTCGAAGTCGGCCTCCGTCAGGCAGTTCTTGCCCAAGTCTTCGGCCAGGTGAGATGAGGTGGTGGCCGACCCCCCGTTGCCGAAGACGAAGACGTTGTTTCCGCCTTCCCAGGCTGAGAAGATCAGATCGGCCAATCGCCCAACGGCGTCGAGATCGACGCGCGTGAGCTCCAGACGCAGGCGATCGAGGTACTCCTGGATGTTGAGGTCGGCTCCGAGCATGGTCTGGCTCCGGGGGAACGTAGGCGGCCAAAAGTAGTCCACGATGGACGCCTCACGTTAGCCGTTGGCCACGCGACTGTCAAACGTCGCGGCCGCCTTGTTGCCCCCCCGGCGAAAGTCCCATTCAAGTAGGGAGGCCGACTTTGCCGATTACTCCGACGGCGCCGACTAGATAAGCTTTGCGGGCTGGTGCGCAAATGGCCAACCGCGAGTGACCGACGCCGCGAAACCCGCTGTTTCGCCTGCCTTCGCCAAACCAACAGGCCGGCAAGGCGGTTCAGCGACAACCGATCGGTCGGCGGCTACAAGGGCCCCACGCCGGAAGTAGTCGAGCCCGAATAATCGAACCGAAACGAACGTACCAGTCACGGGGAATCCGTCATGACGTCTCGCTTGTCAACTTGGGTAGGTCTGCTGGCCGTCGGCGCCGCGATCTGCCTGACCGGTTGTCATCCGATCGATTTCCACGACGACGTGATGCAGCCGCCGCTGCCTATCGAGATGACGCCACCCACCGAGTTGTCGATGGTCTCGCTGCCGGAGTACCGCATCGAGCCGCCCGACCTGATCCAGATCGAGATGCTCAAGCAGGTGCCGCTGCCGCCCTATCGGGCACAGGTTTACGACGTCCTGCAGATCCAGGTCGTCGGCACGTTGCTCGATCAGCCAATCAACGACTACTACCTGGTCGAGGCCGAGGGCCGTGTGAACCTGGGGGCGGCGTACGGTAAGGTCCACGTGGCGGGGATGTCGCTCGAGGAGATCAAGGCCGCCGTCACCCTGCACTTGAAACAGATTCTGGTCGACCCCGGCGTTTCCGTCCAGTTGGCCCGGGCTTCCGGCACCCAACCGGTGACCGGCGAGTACCTGGTTTCGATGGACGGCACGGTCAACCTTCGGCAGTACGGCACGGTACACGTGGCAGGCAAGACGATCACCGAGGCCACCGCGGCGTTGGAGAGACATCTGTCGCGGTATTTCGACTCGCCGGAAGCCACCGTCAACGTGATCGCCTACAACAGCAAGATCTTCTACATCATCACCGAAGGGGCCAGCCTGGGCGACAACATCAACCGGGTACCGATCACCGGCCGCGATACCGTGCTCGACGCCTTGGCCCAACTCGGCGGACTGTCGCAGCTCTCCAGCAAGAAGATCTGGATTGCCCGGCCCGCGCCCGGCGATCACGAGAGCGAGCAGATCCTGTTGGTCAACTACGACGCGATCACCCGCGGCGGCGACACGCGAACCAACTATCAGATCCTTCCCGACGACCGGTTGTTCATCGCCGAGAACAGCATGCTCGCGTTGACCAACTTCCTCTCGCAAATGACGGCGCCGTTCGAGCGGATCGCCGGAATGGCCTCGCTGGGGGCGTCGACGATCCGAAACCTCCAGACCCTCGGACGCGGTTACAACCAGAGCCGCCGATTTTGACCTCATAACGGTAGGTGGAGAAACCCCATGGCCAAGCCTGTTCGATTTACGCACATCATGGCGCTGTGCGGCCTGCTACTGCTGGTATGGCAGTGCGGGCGCTACGTTTTCGCCACCGGGCCGATCGTGCCTTTCCGCGCACAGCCGTGTCCGACCTTCGGCACGGGCGGCCCGCACGTGACGAACTTCGGGTATTATCCGACGAAGTGGCGCCGCTGGCCGGGCGAGGAGCAATCGGCCAGCTCGACGCCGCGCGAAGAAGTTCCCGCGCCAACCGGCCAGCCACCGCGGCCCTTGCGCGACGTGGAGCCAATGCCGCCGGGTATGCGTCCGTCGCCGGGGCCGGCTCCGGGACTGCCGGCGTTTCCGCCGGGGGGAGGTTTCGACGGCGGAGGTTTCGACGGCGGAGGTTTCGACGGCGGAGGTTTCGACGGCGGAGCGTTTCCGCCCGGCGGCGGATTCGGGCCACCGGGCGGCGTGCCCGGCCTGCCCGACATGGGAGCCCCCGACCCGCTGCCCGGTATCGCGCCGCCGGGGCTGGGACCAACGAACTTGCTGCCGAATGAAGGCCCCGCCGAGTTGCCGTTGCCCGGCCTGCCGGGCACGCCGCTACCGGATCCCGTGTTGCCGGGACAACCTTCCGGTTTGCAGGAACCGCCGATCGACGTGTTTCCTTCGCCGACCAGTGCGTTGCCCAACCCGAGGCCGGCGGATCTCGTATCGCCCGGTTCGATCGCCGAACCGGCCGACGTTCAACCGCCCAAACCACCGACGACGAGTGGCCTGGCAGCCGACCAACCACAGCCGACGACGCCTCCGGTTGCGCCGGCCACGTCGCCAGGTCCGGTCGATCCGGCTTCGTTTCCGATGAACCTGTTGGACCCGGCGGATCTGTTGGCACAACAACCCCAACCGGCCGCGTTGCCCGCAATGGAGCCGCCTGCCGAGCCCGCCACGGTACCGCCGGCCGCGCCGACACTCGCCCAGGAGCCCGTCGAGCCGGCGGAAGCCAACGAGCCGCAGACGTTTCCGGCGGGTCCGCCCGCGCTGCCGCTTTCGCAGCCACAGACAATCACCCCGTCTCCCGAGCCGTCGCCGCCTGCGGCCAAGCCGGCCATAACGGCAACCGAGCCGCCGGCGCCCGCTTTGGCACCAGCGACCGACATCGCGCCTGCCGAGCCGAAGGCCCTGCAAGCGAACTGGATGGCCGCTTTGCATCCGGATTTCCAGGCCGACGCCGCGCGTAACCTGGCGGTCTATCCCAGCACACCCGGTACCCTGCCGGCGGCGCACCAGACGATCGTTACGCCAGCCCCCGTTACGCAAGCCCCGGCCGACCAGCCGACGACCACGCCCGGTCGGGTGGTCATGATCGCGGATGCCACGCCCGAGACGCCGCCGCGCCGCGAGAACCTTCCGGTGGCGCTGGACGGGTTCTGCCCGGTCGAGTTGGTCGACAACGAGCAGTGGACGGCCGGGAATCCGCGTTGGGCCGTCGAGTACGGCGGCTTCACGTACCTGCTGGCCGGGCCGGAGCAGCGCCGGCAGTTCCTCGCCGGCGTCGAACGCTTCGCCATGAGCTACGCCGGCGACGACCCGGTCTTCCGGGTCGACGGCCAACGGCACGTGGCCGGCAAGACCGACTACTGCGTCACGTATCAAGGCCGGCTCTACATGTTCTCCAGCCAGGCGACGCTCTCGCGGTTCCGCGAGGCGCCCGGGCGTTACGCCGTGACGGCTGCTACGCCGTAGGCGTAACTGTAGGGTGCGTCTGGACGCACCATGAACGTTGCGATCACCCAAGCTTCGTGGTGCGTCCAGACGCACCCTACGGTCGGAAGCAGCGGCTCAATCCATGCCCGGATTCTCGCACGTGATGCACTTCCGCGTCCGCTACAGCGAAACGGACTCGATGGGCAGCTACTACAACTCGCGCGTGCTGGAGTGGTTCGAGCGGGGCCGGACGGAAGCCTGTCGCTCGACTGGCAAGCCCTATCGGCAATGGGAAGAGGACGGGCTGCGGCTGCCGGTGATCGAGGCCGGCGCGCGCTATCTGGGCCGGGCCCAATACGACGATCGTCTGAAGATGACCACCACGGTCTCGATGTCGGGCAAGGCCCGCATGCGTTTCGACGTGATCATCGAACACGCCGACTCCGGTCTGCCCGTCTGTTCCGGCTTCACCATCCACGCCGTCACCGACGCCACCGGCAAGCCGATCCGCCCGCCGCAGTGGGCGTTGGCGTTGATCGGGGCGGGTTGACGCTAAGTTCCTGTGTTCCGACAATGTGGTTGCTTGTACCGTGCGGGAAACTGGCGGTCACGTCCGTGCAGTCCTGGACTTAGGTACTGAGTTTTCACGAAACCGTGCCCGGCGGGCGCACGTTACGCCGCCTCGTGTCGTGTTGTTCGTCCAAATCGCGATCCCAGACAGCCGCACGTATCACCTACTTAGAAGGAGCAGATGATGGATCGAGAAGAGTACCCGCAAGTTGATGAGTCGGCGCTTCAGGGCGTGGCCAGAACGAATCTGGACAGCCCCGAGCCCACGGCAGCACAACTTCAGCGGAAGCGAGACAGCATCCAACAAGTTGAGCAAATGGGACTTCCGTTGTAGTGTTTCAACTCAAATGGCACAAAGTGGAGGGTAGGTGACGATCTCC
>CAYYNP010000481.1:0-4864 GCA_964472545.1 uncultured Planctomycetaceae bacterium | reverse complement strand
AGCCGCCCCCACCCCCTCTCGCCAACATCCAAGACGCAACAACGCAACCGGCTCTGTGTGGCCGCGGTGGCTGGGAGGGAGCCGCCCGTAAGCAAGAAGGGGTGGCTGAGCAGCCGCTACATATCGGCCAGCAGAAACACGCAGACGGTAAGATAGCCCAAAACGGCCGTCACCAGCGTGCCGATCTTCAACGCCGCGATGGCCGCCTCTTCGTCGATCGCCGCCGGGCAGGCACGCTTCTCCTGGGCGTGCCAGGCGCTTCGCTGGAAGACAATGTCGGCGCTGCGGGCGGGTTGATACTTGGCGGCGTTGGTCGGGGCGCGCGTGGCGCTCCAGATCCGCTCGGCGTCGCCGGCCGCCGGCTGGTAGGCCGCCCGGCGATCGGGATCGCCGAGGACCTCGAACGCTGCCTGGACCTGGTGGAACTGCCGCACGGCCTCGCGGTCGTCCGGGTGCAAGTCGGGATGGCACGCCCGGACCGCGTCGCGATAGGCCTGGAGGATCTCCGGCCCGGTGGCGTCCGTCGCAACGTGAAGGATGTCGTAATAGTTGGCCATCACACACTTTCCCCAGCTTGCCACACCCGATTCTATCTTCCAGACGGAAGAAACTCAATAACCTGTCTCATGCGAACGGCTTGGGGGGCGTCGCTGGTGTGCGTTGACAGGAGCAGGCAGCGGGGGCACACTGAGCGGTCGGTCGTAGGGTGCGTAAAACGCACCAGCCAAAACGCTTCGCCCGCGAAATCCGGTGCGTTTCACGCACCCTACAAACACGCCACATGCCTTCGAACATCCCCGAAAACGCTCCGATCCTCCAGGGCAAGCGAATCGCCTTCGTCGGCAAGTTGGCCAGTATGGCCAAACGCGACGCGGCCCGGTTGGTCCGCCAGCACGGCGGGGTGGTTGCAGACGGCCCAGATGCATCGGTCGATCTGGCCGTGATTGGCGAGGAGGGGCTGCCGGTGCCCGCGGCCGACGGGATCGAGGAGTGGTTCGACGAGCCCACGCGTCAGGCCGTCCAACGCGGGGCACTGGAGGTAATTGCCGAGACGGAACTCTGGCAGCGGATCGGGCTGGTCGACCGCGAGCACGATCTGCGGCGGCTCTACACGCCCAGCATGCTGGCCGAGTTACTATGCGTGCCGGTGGCGGTGATTCGCCGCTGGCATCGCCGCGGGCTGATCGTGCCGATTCGCGAGGTCCGGCGGCTGCCCTACTTCGACTACCACGAAGTGGCCACCGCCCGACGTATGGCCGATCTGCTGGCCGCGGGCGTCTCGCCGCGATCGATCGAGAAGAAGCTGGCCACGCTCGCGCGGTATTTGCCCGGCGTCGAGCGGCCGCTGGCCCAGCTTTCGGTGATCGTCGAGGGCAAGCAGATCTTGTTGCGGCAAGGCGACGGGCTGATCGAGCCGGGCGGACAACTGCGGTTCGACTTCGACGCCTGGGAAGAGGACGCCCCGGCGACGATCGCCTCGACGGCCGCACCGGACGCGGCGGTGCCTCCCACCCACGAAACGACGCCCCCGCCCGAGCAACAGGAACTCGTGGCTACGTCGCCGGAGGCGATGTGCCGTCTGGCGGCGGAGTTGGAGGAAGACGGCCAGTTGACCGCCGCCGTGGATACCTACCGCGCGGCGATGGCCGCCGGCGGCCCCACGGCCGAGGTCTGCTTCCAGCTTGCCGAGTTGCTCTATCGGCAAGGCGACTTGCCCGCCGCCCGGGAACGCTACTACACGGCCGTGGAACTCGACGAAGACTACGTCGAAGCCCGGGCGAACCTCGGCTGCGTGCTGGCCGAGTTGGGCCAAAGGGACCTGGCGGCCGCAGCATTCGAGGGCGCGCTGCTCTATCACGCCGATTACGCCGACGCCCACTATCACCTGGCACGCATCCTCGACGAACTCGGCCGCCGCGTCGACGCCGAGGACCACTGGCGGGCGTTTCTCGATCTGGCCCCGAATAGCCCTTGGGCCGAGGAAGCACGGGGACGATTGGGGCGGTGATTCGGGTGGCGGTGATTCGGGTGGCTGGGGCAAAGCGCAGCGGTGCCCCAGGTTGTCTGCCTCTGCACGGCCCGTGAATCACTGGGGCACCGCTGCGCTTTGCCCCAGCCACCCACAACGAACGCTGCCGTCACGCGCTACCGAACCACCACCTCGTACCAAACCGTCTTGTGCTTCGGATCGAGCCGTAATTCGGTGTGGGCGTTACCGCCGGCGACGGGCACGGCCGGATTTCGGTTGCCCGACTCGTCGAGAGGATGGAATCGCACTCGGGCGGCGGGCACAGGCAGCGTGACGATGGCCGGCACGCCTTCGCAGAGCACCGGCTCGTCGCCCCATTGGTCGCGGAGTGTGATGCGGTCGTTGCCGAGGTCTTCGAGCTGCGCGCCCGTGTTGCGGACGCGGCCGGTCGCGACGATCAGAATCCGCCCCGGCGCGTCGAAACCCGGCCCGTCGACGGCGACCATCGATACGGTGGCCCAATCGAGCTCCGTTGGGAAGACGGCCAGCGTGACCTTGCCGAGCTGGAAGGTCCGCCCGGCCACGAAACCGGTGAAGAGTTTCGTCCGCGGCGTATCGGCGATGAAGTAACCGGCCCCGTCGCGCGAAACGTCCCAGGTGAGCTGGCCCGTGTCGGAGTGGAAGATCGTGGCGTCTTCCGGCACTTTCGGTATCGGCTTGGTCGTCTGCCCCTCGAGGTCGAGCACCACCCGATGCCGCAGGCTCAGCAACGGGTCGACGCCGAAATCGTCGGCCGTCAGCCGCCAGGCGCTCATCGTTTCGTGCAACTGGCGGCGTTCCGCGTCGGCCGAAAGCTCCGCGGCGACGGTTACGTTCGCCGGCGCGGCGTCGCCCCGCAGAAACAGCGCCGCACAAGCCGGCATATGGGCCATCCGCGGCGTGTTGCTCTTGACGTCGAAGAACCCGGTGATCCGCCGTGGCTCGAAGTTCGTGTCGTGGCTGTAGGTGAACGGGAAGATCCCGTCCCAGGCCTGAAAAGCCCCGAAGGCAGCGATCATCGGAAAGCCCTCCGCACCGTAGACGTTCGGCGCCGGATGGTTGTATTCGCTCACCGTATAGGCCATGCCGTCGACGCGCCGGGCCGCCAGCCCGCTGAGCGTTCCGCCGGGGCTATTCACTAGCGGCACGTTCTGCACGTACCAGTCGCGGCGATCCCACGGCCGGTTGGGAAACGACGGGTGTTTCCAGTAGGCATGGGCGTCGATGTAATCCAGGCCGGCTTGAACGTGGACCGGGCTGTAAGAGAGCTGCGTGCCGGAGACCAGCGGCTTTACGCCCAGTTCGTCCTTGAGGAACCGATCCATCCCCCACCAGTAATCCCGCTCGGTATCGTAGAGGAAATCGATGAAGTCCTCCCGCGCAACTCGCGTGAGCCCCATTTGGCCGAACCGCAACACCGGCACGCTGTCGTCTTCGAGCCGCTTGTCGTCGGCCAATCCGACCACTCCGCCGGGCCGCAGCGACACGCCGGCGATCTGGTACGTGCCCGGCTTGAGTCCGGTGAGCGTGATCCGGGCGTTGGCGTCGTCGCGATCGGCCACGAAGGTCAGCCGATGCTGCTTCCACTGGGTGCCCACGTCGAAGCCGGCCGAGAGTCCCAACCGCTGCCAGGGGTCGTGGGCCATCATGCAGTTCACATCGAGCCGCCGCTCTTTGTCGCTGCGGAGATAACAATTCAGCGTATAGGGTGTTCCCTTGGCGACGGCAAAGCCCGCCTGCGTGATCTGCGGCCGCCAGGCGACGGCGCCCTGTTTGGTCACCGCCACGTGCAGGTATCGGCGGCCGTCGGGCCCTTCGGGCCGGATCGACCACTGGACGCCGGTCTGCACGTCGCGCTCCAGGTGCCAGGTGCCCGGCAGCGGCTCGGTGAAGTCGCCATTCTTGAGCAACTCCTCGCCCAACGGCCGGCTGCCGACGTTCCACGCACCACGCAGCCGCTCGGTCGTGCCGTACCGCTTCCGCAGCCAGGCGTTGAACAGCTCGCGAAACGTGGTGGCATACGGCTCCGGCAAGTCGTCGAGTTGCCCACGGCCCCAAATGGCAAACAGGGCGTCTTCGTTGCTGATCTCGACGAACGCCACGGCCGGCTCGTTGGCGTAGGCGGTCTTCGTGAACGGATTGACGTGGGTGAGCAGGTCCCGGGCGTATTTCTTCTGCAGGGCGATCATCCGCGGCTCGAAGTTACCCAGGCCTTTGTCGTAGTTGGGGCGTCCTTCGGCGGCGCTGAAGCCCTCGCGCTCGCCGAGGGTGCGGGAGACGTGCAGGTTGATGTTGGTGTAGATGCCGTGCTGCTTGAGTTGATAGATCAGGTAGTCGAGCCGGCGGAGTTTCTTCGGATCGATGATCGTCTTGTTCGGGCTGTCGCCCCAGATCGACCGCGAGTCCATGTGGTGCATCCGCACGCAGTTGATCCCCAGCCGCGCCAATCGGGCGGCCACGCGTTCGGCCTGCTCGGACGAGGGAAAGCAGGCCTCGAAGCAGAGGTTCGTGGCCCAAAAGCGGATCGGCCCGGCGTCGGTCGCCAGGTGCCCGTCTTTCGCCCGCACGAAGCCGTGCTTGCCCGCCGGGCGTTCGAGCCAGCCGGAAAGGTTGGTGACGTTGTCCGGCGCGTCGTACGAGACGACGAACGGGAAGAGGCCGTCGTCGGCCGCGGCGGGCGAAATCGACAGAGCGCCTAACACAATGGCACAGACGATCGAGCGAGCGAGCATGTTCAATCTCCTTGTTGCGCCCAGCGTAGCGAGCCGGCGTGGAGTGAGCAAGCCTCTCGGGGACGGGAGCAGGAGAACTGCAAAGTGTGCGGGAGCCCGAAAAAGGGGGCTGGCTCCGTCGACG
>CAYYNP010000480.1:0-4908 GCA_964472545.1 uncultured Planctomycetaceae bacterium | reverse complement strand
GCCGCCCGGGTATAATTAGGGTTTTTTGGGCAACCCCGGGCGCCCCCAGGGGCCGCGGCTTTGTGTGCAAGTCGTTACTGTCATGCGACTTGCGGATTCACATGTAAGAACCAAGCCGTTGTGGCGTATCACTCCGTGGACGGACGCCGCGCAGCTTGCCGGGCGGACGCCGCATGCGATAATTCGGTATGGATCGGTCCCTCACGTTGTTGCGAAGGACGACTTCCCTGTGAACACCACGAAAAACCGCCGGCCGGTCCTGCTTCTCACCACAGCCGCGCGACTGCTGTTGGCGGTGGTCTTGCTGCTGCCTTTTGCACCCGCCGCGTCGAGCGAGCCGGCCGAGTCGCCGCAACGGCTACTCGAGCAAGCTCAGGCTTGGAAAGAAAAAGGCAAATTTGCCAGGGCGATCACCGCGGCAGAGGAAGCCCTGGCCGTCGATCGGCGGCGGTCGGCCACGGCGGATGAGCAGACGATCGAGATTCTCGAACTGCTGGTCGATTTGAACATCGGCGAGTCCGACTTCGCCGCCGCTGCCGATTACTCCCGAGAGTTAGTGTCGATCTACAACTCCCGACACGGTGACCGCGATTGGCGGACGCGTGGCGCACGCGTGGAGTCGGCCTACATCGAGCAAGTGGCAACGTTCGATGAAGCGCAACTCGATCGTCTCGGCCAGGCCGATGCCTGGTTGGAGAAGGCCCGGCAGGAGCCGCCTACCCCCTTCGACAAGAAACCGATTCGGCTGGCCGAGAAGGCGTTGGAGGCGTTCGACGAAGTCCTGGGGCCGAAGTCGGTGTTGTCGATCGATCCGCTGAGCAAGCTGGCCGGTGTGTACTACGCTCGGGGCAAGTACAAGCCGGCCGAAGAGTACGCGCTGCGGGCGGCCGCGGTCGCCGAGAAACACTTTGGCAAGCATCATCCGCGCTACGCGGCCCGAGAGTATGCCTTGGGGCGGATCTACAACGGCATGGATCACTACGATCGGGCACTAGAGCATCTGCGCGAGGCCGTGCGGATCTACGGCGAAACGCGGGGCACTGATACGGCGACCTACCGTACGTACCTCAAGGGTCTGCTGAGCCCGCTGGAGTCGGAGGCCGAGGATCTCGAAGATTGGGGGCGATACTACCTCGACGACAACGAACGTCTCGACGAGGCCTTGAAGTATCGTCGCGAAGCCCTCGACCTGCGCAATCGGCTGAGCGGCCCGAAGCACTGGGAAACGGCCGACGCCCGCTGGGCGTTGGTCACCACGGCCCGCCGCCGGGCGGCCGACCGCGATCGACGGCGGCAACTGAACGACGCGGGGCGAACGATCAAGCAAGTTGGGCAGTTGATCGCCGACGCGAAGTACGCCAAGGCCTTGCCTCTAGCGCGCGAAGCGGCCGACCTTCATCGAGAACTGCTCGGCGAGAAACATCCGGCGTACGCCCGTTGCCTGGCCACCATCGGGCGGCTGCAACACGACTTGCGGCGAGACGACGAGGCGGCCGCGACGCTTCAGTCGGCCGGCGCGATCCTCCGCGAATCGCTCGGCGAAGAACACCCGCAGTACGCCACGCATCTGATGTACGTGGTGTCGATCCATTCCCGGCAGGGTGATCTCGACGGCGCGATCGAGTTGCAGCGCCGCGTGGTTCAGATCGTCCGCGCCACACTAGGCGAGCGGGATCGAGATTACGAGTTCGCGCTGAGGCAACTCGAACGGCTGCTCGAGCCGGCCGCCGACGAGGCCGAAGCCGTCGCCGAACTCGACAAGGCCCGGCGGCTGTTCGTCGAATTGGCCGACGTGCGTTCGAGGTTGCGCTCGCCGGACCATTGGAGTACGGTCGAAGCGAGTCTTTCCGTCCAGCGGGTCGACCATCTGGCCAAGTTTTCCGACGAACAGTGGAACCGTTTGGTTGATGCCATCGACGAAATCGAGCGGGCCAACGCCTTAGCCCGAGAGCACAAGCTCCACGAGGCGCTCGCTGCGGCCGAAAAGGCCTCGGCCGAGGTTGGCCGGCTGATGGGGCAGACGCATCAGGACTTCGCCAGCACGTGCGCCACCGTGGGGATCCTCTGCAGAAAGCTCGGCAACTTCGCCCGGGCCGAGGCCGAACTACTCCGCAGCCAGGACATCTTGCTGGGCACGGTCGGCGCCACGCACCCCGACCACGCCAGATCGTTGTATCACCTGGCCGATCTCTATCGGGTCAAGGGCGACTTCGCCCGGGCCGATCCGCTCTACGAAAGGGCCGATCGGATCTGCCGGATATCGTTGACGACCAGCGAGTACGACCCTCGCTTTGGCGCGCTCATGCCCGTCTTCGGCGACGACCACCCGGAGCGAGCCGCCGTGTTGCTCGACCGCGGGCGGATGTATTTCGAGATGGGCGACAACGTTCGCGCCGAGGCGATGCTCGACGACGCGCGCCGCGTACTCGAGGCCGCACTGGGCCAGCAGAGCGCGGTGGTCGCCGGAAGCCTTATGTCGCTCGGACGGCTGCGGCTGCGAATGGGCCAGCCGGAGAAGGCCGAGCCGCTGTTGCGTCGGGCGTCGGAAATGTTTCGCAAGGTTGCCGGAGAGGAATCGGCGGAATACGCCGTCAGCCTGCGACGTTTGGGCGATCTCTGCATCCGCCAAGGAAAGACCGACAAGGGCCGGCCGATGCTCGAGCAAGCGGCCGAGATCCTCGAGGGGTTGTTGACCGGCGCCCCGTTGCGACGATCGACGGGATTGCATTGCCAACTCGCGTACACCCGCTGGTCCTTGGGGCAAACGCAGCAGGCCGCCGAACACCTTCGTAAGGCCGTACACATGCATCGGCAACTCGACGACGTGCATACGCCGTTGTGCGCGGCCACGCTGGGCGATCTGGCCGAGTTGGAAGCCGGACTTGGCAACCACACCGAGGCCGAGAGGCTCCTGTTGGCCGCGTTGGAAACGTCGCGGCGGCAACTCGAAGCCACTGCGGCGATCCAGTCCGAGCGGCAGCAGATGGCCACCGTCGGGCTCTATCGCCGGCAGCTCGACGCCTACCTTTCCCTGGCCGCCCGCGGTAAGGCCTCCGCCGAGGCCGCCTATCGGCACGTGTTGCTGTGGAAGGGATCGGTGTTCGCCCGGCAGCGTCGGCTGCGGCTGTTGCGGCAGCGGCCGGAGTTGGCCCCGTGGTTCGCCGACTTGGAGCAAACGGCCGGCGAGTTGGCCACGCACGCCTGGGCCGCGGGGCGAAACAAGCCGGCCGCCCGGATGTGGATCGAGGAATTGACCGAAAGGAAGGAATACCTCGAAGGCCAAATCGCCCAACGCAGCGTGGCCTTTCGCGAACTGAAGATGCTCTTCGGCCGCACGGCCGGCGATCTGACGGCCGTGTTGCCGAAGGGAACCGCACTGGTCGACTTCCTCGAATTCGCCGACGTGATCCCGGCCGTCGGCGACGCCGCCAACAAGACGGGCGGCCGACGCCTGGCGGCATTTGTGCTCACGGCCGGACAGCCGCCACGGTTGATCGACTTGGGGCCGGCCGAGCCGATCGACGATGCGGTCGAGCGTTGGCGGGCCGTCTTCGGCGACGGCCAGAAGGGAACACGGGCCGGAACTGACCTGCGCCGGCTGGTTTGGCAGCCGTTGGCGAAAGGGCTCACCGGCGCGACGGCCGTGTTGGTTTCGCCCGACGGCGGCCTCTGCCGATTCCCGCTGATCGCACTGCCCGGCGAGAAGGCGGGGCGTTACTTGATCGAGGAACTGTCGGTCACGGTGGTGCCGGTGCCGCAGTTGCTGCCGGAGTTGTTGGCGAAGGTGCCGCAGGGCGCGGCCGATTCGATTCTGTTGGTGGGCAACGTCGATTTCGACGCCGATCCTGGGCAGCGCGGCGAGGCGACGAAGGCCGGCGGGAAGGAGGACGTGACTGGGGCGAACGGTCGTGCCGGGGTGGCCGATCGCCACGAAAAGCACGAAGAACGCAAGGAGGGGAGGGAGGTGAGGGGAAGTGAGCGGGGCGCTTCGCGGGTGGATTCTGATGAGGAAGCGGCTGCCGATGCGGGTTCGTTTACGTCGCGCACGGCTGCGCCGCTGCGGCCGGGCAATTTGCCGAAGTTGACGTCGCTTAAGGGCTTTGCCAACGAGTTGCAGACGATCGGTGATCGCTACCGGGCAACCCATGCTGAGGGCGAAGTGTTCGAGTTGGCCACGGCCGCGGCCACCGAAGACGCCTTCCGCCGCCACGCGCCCGGCCGGCGATATATCCACCTGGTGACTCACGGCTTCTTTGCCGCAAACGCACTCGCCCGCAAGGCGGACAAGGCGATCGGTGTCGAAGTCTCGGCGAGCATTCGGCACCCCGGCGTGCTTTCGGGAATCACGCTGGCCGGCGCCAATCGTCGGGCGGAACCGATCGGCAAGAGGGCGTTTCAATTGACCGACGACGGCATCCTCACGGCGATGGAAGTGGTCCAGCTCGATCTGGGCCGAACGGAGTTGGTCGTGCTCTCGGCCTGCGAGACGGGTTTGGGCCAACCGGCCGGCGGCGAGGGGTTGTTGGGATTGCAGAGGGCCTTTCAAGTGGCCGGGGCACGAACCGTCGTGGCCAGCCTGTGGAAGGTCGACGACGCGGCCACCGAACAACTGATGACCGACTTCTACCGGAATCTGTGGCAGGAGAAACTGTCGCCGGCCGAAGCGTTACACAAGGCCCAATTGAGGCTGCTGCGCGGCGTCGAGGCCTCCGACGAGGATCGCGGGCCGGGAAGCGTGACCGGCGCCCCGACCGCAACCGGCCAACTTCGCGCCCCGCCGCGACACTGGGCCGCGTGGATCGTCAGCGGTGCCCCGGGCCGTTTAACGCATCCTACAAACTGACAATCATGCGTGTAATCGTTCACGCGCCGGGAACGAGTGAAGGCGTAGGCTGGTGGGAGAGATGG
>CAYYNP010000479.1:0-4984 GCA_964472545.1 uncultured Planctomycetaceae bacterium | reverse complement strand
GGGGATTAGGGGCTGGGAGTTGGGGGCTGGGGGTTGGGAGTTGGGGGTTGGGGGCTGGGGTGCAGAGAATAGCCGGGGGTGGAAGCCCCCGGATGGTCGGCGTTGTCATCCACGAAGGCAACTCACGAATGCGGACTCTCCGGGGGCTTCCGCCTCCGGCTAGGGTCGATGGAGTGGATGACGACGGTTGGAAGGTTCTGTCGAGTTGACACGTGTCGATGTGCGGACAGGTTTCTCAGAAGATGTGCGATGAGACTTCGTCACGGCGGCCGCACGCCGCTTCATGCCCCGGTACTGTTGTTCGCTGGATCGTCCGTGGCCTGGCGTTGGTGGCATTGGCCGGCTCGTCCTTCTTGGCGTGGCTGTCGCTGCAAGCCGGCGACGCGGGTGGCGGATGCGCCGGGTTGGCATGGTTCGACTGCGAGGATGTGCTGGCGGGCCGATGGGCGTCCTGGCTGGGGCTGCCGATCAGTCTGGCCGCGGTAGGAACCTACGCCGCGGTCTTCACTGCGTCTTGGTTGATCGGCCCGAGAACCACCGCCTCCGTGCGACGTTGGACGTGGATCGCGCTCTGCTTTCTGTTGGCTTCGGCCATCGGGGCTGCGCTTTGGTTCATCGTGCTGATGGCATTGGTGATCCACAAGGCGTGTATCTACTGCCTCGCCGTACACACTTGCGGGCTGTGTATCGCGGTTTTGCTGGTGCGCAACGTGCCTTGGCGGCGCGAGTCGGCCCCGGAGGGTGTCGGCCTGTCGAGCGCCGGCATTGCGATCGCTGCGGCAACGGCCGGTTTGGCCGTGTTGATCGGCGGCCAGATCTTCTTTCCGCCGGGGCTGAAGGTCGAACAAATCAGCGACCTGGTCGACGACTCGACGGACACACCGGGTGGCGGCGGCGGGACCACGCCCGACCCGGCGCCGGACGGACCGCTGCGCAAGAGCGGCCCAGTACTGCCGCCGGACGCCACGGCGACGCAGACCCGCGGCGTCCCCGGCCCGAACGACCCCAGATTCGCTGACGGCGTGTTGATGCTCGACCCGTGGAACCACCCGATCGTCGGCAACCCCGACGCGCCACACGTCGTCGTCAAGCTCTTCGACTACAGTTGCCACCAATGCCGTCAGTTGCATCGCCACTTGGAGAAGGCCCGCGGGCGCTACGGTGATCAATTGGCGATCGTCGTCATCCCGGTGCCGATCAACACCGACTGCAATGAATACATCGAGAAGACACACCGCGACCACGTCTACGCTTGCGACTACGCCAGGCTGTCGCTGGCAGTCTGGCGTCTGGCGCCGCAGGAATTTGTGGCGTACCACGATTGGCTGATGGGAACGATCCCCTACCCGTCGCTATTGGACGCCACGATCCGCGCCGAGGATCTCGTGGGGCGCGACGCGCTGAAGAAGGAACGCGATTCGGCGGCGGTCGCCGAGGCGCTGGGCCATTACGTGCGGCTCTTCGGCCAGATCCGCGGCGCCGTTCCCAAGCTGATCTTCGACGGTCGCCACGTCATCTCCCGCTTTAATCGCGAGACGCTCAAGACGGAAGAAGTCATCGAATTGCTCGAGGAGAAGACGGGCATCGAGCCGGCCGACGCCGACGATCCTTGACGCTGCGTAGATCGTGGGCGAGAATTGGCTACTCGTTGTCGAGAGCGTTTCGCCCCGGACCGCACGTCAACGAGGACGTTTAGCCGTCGACGGCACGTCCACGAGTGTGTTTAGCCGTCGACGGCACGTCCACGAGGGTGTTTAGCCGTCGACGGCACGTCGACGAGTGTATTTGACCGTCGACGGCACGTCGACGAGTGTGTTTAGCCGTCGACGGCACGTCGACGAGAGTATTTGACCGTCGACGGCACGTCGACGAGAGTATTTGACCGTCGACGCATTGGAGACGCAACGCCATCCACCAGAGGGCCCCGAGATGAAACTCAGACACGTTGTTACTTCGTTGCTTCTGTCGCTGACCGTCGTCGGCGCCTGCTTCGCCGCCGAATCGGGGGCTGCCAAGCGCGTGTTGCTCTTGGGCCAGAAACGCGACCACCCGCCGACCACGCACGAGTACATGGCCGGGCTACGCGTGCTGGCCGAGACACTCAAGGGCGTGCCGGGATTGGACGTCTCGATCCACCGAGCCGACGAGCCGTGGCCGGAAGGGCCCGAACTTCTGAAAGACGCCGACGCGATCGTGATGTTCCTCGGCCAGGGTTCCCGCTGGGAGCAGACCGATCCGCAGCGGCTGAAGGCACTCGAAGCGTTGGCGGCCCGTGGCGGCGGCATTGTGGCCGTCCACTGGGCCATCGGCGGCAAGGACGCGAAGTACATCGCCAAGCATCTCGAACTGGTCGGCGGCTGTCACGGCGGCCCCGATCGCAAGTACACGATGATCGAAACCGACGTGAAGGTCGTCGACCGCAACCACCCGATTACCTTCGGCCTCAACGACACGCGGCTGAACGACGAGTACTACTACCGCTTGAAGTTCGCCAAGGTGGGCAAGGTCCAGCCGCTGCTGGCGGCCACGATCGAGGGCCAAGCGGAAACGGCCGCCTGGGCCTTCGAGCGGCCCGACGGCGGACGCTCCTTCGGCTTCTGCGGTATGCACTACCACGACAACTGGCGCCGCGAAGACTGCCGGCGGCTGATCGTACAGGGGTTGCTCTGGACGCTGAAGATGCCGATTGCCAGGGAAGGGGTGCCGGTCGACGTGGCCGAGGGGTGTTTTGAGCTCGAGTAGGGTGCGTGCAACGCACCGGCGTGGTGATAGACACAACGTTTGGCCCCCGTTCCCAAGCTCCGGCTTGGGAACGCACGGATCGCCAACTTCCGTCTGTCAGACTTGGTGGCTTGGCTCGAAGCAAAGCTTCGGGGAAGTGTGTTTCCAAACTGGAGTTTGGGAACCAGAAGCAGGTGCGTTGCGCGCACTCTACAAGCTGTCTACAACACGGCCGGCAACCGCAACACGAAACAAGCCCCGTCGGCCACGCTCTCATCGAGCGTGAGGTCGCCGCCCATATCGCGGGCGAGCCGGCGGCTCAAGGCCAAGCCGAGCCCCACACCGGGGGCCGTTTGGGCTGCTTCGTGGGCCGTCTTGCAGAAGCTGTGGAAGAGTCGCCGCCGCATGGAGGCCGGAATGCCCGGCCCGTGGTCGCGAACGCGAATCTCGGCCGCCTGGCCGTTGCTCTGAAGCGTGAGGTGGATCCGCTTGTCGGTCGCCTCGGCGGCGTATTTGCACGCGTTGTCGACCAGGTTGAAGATGATCTGGCCGCAGGCCGACACGTTCGCGCGGACCGCCGCCTCGTGGCCCGCTTCGTGGCCCGCTTCGTGGCCCGCTTCGTGGCCCGCTTCGTGGCCCGCTTCGTCCCGCCGCACCGACAGTTCCATCCCGGCCTGGGTCGCCCGATCGGCCAGTTGCTCGGTGATTGGCCCGACGACCCGCTCCAGCGGCACCGTCTCCGCCTGTCCGTCGCGGCGGCCGCGTTCCAGCCGGGCGTAGGAGAGCACGTTCTCGACCATATGGGCCAGCCGCACGGCTTCGGTCTTCAGCGTGTCGAGGTAGTGCTTCTGTTGGTCTTGGTCCGTCACCATGCCTTCAGAGAGCATTTCGGCGTACATCTGGAAGGTGGTCAAGGGCGTGCGCAACTCGTGGGTAACCGCCGTGACGAAGGACGCCCGGCGTTCGCTCAGCCGCATCACGCCGGAAAGCAAGCCGGCCACCGCCAGAGCGGCCAGCAGTACGCATCCCCAGGCGATCGCCAACGTGATCACGATCGGCGCGAAACCGCCGGCGGCCGAGACATCGGGCACCAGCGCCGTGGCCGGTGGGCCGGGCACCAGCCGCACCGGCAACGCGGCCAGCGCATAGGCGTCGTCGCCCGCGAGATCCTCGCTCTCGGCGGCCGGATGAAGATCGGCCTCCGGCAGGATGTCCTCAATCCGCTCGAGCAGCGATTGCTTGATTTCGAGCCAGTCGAGCAGGCAGCCTTGGATATACTCTCGCCCCTCGACCGAGACGCGCCGCGCGAGGACCAGTTCGCCCTCCACCCAGAGCGGTCGCATCAGCACGCCGCCGATGTCGGTCGACGGCAGCCAGGGGTTGTTGCGGTAGTTCCAGTCTTGGTTCTGCGACATCACCGAGGCGCTGTTGAATAACGCCTGGCCGCGCCGAGTGTGTTCAGTGACGTGGCGGCTGCCGAGCGAACCGTTGAAGTCGTTCTCCCAGTTGCCGGCGTATGCGGCGGGGAGTTGCACAAACGGCGAGATCGCCTCGACGGGCGTCGTAGCGGCGGCGTCGGGTAGTAGTTCGGTCAGGGCGTCGCGGTCGAACAATTCGGCCACTTGCTGAAGCCCCAACTCGGACCGCTGGACGGCCTCCGCGTCGACGAAGGTCGGCACGGCCAACGTGCGGTTGCCCAGCGGCGGCACTTGCGGGGAAGTCAGCGTGCCGTCGGGCTCGAACTGGAAGTGCACCTGCACGCTGGGCGAATTCTCCATCAACAGCGGCGAGGGGATCAGCATTTCGCCGCCGCCGCGGTCGCGAAACATGCGATTGTACGCCCGATCGATCGGCAGGAAGGACGTGTAGGCGAAATACGGCCGAATGCTCTCTTGGGCAATCAGCGGAGCCAGATCCGAGTCGAGCCGCCAAAGGGCCACGCGGACCTTCTCTTCCCAGGCCGCCTCGCCGCGCACTTCGGCCTCTTGCCGCAACGCCTCCACGCGAGCCACGTCCCTGCGCCACGCCGTGAGGCTGATCCAACCCATCGCCGCCAGCACGACGGCCAGGCAGAGTAGGAAAGCGATGCGGATTTGCCAGGGACGGGTCATTGCGGAGTGAGGGGGTGAGGGGGTGAGGAAGTGGTGGGGTGACGGGGTGAGGGGGTGACGGGGTGACAAGGTGAGGGGGTGACGGGGTGACGGGGTGACGGGGGAGGGGGGGTGGTGAGTGGTGGGTGGTGAGTGTCGTGGGGCGGGGGTTT
>CAYYNP010000478.1:0-5013 GCA_964472545.1 uncultured Planctomycetaceae bacterium | reverse complement strand
CCTGAACGCCGGCCAAAGTCTGGCGACTTCGGCTACAGGACATCTTGTCGGCCGCCGATTGTTCAGCGTCGGGCTCTTCTTTGCGTGCAGATTTCGGACCGTTTCTCGGGAACTTCCGCACAACGTCCGGCATCTAAACGTTCCCCAAGCCACGCCCCCAATTCGACGAGGAGATATCGGAAATGGCTCGAACTGTCGTTTGCCTGTTGTCGTGTACGATTCTGGCCGCGTGTCTCTCGCCCGCCGTTGCCCAACAGCGGCAGCCGCTGACGATTACGGCGGTCACGCCGGCGAACCGGCCGACGCTGGCGCAAATCAACGGGGGCACGTATCAACTCACCGTTCGGTTTGAAAACACCAGCGACGAGGCGATCATTTTGTGGCCGTGTCTTTCGGTGAAGATCGTCGACGCCAACGACCGGGAGATCCCCAAGGCGACGAACATCGGACGCTGGGGATTCACCACCAGTCCGTCGATCCTCGAGGGCATCCCCTTCGTTACGCTCGCCGCCGGCAAGACGCACGACCTCCCCGTGAATCTGAAGCGATACAGTTACGATGCGAACGTGGTTACCGGCTGGCAATTGCCCCAGGCCGGCCAGTACGAGTTGCAGCTCAGCTACGAATACGACCGCGCCGCCGCCAAAAAGCGCTACGGCAAAGGCTGCACCACCCTCGACGACGCCGCCAAGCCGTGGAACCAGGCGGTCGAGGCGAAGCAGGCGATGAAGGTGAAGGTTACGGTTCGATAGGTTTTGGCCGCCACACACGGGTACACGGGGCGGATTTCCCAAATTCCCTGGCCCGTTCTCTATCTGCACCTTCATCTCCACGCGGCCTCGGCTGCCACGAGGCCCAGCGGCCGTCGGGGGCATTGCCAACCCGCCCGGCAAAGTGTACCCTGAAGGCGGTAAGCAGGCGAGGAGTCAGGGCCGACGAGACCGCAATGGGTAGCTACGGGGCCGGTTCTACGTCGACCCCTTCTACTGCGAGGTCGGATCGATCCCGCTCTTCGTTCTGGGCTTTCTCGACTCAGAAAAAGGGAGCTTAGCGATGGCAAGGATTCGATCCGCAGGACGGCGTTTCCCATGGCAGCGGTTTCTGGCGACCGGCGGTAGCGTCGGGGCATGCACGTGGTGCTGCGTGCTTCTGGTCACCGGCTGTCTGGTGCTATCGGGGTGTGGCGGCGCGGAAGACGATTCCGGCACCGCGGCGGCTTCGCGGCCCACCTCGCCGTCGACCGTTCCGCCGCCTCCGCCGCCCCCGCCCCCGCCTCCGCCGAGCGGAGTTACCACGCCCACCCAACCGATCGTACCGACCCCGCCGCCGCCAACCCCGCCGCCAACCCCGCCGGACGTCACGCCGGACCCGCCGCCAGACGACCCGCCGGACGCACCGCCGGCGGAGTCGAAGCTCAGCGTGCTGCAGGTCGATCCGCCGCCGATTCTCTGGGGATCCGACGAGAACATGCGTTTGATCACCACCGCGCCCGAGAAAGTGCCCGCGGTGTTTGCCACGCCGCCGTCGCCGTTGTTGTACGACGGCCAGTCGATCATCAACGTCAAGACGGGCGAGAAGTACGCCCCGCCGACCGCATTGCCGGCCGTCCGTCCGAACGAATCGGCGCTCAGCGCCGACGGCGAAGTCTACGCATGCGGCGGCCGCAAGGTGCAACCGGACGGCAATGCGGTCGTCCTGCTGTCGACGAAGACGGGCGAGGCGTTTCCCAAGATCACGATCGCCGACAACGCGCAGCGTGGGGGCGAACTCCGGCAAGTGACGTTCATCGGCCCCCGCCGTCTGCTGACTATGTGGGGCAGCAAGATCCGGATCTACGACGTCGGCTCGACGGAACCGGCCGTCGAGTATACGTTGGAATCCCCCCCCTCGATCGCCGTCAGCCCCGACGGCAAGCACTTCGCGGCCTTCATGGGCGTGTTTCCGCAGGTGGGTTACGTGGCAACTGGAGAAACTCGCGGAGTCCTCCAACGCCCCAAAGACAACGAAGACAAAGGGCTCTTTCTCGTCGACGAGTTTGTCTTCTCGCCGCGAAACGACGAACTTGCCGCCATAGTCGAGGCCGGCAGCGTCGACCAGGTAGTATGCTGGGACGTCGCGGGCAACGTGACGTTCAGCCACAAGATTCCGAAGCCGGAGCCCGGCAAGATCAATCGCTTGACCTGGGTTCCCGACGGGCGTGGCTTGCTGGTCCGCAACGAAATCCTCCTGCTACGGGAGCCGAAAGTGGTGGTGTGGCGGCTGGCCGGATGTGGAGGCACGCGATTTCTCGATAACGACGAACTGTTGGTGGGGCCGGACGAATGGACGGACGCTTGGAGAGAGAGTTGCACCATGCACGCCGTGCCGGTGCCTTGGGAGACGATCAACAAGGCCGCCGCCGCACTGAAGGCCGGCGCCCCGGCCGCGCTCACACCGGGCGAGGAAATCACCGTCGAGGTGAACGTCACGGAGGTCCAGCAATGGGCCAGCGCCGACGTCGTCGAACCGCAGATCACGAAGCTCTTCGAACGGCTCTGCACTTCGTCGGGGCTGGTCGTCGCGCCGGAAGCGGAACTCGTGTTGGAGGTGGAGTATTCCGAACGCGACGGACCGGTGCGGAAGGTCACTCCCTTGCCTCCCGACGCGATGCAACTCGGCCCGCTGGTGCCCGGCGACCAGTCGCCGACCATGATCGACACCGTCTGCGTGCTGCACGCGGAGTTGCTGCGCGAAGGGCAGAACGACCCGCTCTGGGAGTGCGATTACGAATCGCCGCCAAGCGGCCTGATCAAGGGAAGCAACCAGATCGCCATCCGCAAAGCGGCGTTCGAGGCCGTGCGCGACGCGTTGCGAGCGAACGGGTTGCCGAGTTTCATTGCCAAGGATCCGGATATTCCGATGCTGCCCGTGCTCAGCCGCATCGGGGAGTAGGGCTGCCAAAGCCTCCCGTCGCTTGCCGGCGCGACGTAATCGTTGGTAGGATGGGATCGTCGGGCCGTTTGCCGGTGCTGAAGCACTTGGCGGCGGGAAGCGTATGCCCAGGGCAATCGAGCTTGCGAGGAGAGAGACATGAATCTACCCAATCGACTCCGAATCCACTGTCCGGTCGCGGCCGTCGTGGCGGTTGTCTGGTTGTTGTCCGACCGTAGCACCTCGGCCGAGGAGAAGCTCCCCAACGTCGTCATCATGTTCACCGACGACCAAGGCTACCAGGACGTCGGCTGCTTCGGCTCGCCGAAGATCAAGACTCCGAACCTCGACCGGATGGCCGAGGAGGGGATGCGGTTTACGGATTTCTACGCGGCCCAGGCGGTTTGCTCGGCGTCGCGGGCGGCGCTGATCACGGGCTGTTATCCGAACCGGATCGGGATCCTCGGGGCGCTGGGGCCGCAGTCGAAACACGGCATCCACGCCAACGAGATGACGGTCGCCGAAGTGGTCAAACAACGCGGCTACGCCACGGCGATCTACGGCAAGTGGCACCTGGGACATCACCCGAAGTTTCTGCCCACCCGTCACGGCTTCGACGATTACTTCGGGTTGCCCTATTCGAACGACATGTGGCCCTTTCACCCCACCGCCCGGCATTTCCCGGCCCTGCCGCTGATCGAAGGCGAGCGGATCATCAACGACAACGTGACCGCCGAAGACCAGACGCACCTGACCACCTGGTACACCGAACGGGCGGTGAAGTTCATCGAGCAAAACCGCGACCGGCCGTTTCTGGTCTACGTGCCGCACAGCATGCCGCACGTGCCGCTGTACGTTTCCGAGAAGTTCAAGGGCAAGTCGGCCGGGGGGATCTACGGCGACGTGATCGAGGAGATCGACTGGTCGATGGGCCAGATCCTCGACACGCTGCGGCGGCTGAAGCTCGACGAGAATACGCTGGTGATTTTCACGTCGGATAACGGCCCGTGGCTCTCCTACGGCACGCACGGCGGCTGTGCGTTGCCGCTGCGCGAGGGCAAGGGGACGATGTTCGACGGCGGCTGCCGCGAGGCCTGCATCATGCGTTGGCCGAAGCGGATACCCGCCGGCAGCGTCTGCCGCGAGGTGGCCGGCACGATCGACGTGCTGCCGACGGTGGCCGAGATTGTCGGCGCCAAGCTGCCCGAGGGGCGCATCATCGACGGCCGCAGCATCCTGCCGCTGATGGAAGCCAAGCCGGGCGCCAAAAGCCCCCGCGAGGCCCAGTACTTTTATTGGAGCAAGGGGCTACAAGCCGTCCGCAGCGGCAAGTGGAAGTTGCACTTCCCGCATGCGTATCGCACACTCTCCGGTCGTGAAGGCGGCGACGGCGGCCGGCCGGTGCCCTACGACACGGGCAAGATCGGCCTGGCGTTGTTTGATCTCGAAAATGACATCGGCGAGACGACCAACCTGGCCGAAGAACATCCGGAGATCGTTCGGCGGCTGGTCGCTTTGGCCGAAAAGGCCCGGGCCGATTTGGGCGACTCGGCCGTCAAACGCCCCGGCAAGAACGTCCGCGAGCCCGGCCGCCTATAAAGCCGCGACCGGTGGTCGCGCCCGGCTTCCCAGGCGAACCTCCCCCGCCGCAGTTTGTCCAGAGACGTGTCATGCTCTGTCAACTCTGCCAATGCGACGAAGTCCGCAGCTTCCACCACTTGATCCCCCGCACGCTACACAGCAACAAGTGGTTCAAGAAGCGGCACACGCGGGAGGAAATGCAGCAGGGGCTCGACGTCTGTAGTGCGTGCCACTCGGCCGTCCACGATCTGATCCCCAACACCAAGGAACTCGGCCGGCACTATAACACCCGCAAGAAGCTCTCGTCGCATCCGCAGATTCGCCGGTTTCTCCGGTGGAAGCGGGAACGGACGCCGTCTGCTTGACGTTGACGCGGGGTGGCTGGGGCAAAGCGCAGCGGTGCCCCAGAAGTCCAGGGCACGAAATGAACTTCGGCGGGTGGCTGGGGTGGGGGGCCGCCGGGCCCCCGCAAAAAAACAACAAGGGGGGCGGGGGGCGGGGCCCCCCCCCCCCCCCCCCCCC
>CAYYNP010000477.1:0-5101 GCA_964472545.1 uncultured Planctomycetaceae bacterium | reverse complement strand
CAATGAATCGGGCAAGCCGTTCTTGCCGGAGCAGATGCTGCCCGATGGCTTCGACCAACTCAGTCCGCTGGCCCGGGCGCAATACCTCGAAGCCACCATCTTCCTGCCGGACTACTTGCTCTGTTCGCAGGGCGACCGCATGGGGATGGCCCATTCGGTCGAAGGGCGGTTTCCGTTCCTCGACCATCGGGTGATCGAATTCTGCAACAAGCTCCCGCCGCGAATGAAGCTCGCCGGACTGAACGAGAAGCAGTTGCTCAAACGGGCCGTGAGCGACCTATTGCCCAACGACGTTTGGCAGCGCCGCAAGCAGCCGTATCGGGCGCCGATCCACGCCGCCTTTTTCCCCGGCGGCAAGCCGCTGGCTTGGGTGGCCGACGTGCTCTCGCCGCACAAGCTCAGGGAGTTTGGCTACTTCGACGGCGACGCCACGGCGATGCTGCTGAAGAAACTCGACCGCTTTGGCCGCCTCAGCGAGACCGACGACATGGCCCTGGCCGGGTTGCTATCCACGCTGCTGGTGCATCAGCGATTCGTCGCCGATTATCGCACGCCACCGCCGCTTGGCGAAGACGACGACGTGAAGGCCGTCGACCGCGCGGCGACACGGGCCGTGACGTTTCCCACCTGGTCGGCAGAGGAGTTCCACGTGCCGACGTAGATCGTGCCGACGTAGATCGTAGGGTGCGTGCAACGCACCAGCGAGACGTCTCGCAATACAGAACCTGCCGGTGCATTGCACGCACCCTATAAGACAAGTTTCTCCCGGAGCCCATACGATGACATTCCACCGCAACGTCCTGAAACTCGACCCGGCCGCGGAAGTCGAGCGGATTACCGAGAAGCTTCGCCACGACGTGCTCGACGTGCTGCATCGCGGCGGCGGCGTGTTGGGCGTTAGCGGCGGGGTCGATTCGGCCGTGGTGTTGGCGCTGGCCGTGCGGGCGCTGGGGCCGGAGAAGATCACCACCCTGTTGTTGCCGGAAAGGGAATCCAGTCCCGAAAGCGCCCTGCTGGGCCGCCAGGTATGCCGCCAGTTCAGTGTGACGCCGATCGTCGAAGACGTCACCGGGGCCCTGTTCGGCTTCGACTGCTACGGCCGCCGCGACGAGGCCGTGCGACAGGTCTTCCCCGAATACGACAGCACCTACAAACTCAAGATCACGCTGCCGGACGACCTGCTCGATAACGAGACGCTCAATTTCTTCAGCGTCACGATCGTCAGCCCCGAGGGCGAACAGAAGAAGAAGCGGCTGCGGCCCGCCCAGTTCCGTCAGATCGTGGCCGCCTCGAACTTCAAGCAGCGTTGCCGGGCGGCGATGCTCTACTACCACGCCGAACTGTGCAACGCCGCCGTGATCGGCACGCCGCCGAAGAACGAGCAAGATATGGGCTTCTTCGTCAAATACGGCGACAGCGCGATGGACGTCAAGCCGATCGCCCACCTCTACAAGACCCAAGTCTATCAACTCGCCGAATACCTCGACGTGCCCGAGGCGATCCGCACGCGCCCGCCCACCTCCGACACCTACAGCGCCGGCAGCACCCAGGAAGAGTTCTTCTTCCGCCTGCCGTTCGACGTCCTCGACCTGCTCTGGTACGCCTGCGAGAACGAGGTGCCCACTGCCGACGTCGCCCGCGAAACGCAACTCAGCGAGCCGCAGGTGCAACGCGCGTTCAACGACTTTCGGCGCAAGATGCGCACCACGGAGTTTCTCCGCACGCCGCCGTTGGGGATGACGCCCTGATCGCTACGCCGGGTCGCGCGTGGCACCGACGATCTTCCGAATGAGGCTTCTCAAATGGCAGAGCCTCCTGCGGAAGGACCATCCGTGCTACCCGGCGGTTGGCGTCATTGTAATGACGCGCAAACTCCTCCGTGATTGCGCCGGGGCTGTTGCGAACCATTGCCCGTATCCGCGCCCCCATCTTCCAGATTGTCTTTCCGTCTTCTGTCCCCGCTCCTAACAGTAAGTTCTGGCAGCGCCTCCATCAGTTCAGCAATGCCTTTGTCGGAAACGTCGGTGAACCTTACAGACAACTCCTTTAGGTCGCCCAAAGCTCTTAGCTTTCGCAAGCCCACATCGGACACACGGCTCGCAGTCAGGTCCAATTGCTTGAGGCTTTCTAGTCGACTGACGTGGTTCATCCCTTCGTCGCCAACATTCGAGAAAGCCAGACTCAGTGATTCGAGTTGCTTCATGCCCGCAAGATGCCGCAGTCCTTCATCGCCGACCGAAGTGCAGCAAATGCTAAGAGACCGAAGCGATTTCAATTCAGCAATATGCTCTAGGCTCTCATCCGTGATTCCACGATTTCCGTGGAGCTTGAGTTCCCTGAGTTGCCATCGTCCTGCGAGTTGCTCTAACTGTACGTCAGTCACGTCAGAGTAGGAAAGCGCGAGCGATTCCACATCCGTTAGCTTCCACAACCGCGCAAGACCGAGGTCCTTCTCAGCAGACGCTCCAGCCAAGTCGACGCTCAAGGACCTGCGGCCGCCGTGTCGCCTTTCAACCACGTATCCTCCCAGCCATCGAATACCGGCAATCGCTTTTTGCTCCTGGTCGTCGGCGTCTTCTGCTGTGGATGGCGCGCAGCGCAGCAAACACAGCAAGGCAAACAGCGTGCTGCATAACAGCAGGGCACGAATGTCAGAATGCGGCCGCCACTTGCCTTCAACTCTCGCGTTTTCTTGGCACATTGGAGACCCTTTCGCTATGTCTATGGAACGGTCAACATCGTGTTGCCCGTTCGGCTAAGCGGGACCGGCTGTTGTTTGCGCGGTAGCTACTGTCGATCGAACTCCTCTCAGTGGGGACAGTCCCATCTTCGTTCCGCTGCGCTGCACGATAACATCACGAACTGGGCATGAAGTCCTTCATCATAGATTCGTCTCTTGGCCATGTGGTCATTATACCATATACCATCGAGCCAGCGGCGACACGATCATCCCGTTGCTGCGCAACAGCGACGATTCCTCGAGCGAGTCTACTCAAGTGGCAGAGCTTACTGCGGCAGAACCATCGGTGCTACACGCTGTGTCGTTCGGAGCCCACCGTCGATCTCCACTCGGGTTTGACTCCTCCGCCCCGCCTCGCCATAATGCGGCCGGTTGTCCGTTACCCGATACTCAAGGAGACTTGGCGATGAACGCGCGTACAAACCGGCGGACGTTTCTCAAGCGAGCGGCACTCGGCGGCGTCGGCTTGACGCTGTTGCCCGACGCCCGCAGTGTCTTCGGCTATCCGGCCAATGAGAAGCTCAACGTGGCCAGTATCGGCGTGGGCGGACAGGGCGGCGGGAACACGGCGGCTATGGGCGGCGAGAGCGTGGTGGCCTTGTGCGACGCCGACGAACGACGGGCGGCCGGCAACTTCAATCGCTTTGGGCAGGCGAAGCGTTTTGCCGATTTCCGCAAGATGTTTGATCAAATGCACAAACAGATCGACGCCGTGGTGGTCAGCACGCCGGACCATACGCACGCCGTGGCCTGCGCAGCGGCGATGCGGCTCGGCAAGCACGTCTACTGCGAAAAGCCGCTCACGCGCACCGTGCAGGAAGCCCGCACGTTACGCCAACTCGCCGCGGAGAACAAGGTCGTTACGCAGATGGGCAACCAGGGCTCGGCCAGCGAGGGGCTGCGTCGGTCGGTCGAAATGGCCCGGTCGCGGAGCGTGGTGGGCGAGTTGCAGGAAGCCCATATCTGGCTCAACGGCGGCAGCGGACCACAAGATCGCCCCACCGATCGGCCGGAAGTGCCCGAGGGGCTCGATTGGGACGTCTGGCTGGGCCCGGCGCCGGAACGTCCCTATCACCCGTGCTACGTTCCGGCGTCGTGGCGCAGTTGGCGAGACTTCGGCACCGGCGCGATGGGCGACATGGGCTGCCATACCACGAACCTGGCCATGCGCGGCCTGCGGCTCGACGCGCTCTGGAATCCGCAGCCGCTGTTCAAGCCGCCGGAGGGTGCCGTGATCCGCGTGGAAGCGGAGGCGTCCGAAGTGCATCCGGAAACGTATCCGAGTTGGATGGAGGTTCGCTACCAGATCCCCGCCCGCGGCCGTATGCCGGCGTTGAAACTGACCTGGTACAACGGCAACCGCAAGCCGCCGGAGGACGTGATGCTCGGCCACAAGATGACCGACCACGGCTGCCTGTTGGTCGGCAGCGAGGGCTCGGTCTTCTCCGAATGCCCTTGGAACACCCGTTTCTTGATGCTGCCGCAACGGAAGTTCCAAGGCTTCGAGGGCCCGCGGCCGACGTTACCGCGTTCGCCCGGCCATCACGCCGAATGGATCCGCGCCTGCAAGGGTGGGATGGAGGCCTTTTCGCCCTTCAGTCTCGGCGGCCCCCAGACCGAGATGCTCCTGCTGGGCAACGTGGCCCTATTGGCCGGGCACGCGATCGAGTACGACCCGCTCAAAGGCAAGGTCGTCGGCGACGACGCGGCCAACGAGTTTTTGCATCGCGATTATCGCGAGGGCTGGACGTTGTAGGGGGCGTGTGGCGTGCTGGCTAGCGCCTTCGTCCCATAACACCGACTCCGGAGCCCGCCCTTGCCGCATCGACCGGCCGCCCATCCGATCGAATCCGCGCCGTCGATCCACAAGATCGTCGACGGCGGTGCGAATCCACTATTGTGTCCGGTAGCAGTTGTCCCTGGACTTGGGCGGCGAGGCCGGCCAAAGTCTGGCGACTTCGGCTACTGAGAGTTCTGTTTGCTACGTTCCCAGCCGGCAAACAACGCTTCTCGGGAGTGCAGCAATGGGTGACGTACAATGGCCGGACGTGGCGGCGGCTGCGGCGTTTTCGGTCGGGTTATTCGTGCTCGGCACGCTCTGTCTGATGGGTGTTCGCCACGCCCAACAAACCGGCGTGTTCAGAGCAAAACGCTTGCACATCCGTCGAGACATCTCTCCCGGCCTGTTTCAGTCGAAGATCAGGACTGCCAAGTTCATTGCCGCCATCTTCATCATCGCGGGTGCCGGCGGGACGGTCTACCTGCTGGTATTGACCATCCTTGCCGCGCTGCAATAATCGCCGTTGCTCTTCGCAAATCCCTCCGCGTTGTGGTAAACTCTTGACAGCTTTCGGGCGCTGG
>CAYYNP010000476.1:0-5111 GCA_964472545.1 uncultured Planctomycetaceae bacterium | reverse complement strand
CGACGAAACCTCGATTTCACGCAACCCCAATTCCTAAGTGTGACATAGCACTAGACGCTGCACATGCAGCACGCTCGTCGTGCGCGTGGTGGCGTTGCCTTTGAGAAGGAGATCGAAGATGGTCGTCGCCTGCCGGTGATGCTTTGCGGACCAGATCGGAACCTGGCGGTTCATTGCGCCGGGCGTCTGCGCTAGGAGTTACCCTTGCGCGCAGCGTGCCGGCCGACGATCCGGTGTGTCGTAGTGCAGCGACGCCCCCGTCCCAGGCGGCGGATTCCCGCGCCCGTGCCGTGTGGCATGGACCGGATCAAATCCGTTGGATTTAGCAGAGACGGTCAGGAGCAGCAGAGAAGAGATGAAGAACTCACATCGTACTTACACCGAACAGCAACCGGCGCATCCCCCGCCGGATGCTGCGCGCGCCGTCGCCGTGTTCTATCCCGGCAATTCGCTGATGCATCAGGTTTCCGGCTGGGCGGTGGTCTGCCCGGCCTACGACTTCCGGCTTTCCTTCACCCGATCAACGCAAGCGATCCGCAATGTGTCGGAAGAGGTGTCGATGGCGATCATCGACGCGACCGAGAAGCCGGCCGCAGCACTCAGCGCGTTTGACCTGATGGCCGACGACGAACGGGCCGACTCCACGGTGGTCTATACCGAAGTGATGCACGAAGGGCTCGAACTCGCCGTCCGCAGCCGCGGCTCGCTGCTGCTGCTCGGACCGATGGACGACGCCACCTGGCTGGAATTGCTCGGCAAGAAGAGCCAACTGCACGAGCCTCGCCGCGCGGCGTAGTGGCGTAAGCTTCCAGCTTGCGTTGACTGGGCCGCTGCGCCGGGCAAGCAAGATGGTTGCCCCGCGTTGTTTGCCGACAACGCGCTACGGTACCGGCTTGTCCATCGCCCAGAACAGCGCACCGACCAGCAACGCCCGAAACTGCGGCTGGCGGAAGTCCTCGCGATGGCCCAGCGACGTGTAGAAGACGCGGCCGCCTCGGTAGTTGCGGGTCCAGGCGATCGGTTCGTTGGCGTTCTCGATCGAGCCGGTCAGCAACACGGTCGCATGCGGGTCGATCGGCTTGACGTTGTAGAGCGAACCCTGGCTGCGCCACTTCGCTACCTTCACGCCGGCCAGAATCGGATGATCGGCCCGATCGGCCGCCACTGCCACGTCGGTGCCGCGGGAATTCGATCCGTGGCCGTGGTAGTTGCCGCCGAGCACGTCACCATCGAACTCCGGCCACTCGCCGCAGCCTTCTGGGGCGCCTCCACGCGCGTCAAATGCGTGGCTGGCCGTTCGCAGTGCCACCAGCGGCTTGCCGGCGTCGAGATACTTGCGGATTTCGTTCAGTTGTTCTTCGGCAAATGCCCGGCGGCGGATGTAGATCACGGCCGCGTCGGCGTCTTCAAGGGCCTCGACGCCGGATAGGTCGTTCTTGTCGCGTCCCAAAACGACCGTGCAGTAGCAGCCGTAGCGACTGCCTAGCAGTTCGGCGAAGACCGGCAGGGTCTCGGCCGCGCCATATTCATCCTCGCTGACCAGAAACACCACATGGGGCCGCGTGTCCTCCTTGAATCGGGCCGGCGGACCGCCCAGCAGATCGCAACTGGTGATCGTCGGGCAGACGTACTTCTCGATGTACTCGACGATCAAATCGGTCCCCCGGACGTGGCTCACCTCCGGCGGCTTGCGCGGGTTGTACATCGTATCGGTCAGGTCGCGGACCAACAGCACGTTCTTGCCGCAGCGGACCATGTTCCTCAGCCCGAACGGCCGGCCGATGACGCACATGTTCGTGTGTACGCCGACGAGGATTACGTTCTCGATGCCTCGCTGCTCGAGGAGATTCCAGCACTCGACGCCGGAGTCGGAAATCGCGTCCTCGTCGTGGATCTTCAATGCGGCCGTTTGATGGACGTCCATCGGCCGGTTCGGGCAACGCGGCTGGCAATCGCAGCCGCCGTCGGATTGGTCGATCGGCCACTTGGCGTCTTTTTCCGACTCTAGCCCCCGGCACCATCCGGCGATGCCGTCGGGCAGATTGTCCGCTTTGGGAGCCTGTTGGGCCCGGCGGCGTGCGGGATGCTCGGCGTAGTGTTTCATACCGCTGCTGGGCGCGTGAACGACCAGCGCTCCGCGACGCCGGGCCTCCTGAACGAACCGGTTCATCCGCTCGGCCATCTGCGCCCCCCGATCGCAAGCCCCGTCGCACCAGTGCCGAGCCCACATGTCGCAGATGATCACGGCCGTCTGCTTGGCGTCCCAGCGGAGGTTTTCATGGACGATGCGGAACTTGCCGTCGCTCTGCGGGCTGGGCGTGCGGCTGCGAGCGAGAAGCTGAAGCGTTTGCGACGCGTCGGCATCGTCTGCCGAGACGGGCACAGTCGGGAAGATCGCGACAACAAGAACGGACAGCAGCAGACGGCGGCTTTTCATGATTCCGGCTCCTGAAGCGGGGATTCGGATGGTCGGGCAGACCTCGACATTCTCGGGCGACACGAGATACTGGGGCTCGCCCGATTCTAGCAGATGGCTATCCAGCAAGCCAATCCACCCCGTAGGCAGAGATCCTGTGCACGTCATTCGAGCAGGGCGGACGGTAGTTGCCCGGCTCGTCCAAATCGCGGATAATGCGGGTATACGATCTACGTGACGGGATCTTCTCCAATGCTCTCCGACACCCATCCCGAGGCCGAGCGCGTCCAAATCGAGTTGCTGCGCCGGATGAGCGTCTCCCAGCGCATCGCGTCGATGCGCTCGCTGACCGCGATGGCCATCATGCTGTCCCGCCGGGCGATTGCCGAAGCCCATCCGCAGCTTGCAACCGAGGAAGTCGACGTGAAGTGGGTGGAAGTGCATTACGGGCGAGACTTGGCTACCGGCCTTCGTGATTACCTCAGCCGGAGGGAACCATGAAACGCCCAGACGTCATCGAAGCCATGGTTCCGGTGGTGAGGGAATTCGAGCGTCTGGGGGTTCAGTACTACGTCGGCGGTTCGGTCGCCAGCACCGTGCATGGGCACGTTCGTACCACGCAAGACGTGGATCTCGTCGCCGATCTGACGGAAAGCCACGTCGGGCCGCTGGTCGAAGCCCTGAGGCACGACTACTACATCAGCGGCCCCGCCGTCTCGGAAGCGGTCGTTCGCCGATCGTGCTTCAATACCATCTACCTTCCGATTTCGTTCAAAGTGGACGTCTTCGTGGTCAAGAATCGTGAGTACGACCGTGTTGCGCTACAACGTGCTCAGGAGAAGGCCTTCGACGACGATGATCCGGCCCTGCGTTTCCGCGTGGCCGCAGTGGAGGACATCGCCCTTGCGAAACTCGAGTGGTTCCGGATTGGCGGTGAAATGTCCGAGCGGCAATGGTTAGACGTGACTCGCGTGCTGCAAATCCACGCAGAGACAATCGACCGGCCCTACCTGCAAGAATGGGCCGCCGAACTGGGCATCGCCGATCTTCTCGAGAGGGCGTGGCAGGAGGTGGAGTCGCCGGGAGAACGGAGATTGCCGTGACCGCGGACGATTCTCACGTTTGGCAAGAGGCAGACCCCACTTTGCTGGCAATGTAGCGAAGTGTGACGGCTCTCGCTGCTATTGACCCGGAACCCGGCTTCGGGATAGAGTGCGCCGAGTCTCTTGCCGCCGAGTGATCGCCGTGTGCCAACAACTCCAAGACGTTCCAACCGAAGAACCCGCCGTCTATCGCTGCCCGGGCGAAGACTATCCGATTTCGCGGACCGTTCACTTGGGCCGCATGGCCCAGTTCTATCCGGGCTGTCAGAAGTGTCCGCATCGGAACGATACGGGCTCGCTTCCGGCCGGGCACGTCAAGCGTTTGTCGGAAGCGCGGGATCGTGGGTCGCCCGACGTCTTGTTCCACGATGAAGGGGCCGGGGGCGTCTATCTCAACCAGTTTAGCGGCGACACGGCCCGGGATATCGCGGCGGCGGTTGGCGTGGCACTGCGGCGGGAACGGCCGGACTCGGCACGGAACGAACCGCCGGTCGTGGTGCTCGGCGGCGACGGGCGGCCGATGGCGTGCGACGTCGTGGCGGCCGCCGGCGAGGGGCTGCGTTGGGCCGGATGCCACGTGCTCGACGTCGGCTCGACGACCGCGGCCTGCCTGGCGTTTGCCGTCGACCACGTGGCAGCCTCCGGAGGGATCCTGGTGGGCGATTGCGACGGACGGCCGCACACGGTGGGGCTGAAGCTCTTCGGTAAGCATGGGCGGCCGCTCTCCTCGCCGGGGGAACTCGACGCGGTTAGCAAACTGCACGCCGCCGGCGTCGACCGTCCCACACGGACATACGGCGCGTGGCAGCGGTTTCCGGCCGAGGCGCCCTATCTGGCAACACTCGTCGACCACTACCACGCCCTGCGGCCGTTGCACTTCACGCTCGACACGACCTGCGACCCGTTAGTTCGTTATCTGCGGAAGCTGCTCGAGCCCGTCTGCTGCCATTTCCACATAAAGCCGCGACCGGTGGTCGCGCCGGAATCTTCGAGTATCACAACGGGGCCGCAGAAACTGGAACGCCCCGGGGCTTCGCTCCGCCCGGCCAACGCCCCAACGCCCGGCTCCAACCACCCCGCGCCCGCTTTCGGCATCCGCATCGACGACGACGGCGAAGTTTGCCACGTACAGGACGAAAGAGGGCGCCCCGTGCCCGCCGAGCGGCTGCTGCTGTTGCTTGCCGGGCACCTGGCCGCCGAGCATCCCGAGCCGGCCGTCGTGCTCGAACGGGGCACGCCACGCCCGGCCGTTCGGCGAATTCGCAACGCGGCCGGACGCGCCGTTTTCAGCGACGCCCGGCGCGAGACGATGGCCGACGCAATGCGTAAACACCGCGCACTGCTCGGCGGCGGCCGCGGCGGGCGGTTCTGGTACGACGTCGACGGCCTGCCCATGCCCGACGCCTTGCGGACGCTGACGCACCTGCTGGTCCTGCTCAGCCACAGCGATCGCCATTTCTCCCAGGTCCTCGACCGCGAGGCGGCGTGGGGGTAGAATCGTTCCGTAGTCATCTCGCTCCGTCGAGATGTCACTACAGTAGTCATCTCGCTCCGTCGAGATGTCACTACAGTAGTCATCTCGCTCCGTCGAG
>CAYYNP010000475.1:0-5114 GCA_964472545.1 uncultured Planctomycetaceae bacterium | reverse complement strand
CCGTATTCCTAGCGTTCTGCACCTGAAAACGGAAGAGCCGTTTCGGGTTGCCGATCAAGGACCGACAATCGTGGAGTTGGGCTAAGATGTGGTCGGCAAGGCCGCGTCTGTTTTCGACGTATTGGGGGTCTACGGGGTTCCTTGACGGATGAATCGGGCGGACGGCCCACACCTGGACTGAAGCGACTTAAGTGCTTTTGCGGCAAAGCTTTAGCGATCGACTGCACAGGTGCGATCGGACCCCCCGACCCCATGTAAATCGGGCAATACCCGGCACGTTATTCACCGGCCGGTTGCAGCCACCTCGTCAATTCTCCCAGTATTCTTGCCATCGGGCAACATTGGCTCCTCGCGCCACTTATATCATGCCCCCACGTTTGCGTAGTATCCACTCACCAATCAACAGCAGCAGAAACAGAACCAGCACCGGCCATCGATTCCAAAGCGGCTTGCGCGGCAGCGGTTCGGTGGGGACTTGTATGCCCGGTGGCAGGTCGTCGAGCAGACCGCCGGCCTCCTCCAAACGGTAGTATTTGCCGCCGGTGTCGTCGGCTGCCTTCTGCAATCCGGCGGCGTTGATCGGTTCGCCTTCGCGTTCGCCCGCCGGGGGCTCGACAACGAAATCGGCCCACGCCACGCGTCCCTTGCTCGACGGCGCGGCCACCCACGCGTGGTAATCGCCCGGGGCCAGATCGTCCAACTCGGCCTCAAAGACGCCTCGGCTGCTGGCCCGATGCAACGGCTCGCGGCGGGTGCGGCTGTCGGCATGGTCCAGCACCACGGTCACGCCGTCGTCGTCGCCGGGTGCGGCGCGTGGGTCGTCGAATCGCACGCGCAGCCGGACCGGATCGCCCGCCCGATAGGTCTGCCGGTCGCTCTGCAATTGCAGACCGTCGGAACGGCCGGCGAGTTTCGAGCGGGCCAGGTGACGGATCATCTGAACCCAATAGCGGGCAAAGAACGCGTCGCCGACGCGATAGCGCCAGCGGTGGGTTTCGTCGGTGGCGTGAAACACGACCGTGCCGGCGCCCGGGTTGTGCATGCAGATCACCGGCAACAACCGGCCCTCCGCGTCGCGGCGCGTGGGATGTTCGGCCAGCACGACCGTGCCCGGTTTCCGGTCCGGTGCGTCCATCAGCCAATACAACGGCGGCAGCCCGCGCCAAGCAGTCCGCGTGGCCAACTGCGTATCGCCAAGTTGCATCGGCGGGCGGGCCAGGCCGGCCGCCGTTACCTGAACCTGGAAGCCGTCGGTAATCGGCTGCTCCGGGTCGGGAATGCGAACGCTCTGCGGATCGATCGGCATCAGATCGGCCAGCCGCGTGCCGCGGAAGGCGTGGGGCATGTATTTCATTCCGGCGACCAGAATCAACGAGCCCCCTTTGCCCTCGCGGTCCACCGGCCGATCGACGAAATCGACCAGGTTCTGCATCATCGACTCGCTCAGCCGGGCCGGGTTGACGTCGCCCAGGATGATCACGTCCTGCTCGAATAGCTCGCCCCGTTGTACGGGAAACGCCCGCAGCATCTGCTTCTGTTGTTGGGCGTCCATATCGATCTGCCGCCGGACGACCTCGACGTCGGCGTCCTGCAAGACGGTATAGACCTCGATGCTGTCGTCGCGGTGCAGCAAATTCCACAAGTAGCGAAACTCGTAACTGGGATACGCCCAAGCCAACAACACCCGGATCTTCTCGTCGCGAACCTCCACCGGCCGCGTTTGCCGGTTATTCGCCGTATCGACATCGCCCTCCTGCGGCAAGACTTCGACGATGTAGCGGAAGCTGCCGGTCCGTTCGGGCCGATGAGTAAGCTGGTGCTGGACCGAGGGGCGATCACCGCCGAGAAAAACCTCCGTGCGGGCCAAGATCTCGGTGTCTCCTTCACGACGCAACACGACCTGAACTCGGCCGTATTCGAAATCGGTGCAACTCACACGGAACTCGAAGTTGACCACGTCGTCGACGAAGACCACCGGATCGACCGATAGGTCCGTCAATTCCAGGTCGCGCTGTGGTTGTTCGCTGCCGATACCCACGGCCGAAAGCGGCACGCCCTTGCTGCGGGCTGCGGCCACCGCGTCGGACAACGGTGGGCCGTCGGTGTTCAGTCCGTCGGTCAGCAGAACGATCGCCGCCGGCGGCGTGCCGCGAAGATCGTCGAGCACCGTACGGACCGCCGCTCCCAGGCGGGTGGCCCCGGCCTTGGGTGTGCGGATCGCCTTGATCTCGGCGATCAGGCCGTCGACGTCCGTCGCCTCGCTCAGTTCGACGCCCCGCGGCGAGTTGTCGAGGAAATAGACCCGCAACCGGTAGTCCTTTCCTACTTGCCTCGGCAGCGCAGCGTTGTCTTCGGTCAACAGCATCCGCGTGAGATTCCATCGCGTGAGTTCCCCGCCGCCAAGTTCGTCGAGACGCTGCTGCAACCCGGCGCGCAGGGCGTCGTCGTAGCGGTCGGTCGAGTTCATGCTCCCGGTAACGTCGACCACCACGACCACGTAAGGCAAGCCGGTTCGCTGCAACGAAAGGGACACTTGGGAGATCATCAGCAGGACCACGGCGACCAACGAGAATCGCACGGCCGCCAACATCATGCGATACGCCACGCTGGCCCGGCGGTTCTCGCGCAAGTAGATCGCCACCACGAACCCCACCGCCACGGCCGCCAACAGACATGCCCCCCAAGCGCTTCCCAACGGCCACTCGAATTGCATCCGAAAGGCCGTACCCTCTCCCGGGGCGACCTCTTCGCCGAGCAAACGGGCGATCCAGTTGGGTAACGTGCCGCTCATGCCGCGTGATATCCAAAAAGCCAACCTAGAACCGTTTCCACGAACAACAGCCCCAGCACCAAGTAGAGCAGGACGACGTCGAAGATCCCCGCACGCGGGATTGGGCTCCCGGCAACGTCGGCCTCGGCGTCGGCTTCCCGCCACTTGGTCATGCGGGTCACCTCGACGCCCGGGAAAACTCGATTGTGCAACGCGTCGTCGTCGATCGCCGTCAGATCGCTTTCGGCCGTGTCGACGTTGACGGCGAACGTGGACGTGCGGTCGATCGGCGAGCCGAAACGGGCCGCGTACACGCCGCTGAGCCACGTCTCGGTGTAAGCCAACTGGGCGTAGTCCCCGTCGGCGTGCAACCGGACCTTGCTACGATCGCCGCCGACGCGTCCCACCGTAACCGACGCGTCGACCGCGGGTGCGGGCACGGAGACCCGTAGCGGCTCGCCCACCTCCACCTGCCGCTCCCGGCGTTGCCCGCGCACGCACCAGGCCATGATCTCTTGCACCAGCGGCACGAAACTCCCGGCGATCGGCAGCAGGGTCCAGTCGGTGTCGCCGGCGGAGGTCGCCACCAGCACGACGCGGCCGCGGCCGACCGGCTGCTCGACGATCAGCGGGTCGCCGTTGCCCAGCCTCAACACCACGTTGGCCCGCTTGTTCCCGCCGACGTCGAGCTCGACGTACTTCATCACGGCGACGTTCAACAGCCCGGCCAGATCGACGCCGCGGAAGGCGTCCAACAGCGGATGCTCGTAGTCCAGCGGATCGAGGCGCGGCTGAGGCTGGTCCAGCGAGACGACGTTGCCCAGCGCGGCCGGCAGCAGAGCCGGCTGCTGTTGGTCGCCGCCCAGTTCCCGATTGTACCGCTTCGGCAACACGCGCTCGCCCAGGAAGAAGATCAGGTTGCCGCCGTGGCCCAAGTACGCCCGCAGTACGCTCGCCTCGTGGGAAGTGAACTGGTTGACGTTGCACAGGAAGACGCAGTCGTACTGCTTCAAATCGCGATGCAGCAGGGCGCCCTCGGGAGCGATTTCGGGCTCGACGACGGCTCTCTCGGTATCCCGCCCATGGGGTGCCAGGGCAAACGCCAGATAGTCGGTCGCCCCGGCAAACGCCTCGCCGGAGGGTCGGCCGTCGAGGCACAACACGCGCACCGACTCCCTCACCGGCAAGACCATCCAGCGGTGGTTGTCGATGTCCAACGCGTCGCCGGCGGTTCGGGCTTCGATGACGTGTTCGCCCGCTGTGGTAAAGCGGTGGGAGAAGCTCTCGGTAACCTCTTGTCCGGCCGTCAAGTCGACCGTCTTCGGTGTCAGACGCCGGCCGTCGACGAGCAATTCGATCGGCTGGCCGGTCCGCCCCTGGCCGCCGAAGTTCTTCACCGCCACGTCGAAACTGACGCGATCGCCCGGCGTGAGCACGGCCTGCGGGGTGCGGATTGCCGTGATCGCCGCGTTCTCCGCTTCTGATTGCCCCAGGTCAATCACAAAGAACCGCGCCCGCTCGGCCAGGCGGAGGGCCAGTTGATGGAAATCGGCCACGGCCTCTTCGTTTCCTTCCGGGAGCCAGCCCACACGGCCGAGGTCGGTGAGGAAGTAGATCTCCTCCTTCTCCAGCCGCTCGTGTTCCAGCCGGGCGGCTTTCAAGAGATCCTCGACCTTCAGCAACGTGGTGGGCACATCGGCCGTGGTATGCGGCAGTTCGAGATCGTCGACCTCGCCCAGGAAATCGCGGCCGTCGAAGACCGGATTGCCCACGATCACCCGTGGCGGCGACGACATCAACACCAGCGTGAACGCGTCGCCCTGCCGGCTGTTTTCGACCATCTGGCGGATGAGTTCCTTGGCACGCTGGAAGCGCGTCTTTTCGTCCGTCGTATAGGCCATCGAGAACGAGCCGTCGACGACTAGCACGCGATGTGTGCCGTCGCTGCCGGGCGCGGCAAACCCGGCCACTCGCCAATACGGTTCGGCCACCGCCAGCACGATCAGCACGACGATCAGCGTGCGAATTGCCAACAGCAGCCACTGCTCGAAGCGCATCCGCCGCCGCTGCCGCCGGATCGCCGCCAGCAAATACTCCATGGCCGCCCAAGTCGTCTCCCGAAACTTCTGCCGACTCCAAAGATGGATCAAGATCGGCGCCGCCGCCGCCGCCAACCAGCCAAGCATCCACGGGCTGGAGAGGCCGAAGGCGAGGATGGGGGGGGGGGAGGACCTGGTGGGGAGTGGTGTGTGTTGGGTGGTGAGTGGTGAGTGGTGGGTGGTGGGTGGTGAGTGGTGGGTGGTGAGTGGTGAGGAAGGCGCTTGTCTTTTGGCCGAAGGCCATT
>CAYYNP010000474.1:0-5120 GCA_964472545.1 uncultured Planctomycetaceae bacterium | reverse complement strand
CCTCGGCGTACATCAAGAAAGCCGAGTCGATTAAGTCGACAAGCCCTTCATGCGGCCTTTCGCGGGATTCCGCTGCACGGCCCGGATGAACCCAGGCACTACGAACGGGTTAGACGAATGCTTACGTCTCTTGGAAGTGCCGTCATGCGCTCTTGCGGACTTGAAGCAGATCTCGCAACTCGTGCGGCATCGGCAAGCCGACGGCCTCGGGATCGTGCCGCAGGGCGCCGAGAGCCTGTTCGAGTTGGTCGGAGGGCGGCAGGGCCAAGTCGAGAAAGAGGACCTTGCGGCCGTTGATCTCGCATCCGCCGCTGTCCATGCCACCGAGCCATTCCTGCCGGAGTTCGTAGCCCGATCGCCGCGCGAGATCGATCGCCTGCTCCAATAAGCCTATCGTGTGCATCCCAGCTTCTCCAGAACCCCAGTATCCGTCACGGGGTGAGTTCGCATCGCTCGGATTATAGCGGCTTGGGTTTCAGTTGCCGACACGAGTTCGACGATACCGGACGCAGGGCTAAGTGGTTCTCCCGCATAAGGTTAAGGCACGGAATTTCGGAAAGGCAGAGAGAACTCTCATGGTGGGGCAAGTAGGGGGCTTAGTGTTTCGCGAGGAATTCTGACGGCCAGGCATTCTGGCCAGAGTGGGGAGCAATCGGTGGCGACAAGCGGCAACGATGAATGTGTGGCCCTGCGAGAGCAGGTCGAAGTTCTCAAACAGCAACTGGCCCAGGCCCAAAACCTGACGGCCCTAGGCGAGTTGCTCGGCACGACCACGCACGAATTCAACAACGTGTTGATGACCGTGATCAACTACGCCAAGATGGGCATGCGCCACAAAGACACGCCCACGCGGGATAAGTGCCTGGAGAAGATCTTCGCGGCGGGCAACCGGGCGGCGAAGATCACCAACACCGTACTGGGCATGGCACGAAAGCAAACCGCCGGTCAAGAACCGACCGATCTGACCAAGCTGGTCGAGAATTCCTTGCTGCTGCTTGAACGCGAGATGAACAAGTACCGGATCGCCGTCGACAAGTCGTTCCGGCCGGTCCCCGAAGCGATGGTCAACGCCAACCAGATCCAACAGGTCCTGCTGAACATGTTGATCAACGCCCGGCAGGCGATGCCCCGCGGCGGGCGGCTGTTGATTAAGCTCGTGCACGACGCCGAAAACGAGATGATCGATCTGGTAATCCGCGACTACGGGTGTGGCATCCCGGCAGAGAAGCTACCGCGGATCTTCGACTCCTTCTACACCACCAAGAGCGGCCCGGATGCCAGCGGCAAGGGTGGCACCGGCTTGGGCCTCTCGATGTGTCGCGACATCATCGAAGCCCATCGAGGCCGCATCCAGGTGCAAAGCACGGTGGGCAAGGGCACGGCCTTCACGTTGAAGCTGCCGACGGTGGCAAGAGCCCAGAAGTCGGCGCCCAAGCCACAGTCGCCGGTCGCCGCGCCGATCACAATGCCCACCAACCCGATCTCTAATCTGCCGATTCCGTCCGACACACTCTGAACGAAATGTGTCGCAGCCGAAGTCACGAGAATTTGGGCCAGGGACGGGGAATCGGCGGGCGGGGAATCGGTCGAATCGTGGCGCGGTAAGCCACTGCTCTCGGGGCGCTCTCTAGCAGCCGCAATGCCGGCGGGCACCCGTCTAGAGTGGGTCGGCACAGCCTCACGGAACGACTTGCTGCTGCACAGCCCGCACGATAGCTACGATCCCTTTCTTGCCACCGTAAGTGCAAAGGCCTAGCGATTTAGGCGGTTTACGGCAATGGCGGAAGCTGGTATCCTCCGGGCATCCATGGTACGATAAATGCGCATCAGCGGGGGGTTCCCGCGCGAAGGAGCGATTGTCGGCCGGCTTATTCCTATTTCTCCTCTTGGCCGACGTCTTTCGCGCAGCATCACAGTTCATTATGCCGTAAGACAGTTTCGGTGTGGCGATGGCCAAGGTTCGAGTCGACACGTTTTTGGATCTGGTTCGGCGAAGCGGGTTGGTCGAAGCAGACCAACTCGACGACGCCCTGCTGGAACTGAAGCAGCAAGACGGCGGCCGGCCGATCGACGACGACGATACGGATCTGGTCGTCGATAAGCTGATCGACGCCGACTTGCTGACTCGCTGGCAATGCGACAAGCTGCTCGAAGGCCGCCACAAGGGGTTCTTTCTCAAGCTTCACAAACTGCTGGACCACCTGGGCACCGGCGGTATGAGTTCCGTCTACCTGGCCGAGCACGTCGTGATGCGCCGCCGCGTGGCCATCAAGGTCCTGCCCAAGGACCGCGTGGCCGACTCTTCCTATCTGGCGCGATTCCATCGCGAGGCCCAAGCCGCCGCCGCCTTGGATCATCCGAACATCGTCCGGGCGTACGACGTCGACAGCGACAACGACGGCCAGATCCACTATCTGGTGATGGAATACGTCGAGGGTCGCGACCTGCAGGCGACCGTCCGGCAGGACGGACCGCTGGACTATGCCGCGGCGGCCGACTATATCCGCCAGGCAGCCGAAGGCCTGGCCCACGCCCATCAGGCCGGACTGATCCACCGCGACGTCAAGCCGGCCAACCTGCTCTTGGACCGCAAGGGCGTGGTCAAAGTGCTCGATCTGGGCCTGGCCCGGTTCGCCAACGAGGATCGGGCTTCGTTGACGGTGGCCTACGACGAGAACGTATTGGGAACGGCCGACTACCTGGCTCCCGAGCAAGCGCTCGACAGCCACGGCGTCGACGCCCGGGCCGACATCTACAGCTTGGGGTGTTCGCTCTACTTCCTGTTGACCGGCCATCCGCCGTTTCCCGAGGGAACGCTGCCGCAGCGTCTGATGGCCCATCAAAGGGAGACCCCGCCGAGCATTATCGAAGACCGCCCGGACGCCCCGGCCGATCTGCTCGAGATCTGCGATCGGATGATGACCAAGAAGCGCGACGTGCGGATCCAAACGGCCTGGGAAGTGGCCGAGGCGCTGAGCGCTTGGCTGGCGAAGCACGGCCACACCGTCGATTCACCCGGCAGCGGCGGGTCATCGTCGACCCGGTTGGCCGCCGCCGCCAGGGCTGCCCGCGCCGCGGCACCACAGCGCGCCGCGCCGGCGCCGCGACGAGAAGGCCCCGGCGCTCGGCCGCCGCGACGCGATTCGGGGCTTCCGACGCCCGCGCCAAGGCCGGCCGATCAGAGTGCCAAAGATACGGCGTCGAATTTGGGGCGGGATACGATCAAGGGGGCCAGACCGGCACCCGGCGCGCGGCCGGACGCTGCGATACCGGGGTCGGGAATCTTCGCCGATCTGCAACTGGTCCCTGCGGCCGCTCCGAAGGCGGACGACGCCGGTTTCGGCTTCCAAATCGAGACGACCAACGTACCCGTCGGCGCCCGCCCGCGCACTCCCGTGGCCGAGGAACCGGCCGGCCTGAGCACGAGCAACCCGAAGGAAACTCCCTTTTGGGTCTGGATCGCCTTGGGCCTCGGCTGCGCGGTCATCCTGGTGTTGCTGACGATCCTGCTCGTGCGCTAGCACCGGCAGCCTGGGGCACCGCTGCGATTTGCCCCAGCCACCCGCGGTATGTCACCGCCCGCCGATCTGCAAACTCTCGACCGGCAAGATCTCGTTGAGGCTGCCGCTACGGAAGCCCTCCAAATCGAGCGAGACGTACTTGAATCCGGCCGCTTTCACCTGTTCGACCACTTCGCGGCGAAACGCCTCGTCGGCGAACTTCACGAGCACGTCCGGCGCCACCTCGATCCGCGCCACATCGCCGCGATGATAGCGCACCCTCAGCGGCTCGAAGCCCTGCTCGCGCAGGAACCGCTCCGCCCGATCGATCATCGCCAGCCGTTCGCGAGTCACCTTTTCGCCATAGGCAATGCGGCTGCTCAAGCAAGGCGTGGCCGGCTTGTTCCAGGTGGGAAGTCCCCAGTGTTCGGCCAGCGTGCGCAACTCGGCCTTGGTGAATTCACATTCGGCCAGCGGGCTGCGGACCTTGCGGTCCTTTGCCGCACGGATGCCCGGGCGGTGCTCGCCGTGATCGTCGCGGTTGCTGCCGTCGGCCACCACGTCGACGTCCATCTGCTTGGCAATCTGCTCGACCTGGGCGAACAACTCCGTCTTGCAGTGGTAGCAGCGATTGGCCGTGTTTTGTTGATACTCGGCGATCGACAACTCGCCCGTCTCGATCACCTCGTGGCGGATGCCGATCTGCCGGGCGATCTCTTTGGCTTCGTCGAGTTCGCCCACGGCCAGGCTGGCGCTGACGCCGGTCACCGCGACGGCTTTTTTGCCCAGCGCCAATTGGGCCGCCTTGGCCAATACCGTGCTGTCGAGCCCTCCGGAAAACGCCACGGCACAAGTGCCGTAACTTCGCAACAGATCCAACAGCCGACCGCGTTTCGCAGCCAGTTCCGCAGAGAGTTCGTTCATGGTCTATCGGGAGGATGAAGGTGGGCAGTGTCGATGCGGAACCGGGAAGAGACGGTCCCGCGGCAAGAAACAAAAAACGGCCCTCCGCCGCAATGCCGTGGTGATGGATTTTTTGGGAGCCCGTTATTGCAAGGGGGGCGACCTGGACCCCGGGTTGTGTGATCCGTGGCCGGCCGGAGCCGGTCCACGACTATACACGCGGCCAGTGTCTTTTTCTCAGGCACCCAACGGGCATCTTATCGGCTCACCAAAAGTTACATCAGCATCACGTACATGGCAGAAGGCCATGACGGGTATCTTATCAGGTCTCGCCAAAGCTGGCAAGCGAATAAAGTGCTTTCGCCACCCGACGAACTGGGGGGAAGTACGCCGCGGCGCGCTGCTGGTGACGGTTGATTCGATTTTCCGGCGAGCGTCGCGCCCTCGAGCGCGGACATTTCGCTGCCGCATGGTGTTGGCGACGTGTTCGGCGCTCCGTAAAGAGCCACCGGTCGGGTGAAGAAAGGGCTATTCCGGGCTATTCCGGGGGGCTATTCCGGGGACACCATACTAGTTTCCTCTTGACCTCATCGTGCTGTTTCCGTTAGACTCGTGCCATGGCAAGACTGGCACGAGTTGTTGTTCCGGGCTACCCGCATCATGTGACGCAGCGGGGGAATCGGCGGCAGCAGACGTTCTTCTCGAAGGAGGACTATC
>CAYYNP010000473.1:0-5174 GCA_964472545.1 uncultured Planctomycetaceae bacterium | reverse complement strand
CACGATCAGACCGAGGCCATGACCCTCGGCCGGCGAATCGGCGTGATGCGCGGCGGCCGGATCGAACAAGTGGCCGATCCCCAGACGCTCTACGACCACCCCGCCAGTCGTTTCGTTGCCGCCACGATCGGCAGCCCGACGATGAACTTCTTTGAGGGACGGATCGAGCGTCGAGATAGTGAGATCGTTTTCTGCCACACGCACCATGCCGCCCCGGGTGGCGAGTTCAGCTTGACCCTCGCACAGAACGACGCTGCGCGGCTGGCGCCCTACGCGGGAAAGCCGATCACGGTGGGCATACGCCCCGAGCATGTGATGCTGCCTGCAGCGCTTTCTGGGGAAGGGCCCTCGATCATCCCGGCCGTGGTCGAGACGGTCGAGCGTATCGGGGCCGAGGCCCACGTCTACATGCGTGTCGCCGCCAGCCGGCTCGCCGCCCGGGTCGATGCCAGCGAAGCACCTCGGCCCGGCGAACGGATCGAGGTAACGGCGATGTCTGAGCGATTCCTGTTCTTTGATCCGCTGACCGAGTCCAGTTTGAGCCATGCGCGAGACATGAGAGGGGGAAGAGAATGATCGTGGCGAGATGGGGCAGCTTGGCGTTGGCCTTCGTTGCGGTGGCCGCATGCGCATACGCCGCCTGGCTCGAATCCGGATGGCTGTTTGGGACCTTACTCGCGGCCGCGATTGTGTGTTTCTGCGTCAGCGTCTGGTTCAAAGAGCGGATCGACGAACGCGAGATGTTCAGGGACTTGGTGTTCAAGGCGCGCGCGGGCGCACTGCTGCGAGACGGCTTGCCCTCGGACATTGCCGCCGGACTATTGGCGCACTCGAAGACGCCGGCGTCGGACGAGAGTGAATTGCCCTACGTAAGTCTGGAGCTGGTCCACGAATTCCTGGCAGACCCCACAGAAGGCGAGTTTCAGGAGACCGTCGAGGTAATGGTCGCTCACGAACTGGTCGAGGTCCGGCAGGCCGATGGTTGGCTCCGCCTGACGCCGTTTGGCGAGATGGTGGCCGACGGGGTAAGCAAGCGGAGTAGGCGAAGAAGATGAAACGCCGTTGACAGCATCCCGTCTCTTTCTGTCTTGCCGGCACGAGAAAGCAAGACCAACACCCACGGGGGGTATGCGTATGCTCGGTATCTCGCCCGGCAGAGCGGATCAATGTCGCCGCGGCCACGCAACAGAGTTTTTCCCAGCCCGCCGGCAGAAATTGGCGGTACAATGTACGTGACCCCCAAGATTTTGGCGGAAAACGACAATACATAGAAAGAGCGCACCTGCGCTTTGAAGATTCCCTTTGGGAGGAGGACGAGACCGATGTTCAGGACACTGGCGTGGTGGGGGGCGGGGTTAGTCGTGGCGTTCGTACTGGTGGGCGGGTTCTCTCCGCCGTCGGAGGCCGCTTCGTCGGTGGCCGAACGGAAGATCGAAGAGGCGCTCGACTCGCCGACCCAGTTGGAGTTCATCGAAACCCCCTTGGTCGACGTGATCGACTACTTGAAGGACTACCACCAGATCGAGATCCAGATCGATCAAAGGGCAATGGATGAAGTGGGCGTTGATTCCGGCGCGCCGGTGACAGAGAACATCAAGGGAGTTTCTTTGCGATCGGCATTGAACTTGATGCTTCGGGATCTGGAGTTGACCTACTTCATCGGCAACGAGGTCCTGGTGATCACCACCATCGAAGAGGCCGAGTGTCAACTGTCGGCCAAGGTCTATCCGGTCGACGACTTGGTCCGCCGCAGCGACGCGCCGATCCGGCGTAGCGACGCCGCGAGCGGGGGCACGCTGGCCGACTACGACACGCTGATTGAGATCATCACCTCCACGGTAAAACCGACCACTTGGGACGACGTAGGCGGCCCGGGTTCGATAGCTGCCGCGCCGCTCGGCAAGAAGGAGATGCTGGTGATCTCGCAGACCTACCACGTCCACCGCGAGATCGCCGACCTGTTGAGCGACCTGCGGATCGCGGGGGATCGCGAGCCGGTCTTGCCGCGGCCGTATGTGAGGAGCAGTGCATCGCCCCCACCGCCGGATCCACCCGGTCCGGCAGGCGATCTCGATCCGTTCGGCGCGCCGCCGGAAGACCCACCCGGCTTGCCACCGGCAGAGCCGCCCTCCGACATGGATCCGGGCGATATGCCCCGGCCGGCCACCGATCCCTTTGGTGCTCCCCTGGAAGAGCCGTCGGCGCCACCCGCCAAATCGAACGACGCCGATCCGTTTAGCGAGTGAGCAAGAACTCTTGCAGGGTGCGACTTCTGCAGGGTGCGTGGAGCCGTTGCTCGACGACGGCGGAGCTTCACGCCCGCCCGCAGTTAAGAGTGATGTTTAGCCTCGTGATGGCGCTGCGCGTCCGTGGGCTGCCGCCCTCGGCTACTCTTGAGTGAACGGCCCCCCTCCTCTGGGCCGGTTTATGCGCTCGCGTCGGACGATTCTCGAATTGACGTTGCCTTTGCGGTCGGTTTTTGGTACTTAGCCGGGCCACTTTTGGCGGCAGAAGGTCTGCGTCGCGTGCGCGGGTGCGCGTGCGTTTGGGCAGGGCCCTCTGCTGCCGCCGAATCTCATCTCGTAAATTCGCTGGTCTGCGCCACTTATCAGATTTCAACTCAACCGTTCCGAGGCTACGCATATGAAACGCCTGCTACTGCGCGTCTCCGCATTGGGGGTCGTCGTGATTCTGGGGGTGATCGCAATTGCCCAAGCCCAGCGGGGTGCCGAGGAACCGGATCCTCCCAGCTTCGAGGTGGCCGACACGGGTGCCACGGCTTCGGGCAACACGGCGTTCGAAACGAATCGCCTCACTCAACCCCGGGTGGTCTTGCCCGCCAGCGCGCCGGCCCCACCGCCGCAAGCGTTGCCTGGCGAGGCGTCAGGACATCCGTTGCGGGAACTGGCGTTCGGCCCCGATCCGACCGGTCTCACGCCGCCGGCGATTCCCGGCAGATCGGCGCCGGCCGCCGGCGTATCGGATCCCCGGACTTCGGCCACGCCGCGTTACACGCAATTGCCCGCGTTTCCGGGCAGCCAAACGCCAGTCGACAACGCATCAACGGCACGGCCGACAACGCCGCTGCCGGTCACCGCGGGAGCCCCAATCCGCAATTTGGCGAATTCGGCTGCGCCGGGATTGCTGCCGAACACGGGCGCCTCGCGGATGCCGGCTACCGGCACGACGACCGCCGCGACCGGCACCGCAGCACACTTGCCGGGCCCCCTCTTCAGACCCGGCGTTTCACCCGCGGGCGGCCGTTCGCTGCCAGAGGCGAATCCGTACGCCGGCGCTGGCTCCAGCGACCCTGCGGCACTCGACGGACGGGCTGCGCTTCGCCCGTCGACGGAACTCCGCCCGCCGACCTTCCCCGCCAACGAAGGCGCTGCCCGACCCGGTGGCAAGCATCTCGAAGGGCCGCAGTCGCCGCAACTGACCATCGAAAAGACCGCCCCGGCGGAAGTCCAAGTGGGTAAGGCGGCGACGTTTCGTGTGGTCGTGCGCAACACCGGCACGATCGCGGCGGCCGGTGTGCAGATCCACGATCGAATTCCCCAGGGCACGCGGTTGATCTCGACGACGCCCCAAGCCACGCGCGACGCGCAAGGCGGCCTGGTGTGGAACCTCGGTTCGCTCGACCCGGGCCGAGAAGCGGCCGTCGAGATCGAATTGATGCCCACCGCCGAGGGCGAGATCGGCAGCGTGGCCACGGTCAGCATCGTGGCCGAGGCCGCCGCACGCACCGTGGCCACTAAGCCGGAACTCGTGCTACAGGCGTCGGTGCCCGAACGGGTGCTCATCGGCGAGGAGGTCGCGCTGTCGATCACCGTTTCCAATCCCGGCAGCGGCGTAGCGACCAACGTGGTGCTCGACGAACAGATCCCCACCGGCTTGCAGCATCCGGCCGGCGCGGATCTGGAATATCGTGTAGGCGACCTTCCGCCCGGCGAAAGCCGCACGCTGAAATTGACCCTCAAGGCCAGCCGGCCGGGCCTGACCACCAACGTGCTGAAGGTTCGAGCCGACGGGAACCTCCAGGCCAGCCAAGAGTCGCAGATCCAGGTGGTCGCACCGAAGATCGACGTGGCCGTGGCCGGGCCCAGACGGCGCTATCTCGAGCGGGAGGCGTCCTACCAGCTTTCGGTCCGCAACCCCGGCACGGCACCGGCCAAAGCGGTCGAGTTGGTGGCCTACCTGCCCAGCGGATTGAAGTTCGTTCGGGCCAACGCCTCGGGCTATTACGACGAAGCCAATCGGGCCGTGTTCTGGCGATTGACCGAACTGCCGGTCAACGAAACGGGCACGGTCGAATTGGTGACCATGCCGGTCGAAGAGGGCCAGCAGAGCCTCCGGCTTCGCGGCTCGGCCGATCGGGCGGATGCTGCCGAGCAGGAGCAGCCGGTACTGATCGAGGGCATTTCCGCGGTGCTCTTCGAGGCGGTCGACGCTTCCGATCCGGTCGAGGTCGGCGGCCAAACGACCTATGAGATTCGCGTGCTCAATCAGGGCTCACGCGCCGCCACCAACGTGCGCTTGGCCGTGCAACTCCCGGCAGAACTACGGCCGCTTTCGGCCGAAGGCCCCACGCGCGAGTCGATCCAGGGCAATCAGGTCGTCTTCGACAGCCTGCCGCGGCTGGCGGCCAAGGAGTCGACCGCGTATCGCGTCCGCGTCGAGGCCTTGCGGCCGGGCGACTTGCGGACTAGTGTGCAGCTTATGACCGACGACATGCAATCGCCGGTGATCAAGCAAGAGAGCACCAAGGTCTACTCCGACCAATAGCGATGCACATCCACGACGACTCGAGCCGGCCGGAATGTGAGAACTGCTCGGGCTGCTCGGTTGGCGATAGTCCGCCAACACCGGACGCGGCAGACGAGCCCGGGCTCGCCGGCTGGCGGCTCGTATCGACGTCGATCGGGATGTTCCTCGTCCCCATCGCGTTGGCGATTATTGGGGCCATCTGCGGTGGGGGCAATCCGGGAAGCCAGCTTCTGGGGGCCTTGGTTGGATTGACGATTGGGATCGTCGCGGCCGTGGGCATTGCCCGGCTGTTGCATGGCGACGACTAGCCGTGGGCGGAAGCCCCCGGAAGGCAACGCCATCTACCGCAGACTCTCCGGGGGCTTCCGCCCACGGCTACGGGTTTGGCGGCACGAGTCACCTTCACA
>CAYYNP010000472.1:0-5177 GCA_964472545.1 uncultured Planctomycetaceae bacterium | reverse complement strand
CCCACTCCGAACTCCCCACTCCCCACTACCACTCCACCTCCATCAAATCCTCCCCCAACTCCGTTTGCGGAAAGACCGCCCTGGCCACATCCAGCCCGATCGGGTCGTCTTCGATCGAGAGTGGGTTCAGGTGCACCAGGATCAGCCGGCCCACGTCGGCCGCGCGGGCGACTTCGGCCACTGGGGTGGTCGAGCTGTGGCCGGTCATCTCGGCAAATTCGGCGTGGGCGTCGGGGAAGTAGCACTCGTGGATCAAGAGGTCCACGCCGCGGATCCTCTCGATGTAGTCGGCGTCCACGGCGGCGGTGGTGTCGGTCACATAGGCCATCGAGCGGCCGGGCCAATCGAGCCGGTAGCCGACCGACCCGCCTTGATGCTTCAGCGGAAAATGCGTCAGCCGTCCTCCGCCGGCCAACGCCACCTCGTCGGCCAGCGGCCGCGACTCGAACGGCGGCCGCTTGGGAAACATGTGCTCGCTGAACATGTGCTCCTCGACCGCTGCCAGCTTCTGCGGCTCGCCGTGTACCGTGACCCGGTCCAGCGGGTGTACGTGCAGGATGCTGAATAGGTAAGACAGCCCGATGACGTGATCCAGATGGACGTGCGTCAGGAAGATATCCACTTCCGGCGTTTGAAGGTACGCCGGCGCCCGATACATGGCCGTGCCGGCGTCGAGCATCACGCCACACTCAGGCAGCATCATGCAGGGCGTGTGACGGCGGTCGTTGGGGTGGTAGCCGGTGGTACCCAAAAGGACGATTTTCATCGGGTTGGTCCGTTGGCTTGCATGTCGCGCGGGGGATGCCGAGCGCACTGGCCGCAACTTCAGTATATCCTCCCATGAATTGGCGGCTTGGGCAAGGCGAATGGGAGGCGCACAGATGCGATGATGCGACCGGGGCCGTGCTGCCGACGGAACGTCACGGGCGTCCGAATCGCCCGACCATTGTCACCGCCTGGCCGTCGAGAAGCGAGCAGATCGACGCCGCACCGCGAGAAGCAGGCCCGCTGCACCGATGCCCAGCAGGATCAGCGCCGACGGTTCCGGGACGGCCGTGCCGAAGAGGTTGAGCGCTACGAGTTCGTTGTCACCGGAGGAATCGTGCGCCTTGATGGCGATGAAGTTCTCTCCTTGAACCAGGTAGTCGGTCACGTCCATCGGCCCGTTGCCGCTTTCCCGTCCGTCGGTATCGGAGATCAGCAAGTTGCCGTTGATGTAGACCAGGGCGTCATCGTCTATCGTGGAGATCAAGAGGACGTCTTCCACGGGCGTGGCCAACGTGAAGTTCTTGCGCAAATAGACGGGCGTGTCGGCGCCGGGTCCCCAGATCGCGCCGCCGTCGCGGGGTTCGGCGGGGCTCCAGTTGGACGTGTCGAACGTCAGACTCGTGTTCCAGCCGGGGTTGGCTGCCTCGAAACTGCCCCCTACCGAGTGGATCGGCTGTTGCTCGCGATTGCCCTCCGGAGCGATCGCCAACCAGCTCGCGTCGGCAGCCAACGAAAAGGATGCGTACTCCGGCTCGATACCAATCTCCACCACGCCGTGCAACGGCTTGCCGGTCGGCTCCTCGTTGCGGACTCCCCAGTCGTTCCAGAATCCGCCATAGGAATGGCGCGAGGAGTACATCGCCACGTAGTCCTCGCCGCCGACAGCGTCATTCGGTTCGCGGGGGGCCCAATGGGTATACGTGACCGGCTCGCCGCTGGTCCACGTGAACCGGCCCTCCGCCGCGACGTCGTTCAGGCCGATCCACAGCAGGCGGCCGGAGCCGAACGTCTGGTACACCCAGTCCTGCTCAGCAGCATTGTTGATCGTCGCCAGGTGCCCTCCGGCAAGCATCGCCTCGACTTCCGCTTGGGTCCAGGTGCTCCTTTCCACCAAGGCGTAGCGGTGACCGTTGCTCGGATTAACGTGCCAAGGGCTGACCAGCGACGCGGAGAGCCGGTTCACGGCAATGAGCATCACCAACAAGCAGGTGCAGATTGTCGTCTGGCGGATCATGTTTGTGCCTCCGTAGTAGAGCGGGTAGGAAGTCGAGTCGTGTGGATTGCCAAAGCCCCATGCTCACTTTCTTCGCCTCCGCGCCAGCGCCAGGAGTCCCAATGCGCCGGCGCACAGCAAGACCAGCGCAGAGGGCTCGGGAACGGCGGCAGCGTAATGCTCGGCGACTTCACCGCCCTTCAGCGGACGCATGTAAAACGCGACTTCGTCAAGATCGCCGTCGAAGAAGACTCCTGGCGTACCTCGCCCGTTCCAGGCGGCCAGCAGCATCGGATAGACGAAGTCCGACGCGCCGAGGGGAACGTGGGTGCTCACGCTGATCTCCTGCTGGACCGAGTCGACGTAGTAGATCACCCGATCGCCCGACGCGCGGTCGACGAGTTCGCTGGCCGGCTGCGCGCCGAAGGGATCGAAGACGTGCGCGAGATGGTGCCATCGGCCGTCGTAGATGTCGATATTGTCGCCCTCAGGATAGTAGCGGGCCTCGAAACGGTTCCAGTCGTCGTCGCGGCAGTAAACGCGCAACTCGCCCGGGTCGTGGTTGGCGATGTCGATCCCCAGATTGGTCGTGAAGCCCGGGTTGCCGGTGCCCAACACGCCTTGGCCAGCCGTGCTGTTGCGGAATCGGGCCCAATACTCCAGAGTGTAGCCGTTGACCATTTCACTGCCGAAGTCCCCTAGTGTCGTCAGTTCGACGTACTGAGAGTCGACCCGGTTGAATCCGGCTGCCGTGTTCGCCGGATCCGTGAGAATCGCTCCCGGCACCGCCAGTGTGGGGCCGTTGCGATACGTGCCGTGGTGCGTGCCCGTTTGATCGGTCGCTGCGCTCGCGCCGGGTTGCTCGTCGAGGCGATAGTAGGCGATCGGCCCGTCGGCTTCGACAACCTCCTGGTACGTGGACGCACTCCAAACCGTGCCGCACGACAAGCTCGCCGCGCAGCCGAAGGCCGCCGCAACGAAAGCGGCGACGCATTGTTCTGCTTGACTCACGACTCTACCTCCACGTGCTCGATTTCAATTGGCTCAACGGCCGGCGGGTTGGCAGGCGGAAAATCCCCGACTGCGAATCCCCGACTGCAAAACACGGGGGACGCCGACCGCAGTTTGCGGCCAACAGTGTATACAGACGCACCCTTCAAGAAAGGGCTAACCACCTTGGATAGCCGTGATCGACTTGGGTGCCGAGTCGCTGCCTCCGGTTTGGATGCGGAGGGGAACGGATGGTTGCCTCAGGCTATGCGCCCTGGAACGATTTCACACAACGACTGCTAGTATACAGAACCTGAGGGAGATGTCCAACTTTTCCTCCAGGGCTGCAGAAAACACCCCTCTGACGAGTTGAGATCGTGCCGCAATTCGACTCCAACCGGGGGGTAGTGGCGGACTCGGTGTCGGCTTTGCCCCCGGCTAGTGGAAGTACCCTACCTCTGATACACCTCCCCACTGCGAAAACGGGCCCAAGCGGTCTCGAACCAGACGTCGGTCTCCGGCATGGGGCGACGGGCGACCCAGCGGTTCTCGGTGCGGCCGTCGGGCGTGGCCAACGTCTCTTGGACCTTCTCGCGGAAGTCGACGTTCTCGGGCACGATCCGCCAACTCTCGTCGAGCTTCTCGTGCACCCGTGTGCCGTCGGGGTCGAGCGCCATCGCCGAGCCGCGGCTGCCGGTGCCGCTTTGTACGGCGAAGAGCACCGCTTCGAGATAGACGGCGTGGGCAAAGCAGAGTTGGCGGTTGCGTAGAGCCTCGCGGTAATCGGCCGGGCCGCCGCATGCACAGCCGGACGACTCGACGCGTTGAACCTGCTGCCAAGCCTCGTCGACCGCCTTTTGCAGCTCGCCGGCCGAACGGATGTGTGCGCCCGCGCGGGACATCCGCCGCTGGAATTCGTCGCGTTCGTCTTGCCATGATGTCGTGGCATCGCCGCATCTCTCGATCCACGCCTCGACTTCCGCAGCCCCAGCGCCGGCAGCGTTCTTGACAGTGTCTTCCGCGACGGTCCATTCCGCGTAACAGTTGGCGATATACTCGGCCGCCCGAAACGAGCCGACCTGGCCGCTGTTCAGCGCCGATCCGCCCGGCCGATAGACGCCGTGCGAGCCGTTGACCTCGCCGATCGGAAAGAGGTGCTTCACGTTCAGCGATTCCCACCAATGGTTGCCGGCCAGGCCGCCGTTGTTGTGTTGGGCACAGACGGCAATCTCCAACGGCTCAACGTTGACGTCGATGGCGTGATCCAGGTAGAGATCGATCGCCCCGGGGTTCATCTTCCGCAGCCGTGCGATGGGCGTATCGAGCAGGGCCTCCGACTTGCGCAGATAATCGTGGGCCTCGTCCGAGAGGTCCTCGAAGCGGAAGTCGGCCGGGTTGCGGCGGTAGTCGAGAAAGACGCGGCGGCCCTTGATCACCGTTTCGATGTAGACCAGCACGTCGATGATCGACGACCCGCCCACCGCCTTGCGGCTGTCGAACGGCCATTGATAGCCCTTAAGGAAGACCATCGAGTTCATTTCGCCCACGTCTTCGAAGTAGTCGCGCAGGAATTCCCGCTCGTCGCTCGTGCCGTCGGCGGCCGTGCTGATCAGCCGCGGCACGACCTGCATGTAGGTGCCCGAAACGTTCCAGCGGAACTTGATCGAGGCCATGCCGTACTGCGACTCCGGCAGGTTTTGGGCCTTGGCGCCGGCCATCAGGGCCAGTCCGATGGCGCCGGTGTGGACCTGCGGATAGACGCTCGTCTTGTAGAGCCCGCCCGGCCCGCCGACGGCGCAGACGGCGTTTTCGGCGGCGATCGCCTCGAGCGCGCCGTCTTCGCCGATCAGGACCGCCCCGGCGGCGCGCAGCGTGTCGCCCTGGCCGACGGTCAGCAGCTTGACCACGTTGAGGTTCTCGCGCAACGGGATATCGAGCTGTTTTACCTGTCGGATCAGCGCCCGGCACATCTCGCGCGAGGTGTACGGCCCGATCGACGTGGCCCGTTGCCGCGGGTCGTGGTCGGTCTTGTAGCCGATGAACTGGCCGTAGGCATCGCGCGGGAAGGGTACGCCCAGGTTGACCAGGTTGACGAACCCCCGGGCGGACAGCGCGGCCTCGACCAGCGCCAAATCGCCGTGCATGCCGCCGCCTTGAAAGTAGGTCTCCGACATCGCGGCCGGCGAGTCGGCGTCGTCGCCGCAGA
>CAYYNP010000471.1:0-5187 GCA_964472545.1 uncultured Planctomycetaceae bacterium | reverse complement strand
CCTTTTTGGCACTCTCGTCTTGGGCGCCGCCCGTGTTGTTGCACACAAGACGACAACTTGAATCGACTTGCACGCGTTGCACCGCTACGCCGTCAGCGCCGCGTGAATCTGTTCGACGGCACCTTGGTGGCCGATCCGCTCGACGTTGATTACCAGGTCGTACAGGTGTGGGTCGTCGATGTCGTGGTGAAAGTGGCGGCGGACGAATTCGCGGCGGCCGAGATCCTTCTGTTCGATGAAGCGTCGGGCGGCCGATTCGTCGAGGCCTTCCCGTTGCATGGTCTGCCGGACGCGATACCTCAGCGGCGCGATGATCCGCACGGCCAGACCTTTCTCGGGCGGCAGGAGGAACTGGGCCCCGCGCCCCACCAGCACGACGTTGCCCCGCCGGGCCGCCGCCAACACCACGTGGATCAGGTGGGTCACGTACTTCTCGGAGGAGACGACGTTTCGTTCCATCCAGGTCCCCAGCACGTCGTAGACCCAGTTGCTGCACTTCTCGTCAACCAACTCCAACATGGTACGCGAATCACGGAACCGCTCGGCCACGCGATCCAGCAGGTTCCGGTCGAGCACCTCCCAGCCGAGCGTGCCGCCGAGCGATTGAGCGATTTCGCTGCCGCCGGCGCCCTCCTCGCGCGAGAGGGCCAAGTAGTCCTTGACGCTGGCGGCGAGCCGTTCGAGTTCTTTGGCGTGCTCGGCCCGATCTTCGATCTCCGTCCTGCGTGCCCACGCCTGCATCTGCCGTTCGGCAGCAGCCAGGATCTTGGGCTCCTCGCGGATCCGCTCCTTCATGGTCCGTCCTCCGTAGTCGAAATGGAGAGACTTCAGTAACCGGCGGACAACCGACTCTTCCCATTATAGGCCCGCCCACGGTAGGGGGGAAGTAGCGAACTGGTTGAAGAGCCAGCCTCCGACGTCCTCCTTCGAGTTGAAGCCTTTGCACCGGCGACTTATCTACTGAGTGAGCGTCGCCGCCAGCCGTAGCCCAGCAGCCCCGCGGCAGCCACGGCCAGCAGGACGAGTGTAGAGGGTTCGGGAACGGGGGCAGCCTCGCCGAAGGTGGTGGTGACGCGGAACTCGTCGAAACTGAAAGCTCCCGGCCCCGTCAAACTGACACCTCGCGGTGCGCCCAGATTCAGGCCGGTCAACACCGCGTCCGCCGTCGTGGGTTCCGCGGCTCCGGGGGTCGGATTGACGTACAAACGAAACGTGTCGGCGCCCGCGGTGAAATCGGCTCTGAGTACGAAGAAGGCCGTTTGACCGACTACGGTGGGCTCACTGGTGACGATCTGGCCTGCCCCACCTGCGCTCTCGATAACGTAACGCTCGTTGTAGCTCGGCTTGCCGAGAAACAGGTCCGGGAAACGTGCGTCCTCGCCGCGCAGCGCCCAGCCAAACCAACCGTCCCAGGCGCCTCCGCCTAGCGTCCCTTCGGGCCGCATGAGGAAACTGAAGTAGATCGTCGTATCGTGGAGCCCGATGGTCGTATCGAAAAGGCGATGGGCGTCACGATTGCCCCCGTAGCTTGCACAAGTGACGCGGTTTCCATCCACGGGCAGCGCGCCGCCAGGATCGGTCAGACTACCGGAAGCCAAGTCGAAGGAGTCACTGCCAAACCAGGCGCCGGCAAAACCGGTGCTGCCGTTGCCGTCCTTCCCGATCAAGTTCGACCCTGCCGGCGAGTAGTCGAACGCGTCGCCGGCAATGACGGCGGCTGTTGATATGCAAGCCTGCCCCCAACCGACTGCAGCAGCAACCACAAACGCAGGCAACGTTGTCAGCCGAAACATGGTTGTGTCTCCCTTGCGTTTGAAACCCTGTGCCATGGTCTATCTACCGAGTGACCGTCGCCGCCAGCCGTAGCCCATCAGACCCGCAGCGCCCACTGCCAGCAGAATAAGGGCGGAGGGTTCGGGTATGACGACGCTCACAGCGTCCAGTGCAATGCCTCGCCTGCCGAGTGTGAGCGATTGGAATCGCAAAGTGGTAGACGAAGAATCGGCAACGAAAGTGTCGCTGAAGAGTTGATAGTTCATGTTGTTATGCGTCGACCCGGAATGGGAAATCCGGGCGTCAAGCAGCGCGCTGTTTCCCGTGACCGTGACGTCGGCAAGGTACTGCGGGGCACTCCCCGTTGGATTGTTCGAGTAGCGGAACGACAACTCGTACGCTTGGCCTACATCGGTGGCGAATGACTGTTCGATTCCACCAATCAACTCGCCGTTCAGATCAAGCCATTGTTGCCCTTCATACGGTAAACCGCATACACAAGAAGGATTAACGAGATCCACGGTTCCGGACGCCACGGTCCAGCCCGTTATCAACGTGGATCCTGCCTGCACCGTGTAGTGGTCGTGCGGCAAGATGCCCGGGGTCTCAAAGCCGCCATTGACAATCAATTCAACCGGTTCGGCCGCAGCCGGCCCCACTCCCGCCAGCAATACAACCATCGCCATCAACGTTCTACACCGGAACATCGTAATGCCTCCTTAGTGATGAAGCCTCAATACAGATGAACTATGTGCAGACGGACTCTGTCCGCCTTCAAAACCAACGGGAACGCGACCCGCAAACGCACGGATCACAAAGACACCACCGGACGATCGCTACGGACCGCTACCGCAACGTCAGATTGGGTGTCGGGAGCGCTGCCTCACTCGAGAGGGTTGGCTGAATAAGAGTGCCTTTAGGGGGTCATCTTTTGTCGGCCGCCTAGCTTACCAGATCGCCGGGGAAATACAAGCTTCTGGGGAAGGATTCTCGCAAAACGGCTCTGGCGGGGGGTGCGATCGTTCGGCAATTCGAGGGTCGCGCTTTACGATCGAAAAGATCGAAGAAGACGAGGACGTGCACGGGCCGCACGAGAACGGAGAGACCACCACAGAAGTCACATCGCAACGGATGGGTGGCCCGGGCAAAGCGCAGCGGTGCCCCAGGTTCTCCGCACCTCTGGGGCACCGCTGCGCTTTGCCCCAGCCACCCGGCTGCAGTCTTCCGACAATGCCTGGCAAGCGTTGCGTTTCCGCCTGGCCGCCGGCGCGACGCCCCTAAGCACCTTGGACGCGCCCGGCCGCGATGGTATGCTGTCGGCCTTGCCCCCGCCGCCACGATGGTGGGACGAGAACGGCCGTTGCGCACCACACGGCAGGATGCCAAGAGAGGACCCTTCATGCAGCCAAATCCATTTCTGGGAGTCGCCGTCCACGGCGTGGGGGCCTTTTCGGCGTCGAGCTGCTACACGCCGCAGAAGCAGACGAAACTCTGGGCGTGGGAGGTCTATTGGGTCACCACCGCAACGTTCGCCTGGCTGGTGCTGCCGGTGGTGTTTGCGTTTGTGACGATCGACAACTACGGACAACTGCTGGCGGATTGCATCAACGGCCGCCTGAAGGATTGCCCGCCGAGTGTGATGTGGAAGTCTTTTTCGCTCGGTGTACTATATGGGTTCGGCGGGCTGACGTTCGGCCTGGGCATCCGCTACATCGGCTTCTCGTTGAACTACGCCATCGCGATCGGCATCTCCGCCGGGTTGGGGACGATCGTGCCGTTGATCTGGAATCCCAACGATGGGCTCAAGTGGAAGCTGGCGGAGACATTCAGCGACAAGCCGGGGATGATTATCTTGGCGGGTATCGTGGCGTCGTTGGTGGGCATCGTCTTCTGCGGCTGGGCCGGCGCGCTGCGAGAACAAGGCAGTAGCGGCGGACCTGCGAGGTACTCCTTCCGCCGCGGCGTTCCCTACGCCGTGATGGCCGGAATGCTCTCGGCCGTCTACAAGTTCGCCCTCGACGCCGGCGACCCGTTGTCTGAGGTGGCGGCCGGTGAGGCCGGCAGCAAGCTGCTCTCGATGAACGCCATCTATCCCTTCTCCAACAGCGGCGCCTGGTTGACGAACGTCGTCTGCTGCGGCGTGTTGATCGCCCGGAACAAGACCGGCTCGCAGTTCCTGCGGATGCCTGGGCAGAACGGGGCGGAGGTAGCGGGCGGCAGCCTGTCGTTCTACTATCTGATGGCCCTGCTCAGTGGTACGATGTGGTATTTCCAGTTCTTCTTCTACGGCATCGGCCAAGCGTATATCGGCCCCCAGTTCGAGTACACCAGTTGGGCGCTACACATGTCCATGCTGATCCTCTTCAGCAACGTCTACGGTATCCTCTTCCGTGAGTGGCGCGGGGCGGGCCAGAAATCGATCGGCATCCTCACCGCCGGGATGGCGATCATCGTGCTCTCCACGCTAGTGATCGCGTACGGCCAGTCGCAGTGACCCGCCACGGCTCTTGCAGAACATCAGCAGACTGCCGAAACTCGCCCTTCGCCGGTGAGAAACTCGCACTGCCGCCTTTGCGTGGCACCCTACCCTACCTCTCCCACGGCAGCCCCGCGTTCTTCCAGCCGTTGACGGTGCGGCGGCCGAAGTCGGGGCTGGATCGATCGGTGTTTCGGTCACCCTCGAAACCGTCGACCACCGAGTAGGCCTTCTTGTAGCCGGCCTGTGCCAGCCAGTTCACGGCCATCGCGCTACGATTTCCGGAGCGGCAGATGACCAGCACGGTGTCGCCCGGGGCGGCGATCGCACGGACGCGAGCGGCAAACTCGCGGGGTGTCGACAGCGGCACCTTCGACGCCGTTTTGGGACAGCCGATCAGGCGAAACTCCTCCGGTGTGCGGACGTCGATCAGCTTCACACCCTTGCGATCGGCTTGCCATTGCCGGTATGCCTCTTCGGCCGTAACGTACAGCCCGAGCGAAGTTCGCTTCGATTGCGGCAGAGTCCTTTCGTCGACGCCCGCGGCGAAAAGGCCCATCGCCGAGATTGTCGCCGCTACGAAAGTCGCCGTGATGAGTACTTTCATTTTCCATGCTCCTTTTGGTTGTACTTGGTTTCGGGCCCCCTGGAACGATAATTATCACAGGAGTTTCTGTCGTATCCGTATGTAGTCTCTGATGCATTTGGCGGGCGTTTGGTTACATGCTGCGGCGACCGATGCCTCCACGAGAACCACGCGGGCCGCTGGATCCAATCGAATCTACCGCGGCAGGCGGCTTTGACTTCCCCACCACCTCGGGGGTATACTGACGGTTGCGATTGGTCGAGAATCGGCCATATCCGGAATCGAGGTCTGCTTATGAATAGGGCGTAACCGGCGTTCCTCGCTGCTGCAAGGTGTTTCGATATGGGATGTT
>CAYYNP010000470.1:0-5202 GCA_964472545.1 uncultured Planctomycetaceae bacterium | reverse complement strand
GTCGACGGAGCCAGTCCCCTTTTTCGGGCTCCCGCACACTTTGCAGTTCTCCTGCTTCACACCCCCGACCGGTTGACACGACGATGCCTCTGCGGTACAAGCAGATGTTTCGGTTGTCGGCAATGTGGACTGGTGGTAGCCATGGCCAAGAAGAAGAAAAGTAAACCAGCGGGAAGGAAGTCAGCCCCCCCTAGGAAGGTGGTTCCGAAGTCGGCAAAAGCCGCATCCACCACAAAAAAGGGGGCAACAAAGACCCCGCCGGCGAAGAAACCTCCGGGGGCGGTCAAGGCTGCCACAGTCGATCCCGTAGCGCGGATCGCCGAAATCGACCGTGAGTTGCTGAAGACAATCCAAGAGCGGGCAAGACTCGTCCGCAAAATAACCAAAAAGAATGGTGCGGCCCCCTCTGTGATGTCGGAGTGCGGGCTGGACGATGAGGCGTTGGCCCGGATCGTCGGCCGTAGCCGCGGCCCGTTGCCAAGGCGCGACGTGCGGACGGTCTTCCGCGAGATGTTCAGCGGCTGTCGTTGCTTGGTCCGCGAGCGCCGGATCGCGTTCCTCGGGCCGATGTACAGCTACAGCCACCTGGCCGCCATGCGCCGTTTCGGGCAGAGCGTGCAGATGGTGCCGGTGGGCAGCATTTCGGCCGTGTTCGAGGAGGTCAATCGGGGCCATTCCGATTACGGACTGGTGCCGATCGAGAACTCGACCGACGGCCGCATCGCCGACACGCTCGATATGTTCACCCGGCTGCCGGTAAAGATCTGCGGCGAAGTGGAGATGGAGATCCACCACGCGTTGTTGGGCAAGTGTGCTCGCACCGAGATCCGGGAGGTCTACAGCCGCCCGCAGGCGCTTTCGCAATGCCGCAATTGGCTGGCGAAGCACCTTCCGAACGCCCGCTCGATCGAGGTGACCAGCACGTCGACGGCCGCCCAATTGGCCAAGGAGAAGCCCGGCGCGGCGGCCGTGGCGAGCATTGAGGCGGGCGTCCATTACGGCCTGGACGTCGTGGCCGAGAAGATCGAAGACAACCCGTCGAACACCACGCGATTTGCGCTGATCGGCGATCGGGCGCCGCAGCGCAGCGGCAACGACCGCACGGCGATGCTGTTTCAGATAGAGCATCGGCCCGGTGCGCTGGCCGAGGCGATGAACGTCTTCAAGCGGAACCAGGTAAACCTGACCTGGATCGAGTCGTTTCCGGACCCCGGCGAAAAACGGGCCTATCTGTTCTTCGTCGAGATGGAAGGCCACGAGACCGACACGCCGCTGGAGCACGTGATGGCCACGCTGGGGGAGAAGGCGTTGCGGTTGGAGATTCTCGGTTCGTTCCCGGCGAGCGAAACCGAGGAGTAATGCCGCTGGCACGCAGCCGGCACGTCCGTTGTTGCAGCGGGGCCGGATCACAAGACACGATACGAATTACGATTTCAAGGAGTTGGATTGATGCGACGTCCGTTTATTGCCGGCAACTGGAAGATGAACCTCGAGCGCGCGACGGCCGTTGAGTTGGCGACCGAATTGGCCGAGAAGGCGGCCGACACCGACGGGGTCGACCTGGCGGTCTGTCCGGCGAGCGTGCATCTCGACGCGGTCGCTGCGGCGGTGAAAGGCACCAAGGTCGCCTTGGGTGCCCAAAACATGTACCACGAGCCGAAGGGCGCGTACACCGGCGAGATCAGCGCCGCGATGCTCTGCGACATCGGCTGCACCTACGTGATCCTCGGCCATAGCGAGCGCCGGCACGTGTTGGGCGAGACCGACGAAGAGATCAACAAGAAGGTCCACGCCGCGCTGGAGGCGGGCCTGTTGCCGATCGTCTGCGTGGGCGAGTTGCTCGAGGAGCGTGAGGCTGGAAAGACGATGGACGTGATCCGGCAGCAGTTCGGCAGCTCCTTAGCGGGGGTATCCACCGACCAGATGAGTAAGATCGTCGTCGCCTACGAGCCGGTTTGGGCCATCGGCACGGGAAAAGTGGCCACCACCGACCAGGCGGAAGAGGTCCACCTCGATCTTCGCAAGATCATGCAAGACCGCTATAATGAAGAAGTTGCCCAATCCGTCCGAATCCAGTATGGGGGCAGTGTCAAGCCGGACAACGCGGCCGACCTGCTGGGCCAACCCAATATCGACGGCGCCCTGGTCGGCGGGGCCGCCTTGAAGGCCGATTCGCTGATGGGAATCGTCGCCGGGTTGAAGAAGTAAGCCAAGTTGAAGAAGTAAGCCAAAACGTCATCGAAAGCGATAAAGGAACCTCTCATGGGTCTGTTCATCGGTCTACTAAAAGGCCTGATGCTCTTCACGGCGATCATCTTGATCCTGCTGGTGATGGTGCAGCGCGGCAAGGGCGGCGGGCTGGCCGGGGCGTTTGGCGGCATGGGCGGCCAAAGCGCCTTCGGCACCAAGGCGGGCGACCTGTTCACCAAAATCACCGTTGGCGTGGCGGCGTTTTGGATTGTGCTCTGTACGATCACCGTCGGCGTTGTGGGGGCAGGCATCGACGAGACCAACATGTTCGAGACCCCCGTGATCGAGCAAGGCGACGGTTCCGGCATGATTGGGACGCAGGCCAAGACGGAAGAAGACGCCGGCGGCGACGCTCCGGCTTTGCCCCCTGCACCGGAGCCGGGGTCTTAACCGCCGCCTTGCAGCCTGACCGTTGGCCGTCGTCGGCGGCCCCGCCGCAGATGGGGCACCCCACCGAAGACCCTTGATTAGGATCCACTCTGCCGTGCTGTTGAGCATGACCGGCTTTGGCGAGGCGTGTTGCCAGCAGGACGGGCTGGACGTGTCGGTTGAGATCCGCACCGTCAACAGCCGGTTCTTCAAGCTGTCGGTGCGCGCCGGTGAGGGCTACGGCCAGTTGGAGCCGAAGATCGAGGCCGCCGTCCGCAAGAGTATCCGCCGCGGCACGGTACTGGTGAATTTGCGCATCCATCGGGCGGCCTCGCCGGACGATTTTGCGATCAACGAAGACGTGCTCGACCGCTATCGGGCTCAGTTGGCGTCGCTCGCAAAGCGCTGGGACGTGCCGCAGCAGCCCCCGGTGCAGTCGCTGCTGGTGTTGCCCGGCGTGATCGACGAGGGGACCGAACGTGCCGCCGCCCCGGACGACGATTGGCCGCTGATCGGCAAGGCCCTCGCGCAGGCGCTCGACGGCCTGGCGCAGATGCGGGCCGAAGAAGGCCAGGCGATGGCCGACGACCTCGAGGCCAACCGCCGGCAAATTGCCGAGAGCCTCGCGCGGATCCAGCAACGGGCCCCGCTGGTGGTCGACGCCTATCGCCAACGCATCAGCGAGCGGCTGAAGAAGACGCTCGACGAATACGACGTGGTGCTCGACCCGGCGGACTTGATTCGCGAGGTCAGCCTGTTTGCCGATCGGGCCGATATCTCCGAGGAGATCGTCCGATTGCAGAGTCACCTGGATCAGTTTGCCGCCGTGATGGAGACCGACGAGAGCTCGGGCCGAAAGCTCGAGTTTCTCACTCAGGAGATGTTCCGCGAGACCAATACCATCGGGTCGAAGGCCAACGACGTCGAGATCGCCAAAGAGGTGATCGAGGTAAAGACGGCCATCGAACGTATCCGCGAGATGATCCAGAACATCGAGTGACGATGGCATCGACGGGCAAGGGAAGACTGGTCGTGATCTCCGGCCCCTCCGGTGCGGGCAAGACGACCGTCTTGCGCCGCGTGTTCGAGATCTGCCGGATGCCATTGGTGACCAGTGTGTCGGCCACCACGCGACCCCCTCGTCCAGGGGAGGCAGACGGTGTCGATTACCACTTCATGCCCCAGGAAGAGTTCGACCTCCGCCGAGAGAGGGGGGAGTTTCTCGAGTCTTTCGAGGTTTTTGGACGTGGATATTGGTACGGAACGCTTTGGGACGCAGTTACCCCTAGTCTTGAGGCGGGTAAGTGGGTAGTCTTAGAGATTGACGTGCAAGGGGCGCTCTGTGTGATGCAGCGTTACGATGACGCGATCACGATCTTCGTCCGGCCCGAGTCCGTCGAGCAGCTCGAGCGGCGACTCCGTGGCCGAGCGACCGAGACCGAAGATGCGATCCAGCGCCGACTCGCCCAGGCCAAGGAGGAGATGAGTCGGGCCGACCGCTATCGTTATCGAGTGATCAACGACGACGTCGACCGGGCTGCCCAAGAGATTTGTGATATTCTTGCTTTAGAATCGGAGACCAACTGAGATGCTCGATGACCTTCGGGAAGAGGCAATCGTCAAGAAGGTGGGTGGGCGTTTCAAGCTGTCGACCCTGATCCAGAAACGCCTGGTGGCGCTGAACCAGGGCGCGCGGCCGCTGATCAACATGGAGGGGGTAAGCAAGATGGAGATCGTGATCCAGGAAATCCTGCAAGACAAGATCTACCTGGATACCGAATTGCAGTTGCAAGTGGCCGCCGGTGCGGAGGAAGGTCCGGCCGAATTGGACCTCAGCAATCTATGAACGGCCGCGAGCTGTTGATCGGCGTGACGGGCGGGATCGCCGCCTACAAGACGGCCGCGCTGGTCAGCCGGCTTGTGCAGGCGGGCGCTGGTGTGTCGGTAGCGATGACCCGCTCGGCCACGAAACTGGTCGGCCCGAAGACGTTCGAGGCCCTGACCGGCCGGCCGGTCGGTGTGAAGACGTTCGGCCGCGGCGTACATCCCCACATCGAGTTGGGCCAATCGGCCGAGTTGCTCTGCGTGGCCCCCGCCACCGCCAACATCCTGGCCAAAGCCGCGATCGGACTGGCCGACGACCTGTTGAGCACCCTGCTGCTGGCCTTCGACGGGCCCGTGCTGATGGCCCCGGCAATGAACCATCGCATGTGGCAGAAACCGGCCGTGCAGCGCAATGCCGAGCAACTCCAGGCCGACGGCGTCGTATTGATCGATCCCGAAGAAGGCTACCTAAGCTGCGGCGAGCGCGGCGCCGGACGGATGGCGTCGGTAGAGACGATTTTCGGGGCGATCGCGGAGGCGATTGGGGAGAGTGGTGAGTGATGGGTGGCGAGTGGTGAGTGGCGAAAGAAGGTCGTTACTCTCTGTGTCCGTCCGTCACCGCAATTCTCAGCATATTTGCCCAGCGTTTCCGTCGTAACTGCGAGAATGCCAACCTCGCTAGTTGGCGGTCTTCAGGCTTTCACCCCTCACCACCCATCACTCACCACCCATCACTCACCACCCATCACTCACCACTCA
>CAYYNP010000469.1:0-5226 GCA_964472545.1 uncultured Planctomycetaceae bacterium | reverse complement strand
GAACGCCACCACGCAGCAGGTCTAGGTCGCCTTCGCCGTCGAGGTCGCCCAGGCAATCGAAATGGCAGGCCCCGATCTCGCGCCGCCGATAGGGCTGTCGGAAGAAGTCGCCGTCGCCGACGAGCCCGCGATATCGCCGCGGCTCGCCGTGTCTCGATTCGAGCGTGTCGAAGTAGACCGCTACGGTAGTGCTAGTCTCGTCCGGCGCGACGAATCGCAACGTGGCCTTGTTGATGCCGTAGAACTTCTCGATCCGCCACGGCAGCAGATAGCGCTCGTAGCCCTTGCGCGAGTCGTCGTACGTCTTGGGCACGCCGGCTCGGTCGTAGGCGATCAACTCGATCGTGTACTCGCTGGACCTGCCGGAAACGTCCCCGGCGGCCAGCAAGGCGGAAAAGTCGATCTCGACCGACGCCGGGGCATTCGACCGGTCGACGCCGCAATGATCGATCGCCAAGAGCAGGCGATATCGATTGGGAGAGTTCCACCCCGGAGGTTCCCCGGAGGCCGACGCAGCCGCCAGCCACGCCGCGGCCAACACGAGACAGCCCAACGGGCGGTTCATCAGCAACCTGCTCACCTTCCGACCTCCCTCCCGGAATCGGGGCTCCCCACGCTTCGAATCCCATTGGATCGTATCACGCGGCGAAACCCGAAGCAACCATCCGGACGAGCCGTAGCTGGATTCGCAAGAATTCAGAAACTCGGTGCCATGCCCACGCTTGCGTGGGCATGTTGGCTGCCTACAATCGGGCATGCCCACGCAAGCGTGGGCACGGCACCCGTGTTCCGTGAAGCAGCGGCACACTTGCCCCGGTGCGCCTGCCGACAATCCCTACTCCCGCGGCAACGCGCTCGCCAGCCCGGCCAGTTGCACGAACTCGGCCCGATAACCGAAAGCATCCGGGCCTTTGCCCGCGTTGGCCAATTCGAGTGCCATCTCGAAGGTCGCTTGGCCTCTATGCTCGCTGTCGCGCAACAGCATCCCGAAACAGGCCACGGCCGAGGCGAACTGGAACTCCTCAGACGGCTCGGCAGTGAAGTTATCCGACTCGGTTACGGGGAAAGAAACCTCGGTCGACTTGTCTTCGTCCGGCAGCTTGTACGCCAGCCGTACGGTGAGAATCTCCTCGCCGCCGGCGTCCGGGCTAAGCGCGCCGGGCTGCTGATACTTCGACGGCTCGACCTTGCCGGCCACGGTGGCTTCTTGGCCGGGAGGCACCAACTCGTAGAACGCCGTGACCGTGTGGCCGGCCCCGATCTCACCGGCGTCTTTGGTGTCGTCGCGGAAATCTTCGGCCTTGAGCATCCGGTTCTCATAGCCGATCAGCCGATAGGCCCCAACGTGGGCCGGATTGAAGTCGACCTGGATCTTCACGTCCTTGGCGATGGTCACCAACGTGCCGCCGAGTTGTTCGACCAACAGCTTGCGGGCTTCGTTGAGCGTATCGATGTAGCCGTAGTTGCCGTTGCCGTGATCGGCGAGTTGTTCCATCCTGGAGTCTTTGTAGTTGCCCGTCCCGAAACCGAGCACGGTCAGATAGACGCCGCCCCGGGCCTTTTCCTCGATCAGCCGGGTCAACGAGCCGGCGTCGCTGATGCCGACGTTGAAGTCGCCGTCGGTGCAGAGGATCACCCTGTTGATTCGCCCGGGATCGAAGTCCCGTTCGGCCAGTTCGTAGGCGAGCTGGATGCCTGCTCCGCCGGCCGTCGAGCCGCCTGCCTGAAGCCCGCCGATCGCCTCGACGATGATTGCCTTTTCGTCGCAAGACGTCGGCGGCAGCACCAGCCCGGCGCTGCCGGCATAGGCCGTGATCGCCACGCGGTCGCGCGGGTCGAGTTGCTCGACGAGCATCCGCATCGCCCGTTTCAACAAGGGCAGCTTGTTTTGGTCGCCCATCGAACCGGAGACGTCCAACAAGAAGACCAGATTGGCCGCGGGGCGTTCGGCCTGCGGAATCTCACGGCCTTTGATGGCGATCCGAGCCAGCCGGTGTTCCGCGTTCCAGGGACACGCCGCCACTTCCACTCGGGCGGCAAACGGCCGGCCGTCGTCGGGCGGCGGATAGGCGTAGTTGAAGTAGTTGACCAGTTCCTCGATTCGCACCGCGTCCTTCGGCGGCAGCGTGCCGCCCTCGAGGAATCGCCGCACGTTCGAGTACGACGCCGTATCGACGTCGATCGAAAACGTCGACAACGGATTCTCGCGGGCCGAGAGGAACGGGTTCTCGTAGATCCGATCGTAGCCTTCGGTGTTGAAGTCCGGCTCCGGCGGCAAGTCCTCCTGCAACTCCGGCGCCATCCTCGCCATCGCAGGCTGGGCGAACGTGGCCGAGGCCGCCGCCGTTTTTGTCGTTCCCGGCGCCCCGTTTCTTTCCGCCCCCACGCCGCCACAGCCCAACGCGAACACCGTCAACAACACCAGCGCAGCATAGACCCTCATCGCACACCTCCTTCGTTAGGGGAAAGCAGGCCGCAGAGAGCGGCCAAGTCACCGGCGAGCCGATTGCCGACCGGCCGCCGCTACTACCTCTTGGAGACACCGAAGCAGCCGTTTATTCCCCGATTTCAAGAATAGTAGTCGTCTCGCTCCGCGAGACGGACAGGCAGTTACCCACTCGTTCCCAAACTCCGGCTTGGGAACGCAACATCTGCCAGGCTTCGCCTGCGTCGCCTAGTACCTCGTGACAATTGAGTTTGTGGGTGGCTGGGACAAAGCGCAGCGGTGCCCCAGGTTGTGGGTGCCGCTCTCGACCTGGAAATCACTGGGGCACCGCTGCGCTTTGCCCCAGCCACTCCTCACCCTTCTTCCTTCCCCTCACCCCCTCACCCCGTCATCCCCCTTCCGCCGCTGCACGGCCTTCTGCCCGTCCACACCCGGCGTGAACATATCGGCCTTCGTCAGCCCCAACTCCCGCACCATCACCAGGCAGTAGTCGAGCTTGCCCATGTTCGGATAGCGGCCGTTGGAGCCGAAGGAGAACTTCACCCCGGCTTCCTTGGCGATGCGAAGGAAATAGGGTTTGGGCCCCTTGAGGTTCGAGCTGATCTCGATCGCCACGCGATGTTTCACGGCGGCGCTGACGACCCGGCGGATTCGCTTGGGCGTCCAAAACGTCTCGTACGCGCGGCCCATGCCTGCCGGCAGCCAAGAGACGTTGGCCAACACGTCGATCGGCTGCCGCTCGATCAACTCCACGTAGTAGTCGACGTAACGGTCCATGAACGCCTGCCGATCGGACATCTCCACGCGTTGTTCGACGTCTCGCGACCAGAGCTTCACGCGACGGCCGTCTTTGCCCGCAAAGGTCATCGCGTCCATCAGCGTGTAGTCGAGCTTGGCGAGCATCTCGCGGGAAAAGCACTTCGACCAATCCGTCCATTCGGCCTGTACGCCGCCGTAGACCGGCTGGCCATCGAGCATCGCCAGGTATTGCCGCAGTTCCTCGTCGTTGCTCAAGACGACCGGATACTCGTTCAACTCCGTGCCGGCGTGTTCGACGATGCCCAGCTTCACGCCTTGCCGCTTCGCAACCTCCACGGCCTTCTCGACGGTGCTGTTGTCGAGGTGGGCGTGCAGATCGACCAGCGGAACGTCGGAGCCGGCGGACAGTGCTGCCGCTTCCGGTTCACCTGCACGGGCCGGGACATACGTCAGACTCGCCGCAGCCAGTCCGGTCGCCAGGAATTGCCGTCGACTAACACACGTCATCGTACTCTCCCTTCCATTGTTTTCTCGTTCACCCCCGACTCACCCGACGCCACACCGCCGCCAGCCACCCCAGCAACACGCCCGCTGACCCGATCAGCGTCGACGGCTCGGGCACCTGATACTCGACGATCGTCATCGAAAGGTCCTCGGCCACCGGCGAGCCGTTGCGAAAGGCCGCCCCGTCGGCAAAACGCTCGTCCGGCCGCATCACGTACGGCGTGAATCCGGCCGGCTGGGTCGCCTCGATATAGTAGGTCTCGCCGGGCGTCAACGCCACTTCGCCCGGGTTGAAGCTCACGCCGACCAGGTCCGTGCTCGAGGCGAAGTAGGCCCCGCGGGTCGTCTTCATTGGCCCAACCTGCGGTCCGCTCGGGCCGCCGCGGCGGATGCGCCACGTCAACTCCAGGTCGTCCATCCCACTGGCCGCAAACAGATCGACCGCCGCCAGCCCGCCGCCGGTGGCCGTGAAACTCTGACCCCAGCGCGTGCCGCCCAGTCCGCCGTCGAAATCGCCCGGCCCCGACGACCGCGACGTGTGCGTGACCATCTCTCCGCGGTCGGCAAACACGGTGATGCACATGTCGAAGTTCTGCGGGTTGCCGTTCTGGTCGTACGCCCGGCCGCCGCGATAGCTCTGGGCGTCTTTGTTCCGCTTGTAGATCGCCATCCCGCCGTCGATGTGGATGTTCACCGCGTAGCGCTTGCCGGGCACCATCGGCACGTCGCCGGAGATCCATCGGACCCATTCGTCGGAGTCGGATCCCAGGCTGCCGTCGAACGCTTCGCCCACGCGCCGCCAGCGGCGGACGTCCGCCTCGCCGTTGTCTTCGAGGATCCGTACCCGGGCCGTCTTGCCGTTGTACTGGCCGGCGCCCGCCATCACCCACGACACGCCGCGAACCGCCGTGCCGGTGGCCGTATAGGTCTGATACCAATCCCATTGCCAGTCGGTCCACTGGCCGGAGTCGCGGTAGTAGGTGGAGTAGTCGACGTCGAGGTCGACGTGTACTTCCACGTCTCCGCTGCCCGGCACTTCGACCTTCGGCACGACCACCGGCGACGCGAAGAAGTCCGGCTGGTTGACGTAGGCCGAATACGTTCCCGCCGGCAATCCGTCGATCCGATAGAAGCCGTCGCCGGTCGGCGCCTGACCGGGCGGTGCGCCCAGGCGCCGCGAAGGGCCGACCGCGGCATTGTCGCTCGGCGAGAGAAACAGGTCCCATTCGTAAAGCTCCTTGTACCCCGCGGCCGGATTGCCGGCAATCCGCTCGAACCGTCCATGCCCGGAGATCGTGCCTGCCAGACACGGCGTCACGGTAAACAATGCCAGCATGGCCCCTGTGAGAAGACGCCCAGATGACTTCATCGTTCGCTGCCTGTTCGGTGTTTCTGGATTCCGATCAACGGTTCCAGGATAAGCTGCTGCCGGTCGGAAGTCAAACTGCTTTGGCGGGCGCGAAGGAGAACTGCAAAGTCGATTCGCGGGAGTGGAAAACGGGGACTGGCTCCGAGCC
>CAYYNP010000468.1:0-5230 GCA_964472545.1 uncultured Planctomycetaceae bacterium | reverse complement strand
GCGGGGGTGTGGGCCGGGCGGCGTTGGCGCTTGGGGACAAACATGCCTCCCCAAGGGGGGGGCGGGGGCAAAGCGCAGCGGTGCCCCAGATCTCGATAACCCGATGGTTGGTGGCAGAACGCCGCAGCGTCCCCGGGGCGCAAGCACCAACATGCGCGCATCTCTGGGGCATCCCTGCGCTTTGCCCCAGCCACCCGTGCTGTGGCGCTGAATGCCGCATTCTGCTGTCTGATGTCATCGGCTCATCCGGCTAACTGGGCATCTCTCCCGCCAGCGATTGAAACTCTGCCAACCGCGACCAGCACGATTCGAATTGCGGCCGGTCGAGCGGGTGATGCCCGAAGAAAACGCCCTCGAACGTGACCATCGTCTCTTCGACCAGCCGCAGCAGGGCGAAACGTGTGCCGATCTCCCGCAGGTAGCGGCGGTTCGTCTTGCCTTTGCTCAGGCGGATGATCTGGCGCTTGTCGAGTTGCACGAGCTGGTAGCTGAACAGATAGACGATCGCCTTGGCGTAGTCGCCGTTGCGGTAGAAATCCTGGGCCTGGCCCAAAAGGTCTTTTCGCCCGGATTGGACGGGAAACGGCAAGGCCTCGACGCGGTCGGCGTCGCTCTGGTCGTCGACGGCCGCGCCGCCGGACGCCGGTACATCCCCCCACTCGCGGCCCAGCAGGATCCAGATCAACACACCCAGCAGTGCGGCCAGCGCCAGGGTGATCATGATCCAAGCCACCCACTGCATGAACGACCCGGGAAGCAACGGCCCCGACGAGCCCGTCGACGGCGCTTCCGGTTCCCGCAAACCGACGCGCCGTACGTCGTCGGCCTCGTCGTCGTACCAGGGGTAGTCGTCGCGCCAGGAGTCAAGCGCCTCGGCCCCGGCGGAGATCGACTCCTCGGGGTCGTCCATTGCCGACGGCAACGGTTGCAGCATCAACAACACAACGGCGACGTTCATGTGAGTTGTCTCATCAGGCGTGCGGCCTCGGCCCGCATCATCAATTCGATTTCCCACCCCTCGCGGCGGATCCGCAGGTCGAGGTAGCCCAAAAAGCGAACCACCGTAAAATACCCCACCACCAGCCACGCCGCCAGGGCGAAGCCCAACGTATACAGCGTGGAGTTTGCCTCCCAGCCGGACCACGGGTCGTACCAGGCCTCTTGCTCGGCCAGCGTAAACCGCAGGAAGCTCAGCGCGCACCAGAGGGCCGGTACCAGCAGCGCCCCGATGGCCAGGGCGCCGAGCCAGCGGAGGAACAGTTCGGCCACGTAGCCGCGGTGTAGGGCCTTGGTGCGCCGGCCGGTCGTCATGCCTTGCTTACCGCGGCGCGCGATCGGATTGCGCTCCAGCAGGATCACTTCGCTGAGGTACGGCTGCCAGGCGTAGAGCAGGAACCAAGTCACCACCAACGGAACGAACAGCGCCCGAACGATCACCTGATAGAGAATCAACTGCGGCAGCGACCCGAAAAAGCTCCGCACGACCTGCCCGGCCCGGGGCCGATCGGTAAACAGGGCCTGGCCGAGATACAGCGTCAGCGGGGCCATGGCCAGGGGCGTCTGCCAGACGATCAGTAAATACATGTAGAAGACGTACTGGGAGTATTGCTCGGAATCGAGCCGGATGACCACGTCGGACAGCAGCCAGGCGTTCAGCAAGATCATCGGTATCGCGCCGATGCAAAACGTGGCCAGCAGCGGCCAGGCGTGGGCCCGAATCACGCGCAACGCGAGATCGAGAATCTCGAGGAAGCCTCGCTCGCGAATCGCAATTCGGTTCTGGTCCAGTTGCACGGCTAGTCACCTCGGGGATAGCCCAGCACGACGAAGTAGAACAGCAACATGGCAGCCGAGAGGATCGCTACGCTGGCCTTGATCCCGTAATCGGCCGCCGAGGGCGAAAGGAACGCCTCGATCAAAGCCGCCAGCAGGAACATCAGCACGGCGGCACAAACGGTCGGCATCACGTGGAAGGCGGCCCGCCGCAGCGACGCCGCCCGCGTGTAGCCTTGGGTATCGATGATCGAAAACCCCAACCGCAACCCGGCCGCCGAGCAAAGCACCACCGCGGTCAACTCGAACGGCCCGTGGGCGGTGACGAAGTAGAAGAAATTCTGGCGCCACGGGTCGGGCATCGAGGCCATGTACCCGAAGGCGGCTCCGATCATCGACGCGTTGTACATCGTGATGTAGATCCCCCCGATGATGAACAGCCCGAAGACGAAGCAGCGCAGCCCGATGCTGGGATTATTCGCCGCGTACATGCCGGCCGCCGCACCCCTTTCATCGATAAACTCGGCGTCTCCTCCGCCGCGGAAAGACTTGCCGTCGGGCGCCGAGGCATAGGAATCCTCGAGCTGCTCGATCATATCCTCTCCGATCATCCGCTCGGCGAGATCGCGCGAGTAGTAGGCCATCAGCGCGGAGAGCAGAAAGGTGCCCCAGAAGAGCAAGAACGCCAGCCGCAGGCAGTTGTCGGCGAAGAGCCGCTGCGGCACGTTGACGAAGAGTTCCTCGATCCACTCCCGAACGCGAAACGTGCGGGAGCGGTAGAGTTGGTTGTGCGCCCGGCCCACGAGCTGGTGCAGATAGTGGACCGTGCCCGGGGGAAGCTGATAGGCATGGGCTAGCGCCAGATCGGCACAGGCCGCCCGATACAACGTCGAGAATCGCGAGACCATCCCCGGCGGCAGCCGCCGCCGCGAGCGGACGCCCGTGCGACGGCAAAGCTCCTCCAGTTCTCGCCAATTGGCGCGGCGGGATTCGAGCAGGTCGGAGACTTTCATGGTCTCGCCCTCCATTGCCCCTCACTTTGTGCCACCGCTTGCGACATCGCCTCGGCCGGCGTGGCGTGTTGGCTGTAGGCGGGCAGGACGTCGACGACCGGCAGGGCTTCGGCGGCCAGTTCGCTTTGGCGGTCGGTGATGAACGCGCGATGATACAAACCGCACAACAGCAAATCGAGGTTCGTGTTCGGCGGCAGGTTGAACTTCGCCCGCAGCGGCTCGCCGAGATGCCGGGCAATCTCCATCAGCCGCGGCCACGAGAACGACCGACGACGCTGTACGTACGCCGCCAGGGCCTCGCAGAGCGAGCGGCTGGGCAGGAAGCTGGCGGGCACGCGGCCGGCCATCTGCGCCACCTCGGGATCGTCCATCCGCACCAGCCCCTGAAACCACTGCCGCTCTTCGACCACCACCATCGTCCCGCTAACCAGATCGCCCAAGCGCTGAAAACGGTCGTTCGAGAACGCGGCCAACAGGCCCACCTGATAGGTGAACGGTCCGAGCAAGAACGTCATTCCCGGCTGACCGTCGAGGACCCGAAGCACGTTGCGCAACACGGCCTGAAGTCCGGTGATCGGTTGTCCCTCGACCGAGACGACACGGATTCCCATGGCCCATTTGCCGGGCGTCTGGCCGTTCCAGAACGTCTCGAACACGCCGCCGTAGAACCAAGCCACCACGAACCAGAACACCATCACCATGCCCGACCCGAAGAAAGGCATCCCGGCCAGCCCGAACAGCAGCATCACGGCCAACGAGACCACGAACATCGTGGCTCCCTGAATCGCCACGTCGAGCAGGTACGCCGGCAAACGACGAAACGGCCCGGCCACGCGATACTCGAACGCGATGTTCTCGGGCGTGACGATCTTGATCGCCGTATCGAACTGGTCTACCTCTCTTACCATAGACCCAATTATTCGCCAATCCGACTCGGCCCGCAAGAGGGGATACTTCCGACCCGGCGCTTTTGCGCCGCTTCCGTGATCGGCATGCTTGACATCTTCGGGCCGATTCGTCATGGTGGTCGAATTCCCGTGTCGACGAATTCTCCTACAGGGTCCTGAGGGTGAATCGATGACGATTTCGCGACGTCGTTTCCTGGCAACCGCCGCAGCCGGCGGCGCCGTCCTGGCTGCGCCGGCCGTTCACGGCGCCGAAAAGAACAAGAAATATCGAACCGCACTGGTCGGCAGCGGTTGGTGGGGGATGAACATTCTTCGGGCGGCCATGGAGTCGGGAGCCGTCGAACCGGTGGCAATCTGCGACGTCGACCGCAACCAGTTGGATCCCGCCGCGGCCGAGGTCGAGAAACTCTCTTCCACGGTACCCCGAAAGTACAAGGACTACCGCGAGCTGATCGACGAGGAGAAGCCCGAAATCGTGATCGTGGGCACGCCCGACCACTGGCACCCGCTGGTGACCATCGCCGCCTGCGACGCGGGCGCCCATGTCTACGTCGAGAAGCCCATCAGCCACACGATCAACGAAGGGATCGCCATGGTGGCGGCCGCTCGGGCGAACGATCGGGTGGTGCAGGTTGGTACTCATCGTCGGGCGTCGCCGCACAATATCTCCGCGATGAAATTCCTCCGCGACGGCAAGGCCGGCGAGATCGGCATGGTCCGCGCGTTCGTCCACTACGGCGGCGGCCCCGGTTCGCCTACGCCCGACGGCGACCCCCCCGAGGGGCTCGACTGGGACTTCTGGTGCGGTCCCGGCCCCCTGGTGCCGTTCAACCCGAAAATGCACCCGAAGGGCTTCCGCGGGTTTCTCGACTTCGCCAACGGGCAGCTCGGCGATTGGGGGATCCACTGGATGGATCAGATCCTCTGGTGGGCCGAAGAAACCTATCCGAAGCGTGTCGGATCCGTCGGCGGGCGGCACATCAAGGCCGACAACACCGACGCCCCGGACACACAGGTAGTGAACTTCGAGTTCGACGCCTTCACCGCCACCTGGGAACACCGCCGCTACGCCGCCAACAACGCCGAGAAGCACAACATCGGATGTTACTTCTACGGCACTGCCGGCACGCTGCACCTCGGTTGGCTCGACGGCTGGACCTTCTACCCGGTCAATCGCAACAAGCCGGTGCTGCACGAAGACCCCCAGCTTCACCAACCCGACCAACAGAACGTCCCCGAGCTTTGGGCCGACTTCATCCGCTGTATTGAGACGGGCAAAACACCAATTTGCGATATTGAGATCGGACACCGCTCGACAACCATGAGCCTACTCGGTATGCTATCGCTGAAGCTTGGCCGCAGCGTCAATTGGGACGGCGAGAAACAAGTCATCCTCGACGACCCGGAGGCCAGCAAGCTCTTGCAGCGCGAGTATCGCGCACCGTGGGAGTACCCCGCGATTTCGTGAGTATCGACCGCCACCCGGCGGTGGCGGTCGCGGTATGAACATATAGCCTACGTATTGCCAAGGCTTAC
>CAYYNP010000467.1:0-5263 GCA_964472545.1 uncultured Planctomycetaceae bacterium | reverse complement strand
GGCGTGTCGAGGAAGCGGTTGCCTTCCGGACTGTTGGTGAATTGCTCGTTGCGAGCGTCCCACGTCAGCCGCTGGCCGGTCTCGCCGGTCATTTCACTCACCCAACGGGCGATGTTGCCCAGGTGACAAATGGTGGCCGAGCGGTGGCCGGCCTCGGCGTGGGCCACCGGGTCGCGGCGCTGCTTGATGCAATCCAACCAGTCGCGGTGATGGCCCGGGCTGCGGTAGATTTCTACCGTGGGGTTCTTCACCGGCTCGGCGATCAGTTCGGCCGTGTCGGAACTCGACCGGCCACGGGTGACGGTGATCGAACCCTTCTCGCCGACGAAGCACACCCCGCTCCAGCTTGGGCCGCTGCCGAGCTCCATAACGGCGCCCCCGGGGAACTTCATGAAGACCTTCGGCGAACTGGGACCGCTCTGCCGGCCGCCGGGGTTTTCCGGCGTGCTGGTAACGCTCCTAAACGGCTCGCCCTCGACCCACACCTCCTCCGGTCCGCTTTCGTCCATACCCAGTCCCCACTGCGCGATGTCGAGCCCGTGCCCGCCCCGGTCGGTCATATTGCCGCCGGAAAAGGGGCGGACGGAAACCCAACTCGGGTTGCTGCGGTTGTCCCAGATGACAAAGTTGAAAGGCGGCGGTTCGGCCGGCCCGCACCAGAAGTCCCAATCCAAGCCGTCGGGAACGTCCTGCCCGGGCCACTTCGGGTCCATGGGACTGCAATAGTTCGATGCGAGCACGCGGGTTACTTTGCCGATGGTGCCGTTGCGGACGTGCATGATGCCGCGGTACTCGTTGCCGCCCGAACGCTGCTGGAGCCCGGTTTGAAGCACGCGCTTGTACTTGCGCACCGCCTCGACAATACGGCGTCCTTCCAGGATGGAATTGGTGAGCGGTTTTTCGCAGAAGATGTCCTTGCCGGCCTGCGCGGCGTGGATGCAGCAGAGGGCATGCCAGTGGTGGGGCGTGCAGATAACGACTGCGTCGATGTCCTCGTGTTCGAGCAGCTTGCGGTAATCCTGATGCACGTGCTTGGCGCCGACCGACTTGGCGAACGCTTCGGCCCGCGGCAGGTAAACGTCGGCGATAGCCGCAATGCTGCACGAGCCCTTCAGCCCGCGCAAGTTACCGCTTCCCTGGTTCCCCACTCCGATACCGCCTAGCACGATCCGGTCGTTCGCTCCGAAGGCGGAAGCGGGCACCAGCCAAGGTGCGGCGACGGTTGCTGCGCCGCTCGCAACGGCTGCACGGATGAAATCACGTCGGGTTCTCTTTGCATTCATGATTCTTCTTCCTCGAGGAAAGTTGGGGGCAAGCCCTGCAAGCCCACGGCGATTGCGCGATTTTGGGTGATATGCCACGATACGGCAAGTGCGATTTCGGTATACGTCTCTCAGCGACAAATCCAGTCAAGTCGTTGATATGGCAATCTCAGAATACGTTGGGAATCCCGATTGACCCAACCCCGCCTCCACGGCGGGGCTGACGGCAAGGAGACCCGCTACCTGATCAAGACCTACTGGCAGAAGGATTAGGTACAACTGTCAACTCACAGTAGTTCCTGTTGCTCCTTCAGGCTCCAGCCTGCCAGCATTTTGGTAGCGCGCTGGTTACCTGCCAGGTACATATGTTGGCACACCATCGGCGCCCCGTCCACCGTCAGTTGTGAAATGGCACGAGCGACCTGCTTCCTGGCGACCAGAGCCGGGCACGTTATAATCAGAAGGTCCTGCCACCAAACGGTTTGTGTTTGAGAGTCTGACGGGGCTGCCGCCGAGCAGGAATCACAAACTCCCGCCCGCAGGAGACATCCCATGACTCCCCGTCGCCGAACTCGATCGCGAAGGAAGAAGACCATGAGCAAGAGAACGACGATTCTACTGGCGATCCTCGCGGCAATGTGCTGCAGCAGCGCAATGGCGGCCGAGAAGCCGACGCCCCGGTCTCCCTGGCCGGCGGGCAGGCCGATCGCGGTCGGCGGCGAGCGACGAACCGTGGTCACCGCCCCCAAGCAGGTCGCGCCCGTGCTGGCACGGGCGGATGTGCTGATTGTCGGGTCGAGCTTCGACGGGTGTTTCCTTGCCCAGCGCGTCGCCACGCCGCAGCGTCGGGTTATCCTCACGTCAGCCGGAACGTCACTGCCTCGAGAAATGGCCATGGCGCTGCGGCCCTGGGTCTCGCTCGACAACCTCGCCCGAGCCTCGGCCGACGTGGAATCGCTGCTGACCTCCTGCAAGAAGAGCAGCGCCGGCGACGAGATCATTCTCGACATGATCAAGCTCACCGAGAGACTGGAGGATCGGATACTCGACAAGGGCGTGGGGCTGTACTACGACCTGCATCCGTGCGGCGTTCAGATGGCGAGGCGAAACGTGACGGCGGTCATCTTCGCCTGCAAGGGCGGGCTGGTGGCAATCGAAGCCGGCGCGGTCGTCGATTGCACTGCGGATGGCTCGCTGGCCGCCCTGGCGGGGGCCGAGACTCGCAGGCGGGAATCGGCGACCAAGGGGACCGTCGTGCGGTACAGCATGCTGTGCGAGAAGCCGCCGAAGCAGCCGGCCCTGACCGTCAAGACAGTGCCCCAGCTCGTGGACGGCCGCGTGGTGATGCACGGGGGTTTCGCGGAATTTCGCCTGCGCCTGGCGGAAGGCGGCAGTGCGTTTGACGAATCGGTGCGCGACCTGGCCGCCAGACGCCTTGCCGCCACGGCCGCGATCGAACTCAACCGGTCCGACGCCCTGGGCGGCGGAGCCTTCGCCCGCGGCGGCGACGTCCTGCTGGCGGACCCGACACGACGGATCGTCAGTCGCTCTGCGGGGGGAAAGCTGACTCTCGACGCGTGCCGGCCCAAGGGGATCGACAACCTTCTGGTCTGCAGCCCCACCGTCGACGTCGACGACGCCGTTGCCGCCGCTCTCGTCGAGCCGCCCGGCGGGCCGTCGCTGGGCGGGCCGTCACTTGCCGACGTGATCGCCGGTGCGCCGTGGAACGAATGGAGCAAGGGGCAATTTGAGCAGGCCCCGACGGTGCGGCTGTCCTGCGCGCCGCCCGGGTCGGGAGAGGCCATCAAGGGCCAGGCCACGTTCACCGAACTGAGCCCCATCTATCGCACGAGCGGCGCGATCTCGATTGGCGGAATACGGCTGGATGTGATTGCCGACTGCGACGTGCTGGTCGTCGGCGCCGGCACGAGCGGCATGCCCGCGGCAGTGGTTGCGGCCCAGCGCGGCGCGGAGACCATCGCCGTGGAAAAATACGGTGACGTGGGCGGCACGCACACCGTTGGCGGCGTCTCGAAATACTGGTATGGACGCCGCACCGAGTTCTTCGAGCGGCTCGACGCCGACGCCTTCAAGATGATGCAGCAGACCCGCATGCCCAAGTGCATGGGCAAGCTGAGCACGATGATGAAGTCCGGGGTCCGCCTGGTGACCCACTGCACGGCCGTGGGGACGCTTGTCGAAGACCGTACCGTTGCCGGCATCGTGGTTGTTACGTCGCAAGGCCTGGCCGCGATCAAGGCCAAGCGGATCATCGACGCCACCGGCGACGGCGATATCGCCGCCCGTGCCGGCAGCGACATGACCTACGGAACCCGGCGCGATGCAATGACGATGTGGTACTCCTTCGCTCAGTATATGGGGACGAATCCCGAGGCACGGCGGCATTTCGCCTACGTCGTCGATCCGCGTGACCCGACCGACATGACTCGGGCGATCCTCGCCGGCCGCCGCTACAAGAAGAGCCGCGAGGTCACCGCGCCCCAATACTACCTGACCCCGCGTGAATCTCGCCACATCCGCGGCGGCTATCACGTCACCGTCGCCGACATCCTGGCCGAGCGGCGGTTTGAGGACCTGCTGCTGATCTGCCGGTCGAACTTCGACATCAAAGGGATCGGCGATAGCGACCTCACTTTCAGCGGTTACGTCGAATGGTCGCGCCTGAAGAACTACTCAGTGCAGATCCCTTACCGGGCCATTCGGCCGGTCGACTTGGAAAACATCCTGGTGGTTGGCAAAGCCTATTCGGCCAGCCACGACGTCCTCGCGTTGGCGCGCATGCAGCGTGACCTAATGGCCATGGGCGGTGCTGCCGGTCTGATCGCGGCTGAATGTGTACGCCACGGCGTATCGTTCACCGACGTCGATTGCAGGCAGATGCATAAGGGGCTACTCGCGCTGGGCGTGCTGTCACGGCAAGATCTCAACACCATCGTAGGCGTCAAAGACAACGCCCTGCCGGCTATGAGCGCGAGAGAATTGCGCGAACGGATCGACCTACTCGCCGCGGGCCAACTGCCGCTCGACGGCCAGGTGCAGATCCTTGCCCGTCCGGAAGCTGCAATTCCGCTCCTGAAAGAGGCTCTGGCAAAAGCCGACGGGAAGGGCCGAGTCGAACTGGCCCGCGCGCTGTGCTTTCTGGGCGACACAAGCGGCTCGCCCATCCTGCTCGAAGAACTCAAGCGATTGCTGTCCGACGAGACACTTCCCGGCATCTCGCGGGGCCGAGTTACACCACACAATTTGCCCGACCAAGGCTTCGCACCCGACGCCACCTATCTGATCAATACGCTCGCCCGACTCGGAGACCGCCGCATCATCCCGCTGCTGACCGACGTCGCGCAGAAGGTCGAACCTGAGACCGACAGAACCGGCACGATGTTCAGCTACATCTTCAGCGTGTGCTACGCTGCAGAACGGCTGGGAACGCCCGAGTGTGTCGAAGCCTTGACAATCCTGGCCGACAAGCCGGGCATTTCCGGCAGCAGCGTTCCGCGCAGCGCCGATCCCCGCAGGACCGCTCGGGGATTGGTCAGCATGCGGGATGATCGCTACGCCTATCTCGAACTCTGTCTCGGCCGTGCCCTGGCCCGCTGCGGTTCGCGCCGCGGGTATCAGATCGCGCTCGAGTACCTGGCCGACATCCGCGGCTCATTGGCCCGCAGCGCCCACGACGAACTGGCGGCCCTGACGGGGCAGGACCTTGGCTACGACGCCAACGCATGGCGGGCATCGCTGCGCTCGGCGACGTTCGTCCCCAAGCCCTATCGCCACGACGCCCCGGCGGCCAAGGGGCAGTAGCGTCAACCGCGCGGTGCGGTACTATCGAAAGACATATCGAAGGAAAACGAAGATGAGCAAGACAGCGACGATTCTAATCGCAGTCCTTACGGCGAGTTGCTGCAGCAGTGGAACAATGAAGAAAGCATTGTAGTGTTTCAACTCAAATGGCACAAAGTGGAGGGTAGGTGACGATCTCC
>CAYYNP010000466.1:0-5288 GCA_964472545.1 uncultured Planctomycetaceae bacterium | reverse complement strand
ATCGATCGTCGACGGAGCCAGTCCCCTTTTTCGGGCTCCCGCACACTTTGCAGTTTTCCTGGGGACCGGCCGGTCTAGGCGCCACTCAGCCTCGAAGCGAGGTTACTCGCCGCCGGAAGGCCATTGGTGCAGCGTCTTGCCGGCCGTGTCGGTCAGTTTCATTGAGATCAGACGCACTTCGCCGGCGGCTTGCCCCGGATCGAGCCGCACGGCGGTTACGGCGTGGGCTGCTCGCAATACAAGACGGTACTCATGAGGCTCTCCGTCGTGCGTCAGGTCGAACGTGACACTGCGATCGCGGAAGAACGCCGGCGTGACGCCCTCCTCATGCCAGAAAAACTGTCCGCTTCCGCCGGCGGAAGACGCGATTGTGAGCTGGCACCGTATCTCCCCGGCAGGCAACGGTTTGGGCAACGTGAAGCCGAGATGCGGGTCTCTGCCCGAACACTCGATCAGCAGGGCCCCGTCCTCGAGCGATAGCTCGCAGTGCTTCATCGCCCGCCAACCGGCGACCGGTTTGCCAAGCGGCAATCGTCGGTCCGTCGACGGTCCGCGAGGCTGCGGCCGCTTCAGTCCGGGCTTGCCCTCATCTTCCGGGCGATACGCCGCCGGATCGAAGTCGGGATTTGGCACCGGCCGCACGGCCTTGGCGTCGTCGAGAAAGGCCTCGATCAGGGCGTCGAGTTCTTCCACGCGACGTGGTTCCTGCGCGGCCAGATCGTTCTTCTCGCCGACGTCGTCGCGCAGGTTGAACAGCTTCCCGCGATGTTGGCCGTCCTCGCCGCCGTGGAAGATGCGAATCAGCTTCCAGTCGCCTTGATGTACGCTGGCGGCCGGCGGCAACCAGTCGGGCACGCGGGGGGCGTGGGGGAAGTAGGTGAAGATGGCGTCGCGTTTCAGTTCGCCGCCCCGTAGCGCCGGGGCGATGCTCACCCCGTCGAACGTCTGCCCCGATTGCGGCTTCAGCGCGAGCATCTCCAATAGCGTCGGATAGAAGTCGCAACTCTGGATCACCGCGTCGCTGCGCGTGTTGCCGTCGACCACACCCGGCCAGATCACGACGCACGGCCCGCGGACGCCGCCTTCATACATCGAGGCCTTGCCGCCGCGCAACGGGACGTTGCTGGTGGGCACGGTGCCGTCGATCTCGTTGTACATGTTGCCGCCGTTGTCCGAGGCGAAAATGACGATCGTCTCTTCCGCGATGCCCAGCCGGTCCAGCGTGTCCAGCAGTGTGCCCACCGCGTCGTCCATGCTCTCGATCATCGCCGCGTACGTCGGGCTGCGTTGCGGATCGTCCGGGTTCACCCGCTCGCGATGTTTCTCGATCAGCGCCCGCTTGGCGTCGAACGGGGCATGCACGCTGAACATCCAGTAGTTCAAAAAGAACGGCCCGTCGCGATGTTTCTCCATGAACGCAACCGCCTCCTTCGCCATGCGGTCTTCGATGTGTTCATCGGGGACGTCGGGATCGAAGTCGGGAAAGCGCCAGGGAGCCACGTAGCTGCCGGCCGGCCCCGGCCCGGGCCAATGCGGCACGTCGACGTCGAAGCCGTGCTCCAGGGGCGAATAGGGTTCGTGGCCGAGGTGCCACTTGCCAAAATGGCCCGTCGCGTAGCCGGCCGCCTTGAGCGCCTCGGCCAGCGTGAAATACTCGGGCTTCAGCCGCGTGACCGAGTTGACGGGCATCGCCTTGACGCCCGGCGGGCCGCGATGGCCGGGCGTGGCCTCGAGCACAACTCGCGGCAAGTGACACACCGGCGAGGTAATCCCGGTTCGCGCGGGATGGAGCCCGGTCAGGACGGCCGCTCTGGTTGGCGAGCAGAGCGGACTGGCCGCATAGGCGTGCGTGAACGTCATGCCGCGGGCGGCCAGGCGTTCGATGTTAGGCGTCTGATAGAATCTGGTCGTTCCGTAGAGCGTGGTATCGCTGAAGCCGAGATCGTCCGCGAGGATGAAGACCACGTTGGGTCGGTCGGCGCCGAACGTCGCCACGGGAAACGCCAGGATCAGGATCGCCATCGTGAGGTATCGCATCTCCGGTCAAACTCCTTGCTGGGGTGCCATGCCCACGCTTGCGTGGGCATGAAGTTGATTCTCCCACAGGTTGTCGGCATGCCCACGCTTGCGTGGGCATGAAGTTGATTCTCCCACAGGTTGCCGGCATGCCCACGCAAGCGTGGGCATGGCACCCTCACAGATGCCAAGGACTCCGCATCGGCGCCGACAACAGCCGGTTGGCCTGCACGTCGCCGATGAACTCCTCGGCCGCGGGGTCCCATTTCAGCCGGCGGCCCAGCTTGATCGAGATCTCTGCGATCATGCCCAGGTAGCTCGCCTGATGGCCGGCCTCGACCGGGGCGATCGGGTCCTCGCGGCTGCGGACGCATTGGACGAAGTTCTCGTAATGGCTGCCCACGGCGCCGGCGTCGAGCCGCACGTCGTCCGACCGGATCGTCACTTTCAGCAGCGACTCGGGTTCGGCCCAAATGCCGCGTCGGTTGACGTGTACCCAACCCTCGTCGCCGCGGAAGACGCAGCCCTGGGCATGGGGGTTGCCGGTGTCGCTGAAGCGCATCCGCAGTCCGCTATCGTAACGGAACTCGCCCCGCCAGTCGTTGATATTGTCGGTCAGGCCGTCGTTGCGGTAGCTTCCACCGAACTCGAGTTCGCACGGCTCACCGGTCAGGGCGGAGCATCCCCAGTTGGCAATATCCAGATGGTGGATTCCCCAGTTGACGATGAACCCCACGCAGTAGTCGCGGGTCAGGTACCAATCGGGCCAAGACCAAAGGCCGCGGTTGTAGGGACGCATCTTGGCCGGGCCGACGTACATCTCGAAATCCATCTCCTCCGGTACCGGCTCCGGCACCGGCGGCCGGTTGTACGATCGCTTGTACATCGGCCCGGGGGCGGCCACTTCGACGGTCTGCAACTTGCCAAGATGTCCGTTGCGGGCCAGTTCGCAGGCGAAGCGAAAGTTGCGCGAGGAGCGCTGCTGCGTGCCGGTCTGGAACACGCGGCCGTATTTCCGCACGGCGTCTCGCATCGTCTGACATTCCCGGACCGTCATGCCCAGCGGCTTCTGGCAGTAGATATCTTTGCCGGCTCGGGCGGCGGCCACGGCAATCAGGGCGTGCCAGTGGTCCTGGGTGGTGATCGATACGGCGTCGATATCTTCACGCGCCAACAGCTCGCGGAAGTCGCCGTAGGTTCGGCAGTCCTGGTTCTGGTAGTTTTCGTCGACGATCTGTTTGGCTTCCTTGCGCCGCGAATGGACAACGTCGCAAACGGCCACGGCCTCCACGCCTTCGGCCCGCATCAGCGACTTCATATCGCCGCGGCCCATCGACCCCACGCCGATCGATCCGAGGACTACCCGGTTGCTCGCGGCCGTCTGGCCGTCCTTGCCGAGTGCTGCGCTGGGAATGAAATGGGCCGCTCCGCAGGCGGCCGCACCGGCGCCGGCCGAGGCACGGAGGAACTGACGGCGGTCGACGGTCGTGGCGGTTCTCATGTCGAGGCACTCCTGGTTCGTTCTGGCCGTATGGGCACGCGGTTGTTGGCCACGGGTGATTCGGACTCGAGTGGGACGTTGGTTAAGTGTAATCTCTCGCAAACCGTTTGTGAATCTGCGAGAGGTAGCTGGGGTTGAACGCAGCCACCCCCATCTACGGCCGGACGACGGCCACAGTCCCAACGCGATAACGACGCTGTCCGTCGTCGCCGTCCAACGGCAGGGCGATCGTGGGCGTGCCGTCGAGCGTGCCGACGGAAACGAACACGCCACAGGTCCCCTCGGGAGCCGTTCGGGCAAATCGCCGTGGTCCGTCGGTGTAGACTCGTGCCGCGGTGAACCGAGCCCGCACTTCGCGCACGGGTGCCTTTTCCGGCGGGCCGACGGGCAGCTCTCGCATGTCGAAGCGATCGGCCACGTGCAGCGAGACGATCCCGCCCTTGGCGCCCTTCAGCGTCAATGCCATAAACCCGCCGGGGTAGCACGGGGCGACACCGGCATTCGCCCAAGTGGCCTTGACGTCGAACGGCCGTCCGAGTGTGATCTCCTTCGGCAACGACAACTCGCGAAGCTGAAGCCGGTAACCCAGCCGCCGGTTGATGCGCTCGATGACGCCCCGGTTTGCCGCCAGAAACTCGTGCGGCCACCAGTGGATCGACATGTACGACGCGTGATAATCCTCGACCGCCTTGATCAACAACGAACCGTCACGCCAGGCCTTCCTCTTCAAGGGCGATCCGTAATGTTCATGTTCGAGGACCACCGGCAGCTTCGGCCAGAAGGCTTGGGCCAATTCCGCATGAAACCAGGAATCCGGCGGCGGTTGAACGCAGATGCTGTCGTCGCGCAGCGTGACGCCGTGGGCGAGCATGTGATCGGTCAACGGGTGCCGGGCGACCCGATTCCCCGGCCCGATGAAATCGTCGCTCACCGCCAACAGCGTACGCTTGAAGTGCTTTAGGTGCAGATCGATGTGCCGCTTCCGCACGTCGTCGGGAATCTCCAGCTTCGTGCTGGCCCAGCAGTGTCCCTCGCCCCAAACGCCAAACGACCCGACGTCGATGAACGCCACGTTCGGGTTGCCATCGTAGCGTCTGGCGAAGGCCGCCAGGAAGTTGTCCAGTTTCTCGATAAACACCGGATCGTCGTAGGCCGGCTCCCAAAACGGCCCGTTTTCGTCGAGGCCTTTGCCGACCGTGAAGTTGTGTCCTTTCGCACCGGCCGCTTCGACCCACTGCGGCGTCGCGTGGCGCATCCAACTCTCGCAGCAGCTTACGCGAAAGGCGATCTGCTTGCCTTTGGCAATCCAACGTTGCGCGGGCGTGTCGACCACCGACCAATCGAACTCGCCTTCCTTCGGCTCCAGAAACGACCAGGGCAGCCGCAGATAGACGGTCGAGAGACCGGGGAATTCGTCGAGCGTGTCCGACGGCTGAAGCTTCGAGCCGTAGTTCGAGATGATGTTCGAGTAGAAGTGCATCGTCCAGCCCATCTGTGGGTTGACCAGCGCTCGGCCGTTGTCTTCCGGAGAGGCAACCAATCTCTGCCCATCATCCGCCACAACCACCGGCGACAAGACCGCGCCGGCCAGCGCAAGACACATCGCAAACCCGCTAGACCACTTCCAACCCATGACGCGTTCTCCAAGTTTCCTGTCCGTGGCTAACAAACCACCAACCACTTTCATCCTCGTTCACCTCGTCACCTCGTCACCCCGTCACCCCGTCACCCCGTCACCCCCTCACCCCGTCACCTCCACACCGCCTCATAC
>CAYYNP010000465.1:0-5358 GCA_964472545.1 uncultured Planctomycetaceae bacterium | reverse complement strand
GGATCCACCGTCAACGCAATGCGCGTGACGTATCCGATGCTGGTGTTCGACGGGCTGAAATCGACGAGCGTAAACGTCGCCGGCAATTCGATCCAACTCGAAATGGACGGCTGCGCGGCCGGCTGCACCATTCTCGAACCGTCCGGCGCCACGTGGGTCCGCTCGTCAAAGACCGTCGCCCACCGCAACGGCCTGGTCGAGCCCGCCACGGCCGAGATTTGGGGCGTGCGAGCGGCTTGTCGAATCGAGAGGCGGTAGGTCGGCCGGACGCCTCGGGAGACGACCGTACGCGAGAGACTCCGCGGGGGGGGGCTTTTGTGGCGGATGGTAGGCCAGTTTTCCTGAAAAGGGCTGTATGAATGAAGGCGTCCTGGCTACCATAGGTGGTACGATGGTCTGATCGAGCCGTGCGAAGACTGCAAACCCCACCAGTCGCGAGTCTAGTATGAGCGATAGTGGATGGGCGTGGCGCGGACGCGGCAGCCCGCAAAGCGGCTGGTGGATGATGTAACTTTCTTTCAGAAGGGATCGAACGATGCGAAAGGTCTGGATGATTGCGGTGGCTTTGCTGACGGCGATCGGTACGGTCGATGCCCTGGCCGGAGATCCCGACAACCTTGCCCAAGGGGCGAAGGTCTCGGCCAGCAGCGAGTTTAGCAGTGAGTATCGAGCGGAGATGGCCACCGGCGGCGGCGTGCCGTCGGAGTTCCATCAGGACGCCGACTGGGCGGTCAAGGGGATGCAGACGGCGCGGTTCACCCTTCAATGGGGCAAACCGGTAGAGGCGGCCCAGATTATCTACTACGCCCGAGTGACCAGTTCGCTGCTGGAGTGCTTCAAGGACTACGAGGTCTATCTCGACGACGACGAGAAGCCGGCAGTCCGCGGCACGCTGGAGCATCGTCGAGGGCCGCAGAGGATCGACTTCCCCAAACGGCAGGTCGGCAAGATTCGCATCGAGTTCCTCTCCTCGCACCCCAATTCGCCGAACCCCGGGGCGGCGGAGATTGCCGTGTTCGCCGAGCCGGTGACCGAGAAGCAGTTGGCCGCCATGCGGATACCACCACAGGAGAAGACGCCCGAGGCTCAGGCTCTGCGACGCGAATTGCTCGACGGCAAGCTGGGGTTCAAGGAAATGCTGTTGGTGAAACGCAAGCCGCTGAACATCTCGCACGTCTACGTCTATCACGTCGAAGGGTACCGCCCCGGCGGCGGACTGTACGTCTTCTCGCCGGACGAAACCGGCGGCCAACTGAAGTGCATCTTCGATGCCGGCGAGGGCATGATCACCACGGCCGATCTGTCGTACGACGGCAAGGAAGTTGTCTTTGCCCTGCGGCGCGGCGGGCACGTCGGCTCGAACCCGGTCGCCCATATCGAAGACATTTCGTGCTACAAGGACGAAGCGAGCAACTATCACCTCTTCAGGATCAACATCGACGGCACCGGCCTGAAGCAACTCACCGACGGCACGTACAACAACCTCGATCCGGCCTGGCTGCCCGACGGCGGGATCGCGTTCATCTCCGACCGCAAACCGGCCTACGCCTATTGCTACGTGGTCACTTCGCCGGTGGTCTACCGCATGGACCGCGACGGGAAGAATCAGAAGCGGCTCTCGTCGAATTACCTGATGGACTTCACCCCCTCGGTCCTGAACGACGGGCGGATCATCTACACGCGCTGGGAATACGTCGATCGGGCGGCCTGTCCCATCCAGAGCCTTTGGGCCATCAACCCCGACGGCACGGCCCTGTCGGGCTTCTACGGCAACCGGGTCCTGTCGCCCGGCACGTTCATGGACGCGCAACCGGTTCCCGGCTCGAGTAAGATCGTCGCCACGGCGACCAACCACAACGGACCGTGCCGGGGTGGAATCGTCCTGATCGACCCGGCCAAGGGCGCCAATGCCAAACAGGCCGTTACCAACCTGACGCCCGAGATCGACCTCTATCGATATTCCGGGGTCTACGGCAACGGGTTGCGAGGTCCGTACGAAAAACCGTTTGCCCTGGGGGACGACAAACTCCTCGTGGCCAACAACGGGGCCGTGCAACTCCGCGACTTCGACGCCAACGTGGTTACGCTCTTGCAGCCGCAAGACGGGATGGGCTTCTACAGCGCGCAGCCGATTCGCAATACGCCCACGCCCCCGGTGGTCACCGGCACGACGATGGATCGGTCGTTCGTGCCGCCCGAGGACGGAAGCGTGTCGGGGGCCTGGGCCACGGTCTTCATGCAGGACGTTTACAACGGGCTGGAGCCGCACGTCAAGCGAGGCGAGATCAAGCAGATTGCCGTGGTGCAGGAGATCGAAAAGAGCACGCACTCGCCGCAGAACAACCTCACTCCCACCGGGTCGCACATGCGGAATATCGCGGTCTTCGGCTTCCAGTTTCCGCTGGTCTCCTGTGGGGCGACCTACGCACCGAAGAAGCTCTGGGGCTTTGCCGACGTGGACGAAGACGGGGCCGCCGCCTTCAAGGTCCCCTCCGAAGTGCCGATCTACTTCATGGCGCTCGATGCCGAGGGACGGGCGCTGCAGCGGATGAGAAGCTTCACGCATCTGATGCCCGGCGAGGTGCAGGGCTGCGTCGGTTGTCACGCCGATCGCAATTCGGTGGCGTCGCGTTCCGGGAGCCAGTTGGCCATGCGCGGCAAGCCCCAGGAACTGACCGAGCCCGATTGGGGAGTCGCCGGGTTCAGTTACGGCGACGTCGTACAGCCGGTCTTCGACCGAAACTGCATCGAGTGCCACAACGAGCGCGAGCAGCCCGGCGGCGTCGACCTGACCGGCGACAAGACCGACTTCTTCAACGTCTCATACGACATCCTGGCACGAACCGGCACGCAGTCCGAAAACAATTGGATTCATCACGGCAGTCCGGTCGGGCCGGGCGGCGACGCCGTACGCGGCATGAGCCCCTATGCCGAATGGATCTGGACGATCAACGGGGCGGGGCACAACGTGCTGGAAATCGAACCTCGGCGCTGGGGCAGCCCGGCCAGTATGGTCGCCGAGATCATCCGAAGCGGGCACCCCGACAAGGACGGCAAGCCGATGGTCGACGTACCCGACGCCGACCGCCGCAGGGTTTACCTCTGGCTCGACCTGAACGTTCCCTACTACGGCACGTCGTCGTCGAACCACAAGCGGCGGCTGGGCAGCCGGCGGATGCTGCCCGACAACCTCGAGTCGACGCTAAACGAAATCGCCGCGCGGCGATGCGTCCAATGCCACGAACAGGGCGTCCCGCGAACGTTTTACACACGGATGCTTAAGCCGGAGAACAACAGCTTCATGCTGGCCCCCTTGGCCAAGCGGTCGGGCGGGACCGAGAAATGCGGCCGGGCCGTATTCCCATCGAAGGAAGATCCCGACTACCGGAAGCTGCTCGACGTCTTTCGGCCCATCCAGGAGCTACTGAAGCAACGTCCTCGCGCCGACATGCCGGGGTTTGCCGTCCTGCCGTAGCAACCGGCGGCGGCAGAGACATAGAATCCACCACTGCGTCTCACCAAGCGTTTCCATGCCCGAGTTCGGACGGTCGGTAGACGAGGCGTTGAAGGTCTCCGACCGCCTGTCGGTGTGGGCTGGACTGTGGGCTGAACTCAGACTTCGGGAATCGACGGTGGTGGGGCAGCGACGTGGACGCCCGCCTCTCGGAGTCACCAATCGCGCGGGATTCGACCGCCAAGCCGGCACACCCGCTAGTTCTTGCGTGCTTTGCTGCGCGGTCCTTCCTGAACGGGACTTTGCGGAAGCGTCTTCTTCCACGCCAGCAGTAGGGCCTTCAAGCGGTAGACGACTTCCGCGTTTGCCTCAGCAAGGTTGTTCCTCTCTTCGAAGTCGGCCGGGAGATCGTAGAGCTGGACGTTGCTGCCGTCGAAGTCGCAGAACAGCTTCCACCGGCCGTCGCGCACGGCCAGTTGCGGCGGGCGATAGTCCGGGTCGCCGGCCACTCCGCCCCGCCATTCCCAGAAGACCGCCTTGGTCCGCGGCCGCGGCTCGTCGAGCAGCACGTCGCTCACGTCTTCGCCGTCGAGTTGAACTCCGGGCGTCTCGATGCCCGCCAACTTGCAGACGGTGGGCACAAAGTCCACGGCGGCCAGGACTGCGGTATCCTCAACGCGCCCCGCCTTCACCTTGTCCGGCCACCGCACAATGAGCGGCGTGCGAACTCCGCCTTCATACAGGCTCCGCTTTCGCGCCCGCAACGGCCCCGGGTAGCCCATGCCCGCGTTCGATGCGTTGCCGACGTGATAATCCTCGGGCCCGTTGTCGCTGCAGAAGAGAATCACGGTGTCGTCGGCTACGCCTTCGGCATCCAAGAAGTCCAACAGCCGTCCGATGGCCTGGTCCAGTCCCGTCATGGCCGCGCAGAAGACCTTCATCTTCTCCGTGGGGTTCTCGGCGTCGCGTACGTACTCTCGCATCCAACTCGGAAAGTCCCGGGGGTCGACCTGAAGGTCTCTGTAAACGGCCAACTCCTCGGGCGTCGGCTTCAGCAGGGCGTGCGGCACGAGTGTCCACAGGTTGATGTAGAACGGCCGACCCTTGTGGGCCCGGATGAAACGGACGGCCTCGTCGACGAACAGGCCGGTCGACATGGCCCTGAAATAGGGGGCCGTTCGCTGTTCATCCCAGCCGGGGCCGGTCGAGTTGACCGTGCGGTGGACGTCGATGCCGTAGGCGCCGGGGCCGGGAGCGTCCTGGCCGCCGCCCAGGTGCCACTTGCCGAAGTGGGCAGTTGTGTAGCCGGCTTTCTTCAGCAGGTCACACACCGTGGTCGCATCGGGATCGAGCCAGTCGGGCATGCCGCGTTGGGCGTTCTGCTGGTGGGTCGCGAAGTGCTGGTGTACCCGGTGCCGGGCAGGGAAGTGGCCCGTCATGAATGCCGTCCGGCTCGGCGAGCAGACTGGATTGCTCACGTAGAACTGTCCGAATCGTGTCCCCTCGCGCACCAGCCGGTCAATGTTCGGTGTCTTCATGTACGGATGGCCCAGCGACGAACCGTCGGCCCAGCCCTGGTCGTCCAGGAGAATGAAGATGATGTTGGGCGGGCGTTTGCCGGCCGGTGCCGCCGATGCGTTGGCGATCACCCCTGCCAGCAGCAACGCCGCGAGACAACCCACGACGATCGAACGACACTTCATGAAATCCCCTCCTGATGCCAGCCGCCTACGGAATTCTACCCTAGTCTCGCCGCTGAGACTCCCCATGGCAAGCAATTCTGCCCGGAAACGGCGTTTCAGCACAACGACCGCACCTTTGCAGGCTGGCCCCCAGGAGAACTGCAAACTCGATTCGCGGGAGTGGAAAACGGGGACTGGCTCCGAGCCAGAATCAACACGGAA
>CAYYNP010000464.1:0-5399 GCA_964472545.1 uncultured Planctomycetaceae bacterium | reverse complement strand
GGCGGCGATCAGAACGTTCGGATATGGAACAACTACGTCGAGGACGTGCTCATACCCATAGCCAACGCGGCGGTCTCCATCGGGCCGCTCTACGTCTGGCAGAACGTCTCGGGGCGCTCTTACAGCCCGCCGGGCAGCAGTTGGGACATGAGCCACGGGCCGTTCATCAAGATGGGCTACGCGGGCGGCGAGAAGTGGATGACGGGCCACATGTACATCTTCAACAACACGATATTCCAGGAAGACAACAGCGGCACGGACGGGCTGGGTGGCGACAGCAGGATCATCAAGCACTGCACCACGCGGAACAACATCTTCCACGTTCGCGAGGCGGACCGCCGCAGTATCGCCGTCAGCCGCAGCCATGCCGACAACGACTTTGATCGCGATCTCACGTCCGCGGCCTTTCCCGACAATCACGAAAAACAGGGATTGAAGGGGGCACCGCGGTACATCCACGGAGCGGGGTTTGATCCCGGGACCAGGACGGGCATGTTCCAACTCGCGCCCGGGAGCGAGGGGGTGGATGCCGGGGTGGTCATCCCGAATTTCTGCGAGGCAATCAACGGGAACCGGCCGGACCTTGGTGCTCACGAATCCGGAACGGGGAGACTGCAGTTCGGCGTACGGGCTCAATTCGCCCCGCCCGGCACACTCAGAACAACCCGAAACGAACCATCGAACAAGCCGGACGCACGTGACGACCTCTAGCCGCGCGTGATTCGCGACGTTACTGAGCGGCCATCCTACCTACGCATACGTTCCGACAAGGCAAGATGTTGAGCCATCGCGGGGCCTCCGTGCGAACGTCGCCCGTTACAACAACGGCGACATTCAAACGACCCGGCGATCTCTTGCCAATACCAGTTGCTGAACATGTTGCGTTTGGCGTTTGACGTCAGGAATCAGAAATCACCGATCCAAGACGCCTATCTACGCATCGACCCGGCCATCGCCGCCGCCGGAGGCACGAACAACATCAGCGGTATCCAGACGGCCAGCGCGGGCGAGATCATCCAGCCGGTCATGCCTAAGCGACGGAAGCCGATCATCACCAACATGAACAGGGCGACCACGCAGATGCAGAGTCCCGCCGCAACGAATACGTTGCGGTTCTCTCGCGAAAGCACCAGAGGCAGCCCCAGAAACAAGAGCGTCATATCCAACAGCGGACTGACGAAACGGCCGTGGATCTCTACCTTGACGTCGGCGGAGTAGTCGGCGCTGGGGTTTTGCAGCCCGGCAATCATCTCGGCCGTGGAGGAATACTGGGCCGAGGTGCGCCCGCGCGTGAGCTGCTTGAAGTCGAGTTCGCTGGCCACGAAGACCTGATCGGCCTTGAGCCAATCGGGGGCGTCCCGAGGCGTGATCAGCAACGGGCTGCCGCGCCACGACACCGACGGCCGCTGGGCCAAATCGGCTGGGGCGAGCTCGCCGCAAAGCAGATACCCGCCGGGGCGCTCGCCGTCGGCCGGCCGATAGAAGGCCTCGGCGGCCGTCAACTGCAGGTCGACGTGGGCGAAGCCGCGGGGCATTTCGAACACCGGCCGTTCGATCCGCATTCCATCGGGAAAGGCCGCTTCGCCGCCGATGCGCACGCCGGTTCGTGCATCGCGTTGGGACTGCAGTTCCTCGCCCTGGCGGCCTAGCACGTTGGCATGCCGACGATTCAACTCGTCGCGAAAGCGGGGGATCACCAGTTCCCGGTTGGCCGCCGCCAGCAGCGAGATCACCGCGGCGGCCACGATCATCGGCGCGGCCACCCGCAGCCGCGAAATGCCCGCCGCCTGCAAGGCCGTCATCTCGTTGTGGCGCTGGATCCACGCGAGCGTGAACATGGCCGAGACGAGCGTCAGCAGGCCGCTGGTACGGCCGAAGAAGAGGATCGCCCGGTGGCCGTAAAACGTGGCCATCAGCGAGGCAAAGTGCCGGCCGGTTGCCTTCGAGCAGGCGAAGAACTCTTCGAGGTGCGTGAAGGCGTCGATCACGATGTACAGCCCCGCCAGGCTCACGTAGCAGATCACGAACGTCTGCACGAACTGACGGAGCAGGTAGCGGTCGATCGTCTTCATGACAATACGTGTCGGATGGCACGTCCCAGCGATTCGATCCCTCGGTGAATGCTCTCACACGACTGGATGCCGAAGCTCAGCCGGAGCATGTTCTTCTTCCGCGGCCGGCCGAGGCTCGGGTAGCAGTATTCGCCGGGCACGTAGAGCACGCCCTCGTCGACCGCCCGATCGAACAACTCTCCGGAAAGGCCCGTGTCGACCCCTTCGGGCAATTGGAGCCAAACGTACAGCCCGCCGGTGGGGCGCACCCAATCGACCCCTTCGATCGCTGCCAGGTGTTCGTCGGCCGCGGCGAGAATGGCGTCGATCTTACTACGGTATCCGTCGCAAAGTTGTTCCCGATGGGCGTCGAAGAGCCCCATCTGCAAGACGGTCGCCATCAGATGCTGGTTGAAGTTGGGCGAGCCGAAATCGACGTGCCCCTTCTGCGTCAACACCGGCCGCAGCACGTTTTCGGGCAAGATCCCCCAGCCGACGCGGATGCCCGGCGAGAACGACTTCGAAAAAGTGCCGGTGTGGATCACCGTGTCGCCGACGTCGTCGAACGACCAGAGGCTGGGGATGTCCTCACCACGATAGCGCAGCTCGCGATAGGCGGCGTCTTCGATCACGTAGATCTTGTTCTCCCGCGACCACCGCCGGGCAATCTCGACCAGTTCGGCCCGACGCTCGGCCGGGACGCTCACGCTGCTGGGATTATCGTAATAGGTGGTGACGTAGATCGCCTTGACCCGGCCCAATTCGCCGGCCGCCTCGCGTCGTGCCAACTCTTCTTCGAGTGCTTCGGGGATCACGCCGTGTTCGTCGATCTCCACGCCCACCGAATGCGCCCCGAGATTCGACAGCGTGCCGAGGAAGACAAAGTACGTCGGGGCACCGCAGAGCACCATGTCGCCCGGGTCCAGCAGAATATCGCCAACCAGAGAGAGCAACTGGTTGCTGCCGGCGGTGATCACCACTCGATCGACCGAGACCTCCGCCTCCAGGGCGTTGGCCCCGTCGGCCTGAAGCGTTCGCTCTAGAATCGCCTCGCGGAGCGGCGCATATCCTACCGTGGTGCCGTACTGCAAGCCCGCCCGCACCCGATCGGGATCGGACCAGATCGCTTCGAGCGCCAGCCGCGTCGGCTCGACGGGCAAGGTCTGGTAATCGACAAAACCGGCGGCCAGCGAGACCAATTCCGGCTGCGCCAGCGTCTGGGCCATGAGTACGTTGGCGATCGGTTCGCCGCCGGCCCGACCGGCTCGTTGACTAAAAGGACGTGGTTGCGACACGGTTTGCGATACGTCGACACTCATGGATGGGTGACCTTTGCGGCGGCAGCATAGGGGAGATGTGAGGGGGAGTCAAGGTCGGGTAAAATCCGTCGTACGGCCGGGGGGCCCTTGGGGTATGATAGCGGAATAGGCCCTCCCGAAACCAGTGGATCGAGCGATTCCCGTTATCCGAAGAGAGACGCCGATGTCCGATTTGGTTCGCCGACTCCTTCGCCGAGCCGCCGTTGTGCCTCAGATTGGGCTTGGCCTGCTCTTTCCGCCGCGATGCGCGTGCTGCCATGCCGATTTGGCTTCTGCGGCGGGCGGTCCGCAGCTCTGTGGCGAATGCCGCGAGGCGTTGGGGCCCGTCTCGTGGCTGTGCTGTCGACGCTGCGGAGCCAGCGGCGCGACCGTAGACTCCGCTGCCTCGCAGTGCGAACTCTGCCGAGGCGCCGCGTTGAAGTTCGACGAAGTGATCGCATTAGGCGGCTACGACGACGCGATCCGCGACGCCGTGCTGCGGATGAAGCGGCCCAACGACGACTTTCTTTCGGCCGCGATGGGCGAGTTGCTAGCCCTGCAGAGGGGCGACGACTTAAGTCAGCTTAAGCCGGATCTAGTCGTGCCGATCCCCATGTATTGGACCCGGCGGCTGCGGCGAGGCACCAACAGCCCGGGAATTCTCGCGCGCCGAGTGGCACGATTTTGCGGGGCCCCCTTTCGGCGCGTTCTGGTGAGAGGTCGAAACACCTTGCCGCAGGCGGGCCTCCCCCCTCGGCAGAGGTGGAAGAACGTCCGCGGCGCATTTCGCGTACGCAACTCACGGCGGGTTTGCGGGCGTCGGATCCTGTTGATCGACGACATCCTCACCACCGGTGCCACCTGCAGCGAGGCGGCCGACGTGCTCAAACGTGCCGGGGCCGCCGCAGTCGCCGTGGCGGTGATCGCCCGGGCGCAGGGCGCGAACGCAACCTAGAGTTCCCCTAATCCTGCCCGGGGCCTCACAATTCCGAGCCCGAGATCACGCCCCCTTGCCGAGGGCCAGAGAAGCAGGACAATAGACCCCTATGACAACCGACGCCAACAATACCAACGGTACGGCGGCCGCTGCCCGACACCCCATCCGCAAGGCGGTCGTCCGCGGACTTGGGGTCGTCTCGCCCCCGCTGTTTACGATTCTCATCTTCGCCTGGGTCATCGGCATGACCGACGACTACGTGCTGACTCCGGTGACCAACGGCGTCCGGGAGATCGTCGTCTGGGGGCATCGCGGCGAGATCCTCGATGCGAAGAACCTGCCGGCGTCGGTCGACCCTACGAAGGAGTTGGTCGAGGTTGGCGGCGTGTCGTATCACCGCGTGGGGGAGAAGACGTTCATCCCCGAGGTCGCTTACAGTAAGGTCCAAGCGAACCCCGGAGATCCGGCTCCGAAAACAGCTACCGAGTACTACCGCCGTTTCGTCGAGTTGGAGTATCTCCGCTGGTACCTCACGGTACCCTGCTTCCTCTCGCTGTTCATCATCGTGCTGTACCTGCTGGGCAAGTTCATGGCGGCCGGGGTCGGTCGGTTCTTCTGGAAACGCTTCGAGCAGGTCATCCACCGGCTGCCAGTCGTGCGAAACGTCTACTCCTCGGTCAAACAGGTCAGCGACTTCCTGTTCACCGAGCGGGAGATCGAATACACCCGGGTCGTCGCTGTACAATACCCGCGCAAGGGCATCTTCTCGCTGGGCCTGGTCACCGGCGACAGCATGCTCGACATCCGCGACGCGGCCGGCGAACCGGTCCTTTCGGTGCTGATGCCCACCTCGCCGATGCCGGTGACCGGCTTCACGGTGACGGTCCGCAAGAGCGAAACGATCGACCTGAACATCACCATCGACCAGGCGTTCCAGTTCATCGTCAGTTGCGGCGTGGTGGTCCCGGCGGGCCAGGTTTGGGCCGAACAGGAATCGCCCGACGGGTTGCCGGCACCGGGCGCCGTGGATGTTGCCAGCAGCCCGGACAACTCCCCGTCGGACAACTCCCCGTCGGACAACTCCCCGTCGGACAACTCCCCGTCGGACAACTC
>CAYYNP010000463.1:0-5403 GCA_964472545.1 uncultured Planctomycetaceae bacterium | reverse complement strand
CGGATGTGGTCTACCAGTTCTGCCGCCAGAGCAAGCACGCCGCCGTGCTCATGCCGAGCCACGGCCGGTTCGTCGGTGCGTCGAGCATCCCATTCTCCGACTACAAGCGGAAGCAAGGTGATCGTGTTGGCTTGAACTGGCGCATCCCGAATGTTCGCGGCAAGCGTGCAGTCCGTCACGTCATCTTCGACACCAATTGGTGGAAGTCATTCGTGCATGCCCGGCTCGCGGTGGCGATGGGAGATCGTGGCTGCCTTTCGCTCTTCGGTAAGGAATCCGAGCACCATCGGCTCGTCGCGGATCACATCACAGCGGAGTACTACGTGAAGACCGAGGGTCGAGGCCGGACCGTTGACGAATGGAAGATCCGCCCCGAGCAGGCGGACAACCACTGGCTGGACTGTATGGTCGGCTGCGCCGTGGCGGCGTCGATGCAGGGCGCGGTCCTCTTTGGGACAGAGGCGGCGCCACAGCCGCATCGCCCTCGGATCAAGCTCTCGGACCTGCAGCGGAGGAACCGGTAGATGAAAGATCGCCGGGCCAGCGATCAGACCGAGAAGGGTATCGAGTGTCCGTCATGCGGATGCCGGCACTTCTACGTCATTTACACTCGGCGTCGCGCGGAAAAGATCGTCCGGCGAAAGGAATGCAGGCACTGCGGGAAGCGTGTCACGACATCCGAACGTCTGGTAGGTCAATAAAAACGGCTGCCAAAACGGCAGCCGCCGACCGTTGTGCCACCCTATCTCGAAACGAGAGGTGTCCTCATGCCCGTCTCCGCCGTGAGGCGGAACCATCTGTTTGGTCCTTTCGGATGGCCGTTTGGTCTTACATTCCCCCGAACAGACGCATGGACATCGAACGGGGGTAGCTCAAAAGTTTGGTCATAAGAAACCTCTCTTTCTTCTACGTCCCGCGGGACTAGATGCGAGGAAATATCACGTCCAGTTTAGCATTCTCGCCGCAAAGTTCCATATCTGGAACCAATTGGCCCATTTCGTCGGTCGTGCGGACAACGGTCTTTTCCACTGCGTATGTCTCCCAGTAGGCAGCCCATGCCTTGCTGCTGCCAGGAGATATGGCGTGTCAGAGGACCTTCAACAATCAATCCGCGATAACGCCGAGGGGCCAGCAAAGGCCACCGGCGATTCTGGCAGCATCGAGCAGCACAAGCTCCAAGATCAGATCGCTGCCGACCGCTATCTCAGCTCGAAGAAGGCCGCGCAGGCCAAGGGCCTCGGTGTGCGGCTCGGTAAAGTCATTCCACCGGGGGCCGCATGACCGTGTTTGGCTGGCTAAAACACCTGGTCCCCTCGATCCGGCCACGACGCGAGTTGTCGGCCGGTCAGATCATGCGCGCTGTCCGCGCCCGCTACGACGCTGCCGTCACCACGGATGAGAACCGACGGCATTGGGCGGGCGCGGACGGGCTTTCCGCCAACACGGCCAACAGCCCCGAGGTCCGCCGAATTCTCCGCAACCGCGCCCGATACGAGATCGCCAACAACAGCTATGCCCGGGGAATTGTGCTCACGTTGGCCCATGACGTGATCGGCACGGGGCCTCGTCTTCAACTACTGACTTCGGACGCCGGCGCCAATCGCCGAATCGAACGCGAGTTTGCTCGATGGTCGAAGGCCGTCGGCCTGGCCGAGAAACTTCGCACGATGCGCATGGCACGTGCCTCGGACGGCGAGGCGTTTGCTGTTCTCACCAACAACCCACGACTCCCAAGCAGCGTGCAACTCGACCTTCGCCTGGTGGAAGCCGACCGGGTGACCACACCCAATATGCTCCCGCTGAAACCCGATCAGGTTGACGGGATCGTGTTCGACGGGGCCGGCAATCCGGTCGCCTATCACGTGCTCAAACACCATCCGGGTGAATCGTCCGGCGGCTTGCAGTTGGGCTACGACCGGATCCCCGCCGAGTCGATGGTCCACTTCTTCCGTTCCGATCGGAGCGGCCAGGCCCGCGGCGTGCCCGATATCACACCGGCATTGCCATTGTTCGCCCAACTGCGGAGGTACACGCTGGCGGTCCTTTCCGCCGCGGAGATCGCCGCCCTCCCGGGTGGCGTCCTCTATACGGACGCGCCGGCCAACGGTGAAGCCGATGCGATCGAACCGATGGACCTGATCGAACTGGAACGTGGCACGCTGATGACCATGCCGGGCGGTTGGAAGATGGGGCAGGTCAAAGCGGAGCAACCGGCGACCACGTATGGCGAGTTCAAACGAGAAATCCTCAACGAAATCGCCCGTTGCTTGAACATGCCGTTCAACGTCGCGGCCGGCAACTCGTCGGGCTACAACTACGCCTCCGGCCGCCTGGACCATCAAACCTACTTCAAGGCCGTCCGCGTCGAGCAGTCGCATCTGGAAGTAACGGTGCTCGATCGCATTCTCGCCGCCTGGTTCGACGAGGCCGTACTCATCCCCGGCCTCTTGCCGGCGGGTCTTATCGCCGAATGGCCCCACCAGTGGTTCTGGGACGGCCACGAGCACGTCGACCCCGCGAAAGAAGCGAATGCCCAGGCCACGCGGCTGGCCAATCACACGGCAACACTGGCCGACGAGTACGCCCGACGCGGACTCGATTGGGAAACGCAACTCGAACAGCGCGCAAAAGAAGTGACGCGAATGCGTGAACTGGGGCTGCCGCTTGCCCAGTCGCTGCCGGCCCCTTCGGACGAGGACGAGACAGACAAAGAGGAGGACGAGGAACATGCCACAGCAACTGCCTGAAAGCGACAACTCGCAGCGGTCGCCCACGACACGTGAGCAACAGGCGGACGTCCAAGGTGATGGATACCTGAACTTCGTCTGCGAACCGGGTGCGATCACCGTCGAAGCGGCCGAGGCAGGCGAGGGCGACGGAATGCCCAAGCTGCCTCGATTCTCGATGGTCGCCTATACCGGTGGCCCGATGCGGATCGCTGGCTGGCGATTTCCCGTAGTCGTTGACCTGGCTGGCCTCTCGATTCCGTCGCAGAGCCGGCCGATCCGTTTCGGGCACGACATGGCCAGCGGCGTCGGGCACACCGACGCGATCTGCGTGGAGGACGGGAGTCTGCTGGCGACCGGCTTGGTATCCCGCGACACGGTGGCCGCCAAAGAGATCGTCGTTTCGGCCCGCAACGGCTTTCCGTGGCAGGCATCCATCGGTGCGGCGGTCGAAGAGTTCGAGTTCGTCAAGGACAAGCAGAAGGCGACCGTCAACGGTCGCGAGTTCATCGGGCCAGTGAACGTCGTTCGCCGCGCCATGCTGGGCGAGATCAGTTTCGTGGATTTAGGCGCCGACGGCCAGACAAGTGCCCGTGTGGCAGCCTCGGCTTCACAGTTTGAGAAGGAGCAATCCCCAATGGGTGAAACCAACAACACCGATACGCAAACGGCCGCAGACCCGCAGCGCAATGATGCCGTGACGGCCGAAGCGACCAACGGCACTTCGGAACAGATGGCTGCGGCAACTGCGGTAGCCGAACCGGCGGGCCCCACCGCAGCGGACATCCGCGCCGAGGCGGCGGCTGAAACCGATCGGATCGCCAAGATCCGGGAACTCTGCGGCGGCCAGTTTGGCGAGATCGAATCGCAGGCCATCCGCGAGGGCTGGGAAATGGACAAGGTCGCACTGGCCGTCTTGCGGGCCGGCCGGCCCAAGGCCCCGGCTGCCCACTTCCGTGACAACAACGTAGGTGCGACCACGCTCGAAGCCGCGTGCCTCTTGACGGCCAAGCTGCAGGATATCGAGAAGCAGTTCGACGACCAGACGCTCGACGCAGCCAGTCGGCGCTTCCGCGGCGGGATCGGCCTGCAGGAACTCTTGCTGGAGGCGGCCTGGGCCAACGGCTACACGGGTCGCAACTTCCGCGACAGCCGCAGTGTGCTGCGATTCGCCTTCCGGCCGGAATTGGAGGCCGGGTTCTCGACGATCGACATCGGTGGGATCCTCTCCAACGTGGCCAATAAGTTTCTGCTGGACGGGTTCTTCTCCGTCGAGCGGACCTGGCGAAACATCTGCGCCACGCGGAACGTCTCCGACTTCAAAACGGTCACCAGCTACCGGCTCGTGGGCAAGGACCAGTACGAGCAGGTCGCGCCGGGCGGCGAACTCAAGCACGGGACGCTGGGCGAAGAGTCTTTCACCAACAAAGCCGACACGTACGGTTTGGTGCTCTCAATTGACCGTCGGGACATCATCAACGACGACCTGGGCGCCATCACCACGGTGCCCCGCAAGCTCGGTCGAGGCAGCGGTCTGAAGATCAACGATGTGTTCTGGACCACGTTCATGAACAACAGCGCGTTCTTCACAGCCGGAAACAACAACTACCTCACCGGCGCCACCACGGCGTTGTCCATCGATGGGCTCACCGGAGCGGAAGTCGCTTTCATGGACCAAGTCGATCCGGACGGCAAGCCGATCGGTATCATGCCGTCACTCATGCTGGTGCCCACGGCGTTGTCGGCCATCGGCTCGCAGCTCTACAAGTCAATGGAGTTGCGGGACACGACCTCAAGCACCAAGTACCCGGTGGCCAACCCGCACCAGGGTAAGTTCCGCGTCGAGGTCAGCCGCTACCTGTCCAACTCAGTCTACACGGGCAACTCGTCGAAGGCCTGGTATCTGCTGGCCGATCCGAACGACCTGCCGGTGGTCGAGGTTGCGTTCCTTAACGGCCAAGAGTCGCCCACGATCGAGACGGCCGACGCCGACTTTTCGGTGCTCGGTGTCCAGATGCGTGGCTACCACGACTTCGGCGTGGCGTTGCAGGATCATCGCGGCGGCGTGAAGTCCAAGGGCGAGGCGTAGACCAGACGAACCATAAGTCTCTGACATTCGAGGAGTAATCCAATGCCAACGGCAGTCTTTGTTCAAGAGGGAAACCAGATCGACTACACGCCGGGCGCCGCGGTGGCGGCCGGAGAAGTGGTCGTGCAAGGCGAGTTGGTCGGTGTGGCCAAACAGCCCATCGCGGCCAACGTACTCGGTGCGCTCGCGGTTAGCGGCGTGGTCGACTTCCCCAAGGCAACGGGCGTCGGAACCGCCATCACGGCTGGCGCCAACGTGTATTGGGACGTGGCCGACACCGAGGCCAAGGAGGACAGCGAAGCGGGCGCCAACAAGCTGATCGGCAAGACCGTTGCAGCGGCGGCCGACGACGATGCGACGGTCCGTGTTCGGATGAGCCAATAGGGAAACGCCCGTGACCGACCTGTTGCGACGAGGTGCCGAATGGCTCGAGCAAATGCGAACCACGCATGCCGCCAGCCCGGTGGAGTATCGCCGGGAAGGGCAGCCGGCCGAGACCGTCAGCGCCACGTTCGGCAAGACGGACTACGAGATGGCCGACGACGCGGGTCTGACCATCGGTTCGCATGTTTGGGATTTCCTGATACG
>CAYYNP010000462.1:0-5419 GCA_964472545.1 uncultured Planctomycetaceae bacterium | reverse complement strand
AGTCTAGGCTTTGTCGTAAGACGCCATTGTAGACATCTCGCTCCGCGAGATGTCACCGCGTCTCGCGGAGCGAGACGACTACTATCCGCGAGCCTTCCGAGAGTGCAGTCTAGGACACTCGCAGGGCGTCTGCAAGCATGACGTGTGTCGCCTCTGACGGCGCCGTCCAGGCATGCGTCGCGCCATGGCGGCAACCGGCTCGTGTGGCGTCTTCCGCGTTAGGCATTCGGCGACGTTTGGCCGTCCGATGCCCCCGATTTGCCTCGCGCTGCCGACTGAGCTACAATCATCGCAACTCGACCTTTCCGTCACCTGTGGTCACCCAGAGGAGCCTTACGCGATGAAACTCCAATACCTCGCCGTCTTGCTACTGGCGACGTCCGTCGTTTGTTTCACAACCACACCGGCCGGCGCCCAGGCCCCGCCGAAGCAAACGACCGTCGAAATCCTCCACCCGGCCGCCGGTCAAACGCTCAGCGGTCCGATCGCCGTCTGTTTGAAGAGCACGCCAAAGCTCTCGGGAGATCTCCAGACGCACGTCTACGCCGGCTTGGGTGGGCCGCCCTGGGTGAAGATGAACCGCATCGAAGACACCGACGTCTGGCAATGCCGTCTAGACACCACGCTGGTGCCCAACGGCGGCCACAATCTGATGATCGTGACCGGCAACAAGCGCGTCGGTACCGCGGTGAGCGTGCGCGTGGAGAATCCCATGCGATGCTTCTTTGCGGACCTGCACAGCCACACCCGATATTCCGACGGCACGTTGCTGCCGGTCGTGGCCCACGAATACGCCCGGGACGTTTCCGAGCTCGATGTCTTCTCGTTGACCGACCACCTCGAACAGATCGACGACGCCGAATGGGCCGACACCCGCGAAGTGGCACAGAAGGCGAACCGCGACGGCGAGTTTATCGTGATCCTCGGGCTGGAATGGACCAAGAAGCAGGGACACATCAACATCTTCGACCCGAAGACCAGGCATTGGCCCAACGACACGGCCGGTTTCTATCAGGCCATCGCCGACGCCGGCGTGGTGGCCAAGTTCAATCATCCCGGCGACGGCACCAAGGTCTTCGACGGGCTGGCCTATTCGGAAATCGGCGATCGGGCGATGCAACTGATGGAGGTCCGCCATCCGGACGAGGAGAAGGCGTTCTTGCGGGCGCTGGCGGCCGGCTGGCACATCGCCCCGGACGGCTCCGACGATACGCACGACCCGAATTGGGGCAACAACCACTGCTGGACCGGGATCATCGCCCCGGGCCTCTCGCAGCGGACCGTGTGGCATGCGCTGAAGAACCGCCACGTCTTCTCCACGCTTGACCGTAGCTGCGAACTGTTCTTCACGGTCAACGGGGCCACGATGGGCGACATCATCGCCGAGCCGGCTGAGACGGTCGAGATTGTGGCGACCGTGAGAGAAGAGATTCGCGGCATTATGGCTTCGACCGGCGAATTGCTCTTCAAGAACGACGATCCGACCGCCAAGATCGAACTGTTCGAGGACGGCGCCGTGGTCCAGACCGTCGAGCCCAAGGCCAACGCCTACCGTTGGGAAGTGACGTGCAAGCCGAAGCCCGGCGGGCACTACTACTTCGTCAAAGTCACCCAGGCCGATGGAGACGTGATTCGGTCGGCCCCCGTCTGGATCACCGTGGCCGAGGAGCCCGAGCCGGTGAAGCCTGAGGTTAGTGGCGGCGGCGAGACACCCACGCCGGAGCCACCCGATCAGGATTCATAAATCGCCAAAATGTTCTCGATCGGCGTGTCGGGGGTGATTTCGTGCGAGGGGCCGAGCACGATCCCGCCGCCGATGCCGAAGATCTCTTTCGCCTCGCTGACCGCGGCGCGCACGTCGGCCACCGTGCCGTGCGGCAGAAGCTGCTGCACGTCGATCCCGCCGTGCCAACAGACGTTGTCGCCGTAGCGGCGTTTGAGCGTGACCAGGTCCATCTCCCGGGCCGACGTCTGCACGGGGTCGAGCACGTCGACGCCGATGTCGATCAGCGCGGGGATGATCGGATGGAAACTCCCGCAGCAATGGTAAAGCACCCTCAGCCCGTGCGACTTGGCGTCGGAGTAGAGCCTCTCGGACCACTTCCGCAGGTAGCGGTCCCACTGGGCCGGGCTCATCATCAGGCCGCGTTGCGTGGCGATGTCGTCCCAGTGGACGTAATGATCCAAGTCGGCCCCGATCTGTTCGAGCGAGCGGCGGTTGAACTCTACGGCGATCTGCCCCACCTTGTCGATGATCGCCTCGGCCATGATCGGCTCGGCCGCCATGTCCATCAACAGTCGGTCCATCCCCCGCAGCCGTGCGGCCAGCATGAAGACGTGGTTCAGCCGCCCCGTGCAGGATAGGGCCCGGCGGGTGAGCGTGGAGTCGACCTTCATCACGGAGAAATCGAAGTCGTCGATCCGCGGCGACGGATAGGCCTCGACCTCGGCCACCGACGTGAACTCGGCCATCGGATGGTCGACCCAATCGACGTAGGTGTGCGTTGCCGTGGAGATCTCCCGCGGAAACAGGCCCCACACGTGTTCCAGATGGAACAGGCTCCGCGAGCCGTCCATCGGCCCGGTGTAGGCCGGCGAGATCCGCACGAAGCGCCCCATCGACGACCCGCCGGAAAAGAGATCGGCCCCGAGCCGCTCGATCAGTTCGACCCAACACGCGTCGACCGGCCCCAGCCCGAAATGTTCGCAGAGCTTGGCGTCGGTCTCCGGCAGCCCACGATACATCAGCGGCACGCGATCGAGTTGGCGGTGATCGATCGCGGCAAAGACCCGTTCGCGGGCGGTAAGAGTGGACATAACGGCAGACTCCCGGTGGTTCGATGCTCATCTGCCCCGGCGCGGGCGTCGAACGCCCTTCGCCGAATCTGTTCGGAGCGTACCGCCGCAGGCGGCGGGCGCCAAGCGTCGTGGATAGGTGCCCCGGTTTCGACCAGAGGCCCATTTCGAGAGCAGAACGCGCCGTCTGTAAGTTGCTTTATGAGTTGAGGTTACGACACGCGACTCAAGGGCAGGTAATATCCCCTCTTAAGCGCTGGTGTGCATCAACTGGCCTCTCCTGCATGTAACTCCTTTGTCGACAATGCTTTGCGTCGATCTCTGGAATCCTGTTGTTGACGCGTCACTCGTCAAAAGGCTTACGTAGATAGTCGACGACGACGCGACGATGGAAGTTGTTTGTTCGCAGAACTTTGCGGACTGACCGCGTGGTTTCTGATTGGCGCAAGTCAGATCGTCGTTGGGTTGACAGAAACGGGTTTTCAAGTAATTGCGCTCGAAAATGCCCTGTTCGGCAACCAGGCCGCGCGTCGGCAGATTGACGTTGCCACCACGGCGGCCGATAATCCTGGCCGCGGCCGCCCGTTGCGTGTGAGGACCCGGGGAGATTCGACCGCCCATGACGCGCTCGAGAGTAGAATCGACGTCCGCCGTGCCTTGGCACGTGCAGGCAGCCAAGGCGAGTTGGATCGCGCCGCTGGCCGCCGGGTTTATGAACTGCGCCGTAGGCCGGAGAATAGACGACCGCACCACCGCCCTGGCCGTCGCCGCCATTGCGTTGGCGATGATCCTCGCAGGGTTGGCCTTCGCGGCATGGGCCATTATCGGCGCCTTCACGAAAGGACCGCGGGGAGTGCTAGGCCCGGCGATTGTCGGCGTGCTGCTCAACGGGCTCGTCGTCTACGTTGTCGCCGACGCGTTTCTGAATCCACGAGAAGACGCCGCAGCATCCGGCGACTGGATACCAAGGGGCGACGACTGGTACGTTGACCAACGGGCCCTATTCGCCGTGCAGTTTCCGGAAGGCTGGGAAGTGATCCCCTATCCGGAAGAGGGCGGCGCGGTCGTGGCACTCGCGCCGATCGAATCTCACCAGGACGGATTGCGCGAGCGCATCGCAATTAACACGGGCGTCATCCCACCGCGGTCCGATCCGAAGGCCTTCTTGGCCGCCGAGTTGGAAGACTTCCGCCAAAACACGCCCGGCTTCCGGGAACACGGCAGCGGCCGCAAGGCGATCAGCGGCGTGCCGTGGTCGTGGCTCGACTTTCGGCAGGTCGTCGATGGAAACGAACTGCGGATTACGATCTACATGACGGTCCGCGACTCCCGATCCTACGCCGTCATGTGTGGCAGCGCCCCCGATCGTGCCGAGGCCTTAGAAGAGACTTTCGACGATTGCGTGTCGTCGATTCGTATGCCGTAGCGATATGAAACGCGGCTTCGATTGGTGAGGTTGTTCGTTGCTTGTGCCGCTTATCGCTCTTGGAAGCGCTCCCTCATGGCAGAATCGTACGCGTCGACAAGAAGCACGTGGTTCCGGGAAACCACAAAGCCGGCGGTAATAGTAACCGGATATCCGGTCTCCTCATCGATCAGGGGCTTCCGAACCACCTACGGCTACAACGCCAGCGGTCAGATCACTACGCTCACGAATCCGCTGGGCCAGACGACCAGCTACGTCTACGATGCGGTCGGCCGCCACAGTGCGACGGCCAATCCGCCGGGCTATCGGACCACCTACAGCTACAACGACCACAGCCAGGTGCAACGAATCGAAGACCCGCTGGGCAACGCGACCACCATGCTCCGCGACGACATGAACCGGGTGACCACCCGGGTCAATCCGCTGGGCGCGCGGACCAGCTACACGTACGACTCCGGCGGGCTGCCGAGCACGGTGCAAAACCCGCTCGGCGCGGTCACCACCAGCGTGTACGACGAGCGTCGCCGCTTGGAGGCGACGGTCAACCCCCTGGGCGAGCGGACCACGTACGGTTACGACACGCGCAGCAACCAAACGAAAGTAACCAACCCGCTGGGCAAGACGGCGACCAGCGTCTACGACGCGGCGAGCCGGATGATCGCCTCGGTCGATCCGCTGGGCTATCGCACCACGTTCGGGCACGACGGCGCGGGCAACCGGCAGACGGTGACCAACGCGCTGGGCAAGGTGTCGACGACCGTCTACGATTCGCTCAATCGGCCGGAGGCCCAGGTCGACGCGTTGGGCGCCCGCACGACGCTCGGCTACGACCTGACCGGCAACCTGGAGACGACCGAGGACCCGCTGGGCAACTTGACGACCAACGTCTACGACGCACTCGGCCGGCAGACCGCCGTGGTCAACGCCGAGAACGAACGCAGCACCACGGTCTACGACGCCGCGGGACGCGTCGAGGCAAGCGTCAATCCGCTGAATCACCGCACCACGTTCGGCTACGATGCCGCCGGGCAACAGACGAGCGTGCTCAACGCGGAGAACGAACGCAGCACTACGGTCTACGACACCGACGGCCGCACCGTCGGCGCGATTGATCCCTTGGACCACTGGTCGTTGAGCTACTACAATGTAAGCGTCCGGCGGAACACGCAGGGCGCCGGGGCGTCTGGCGCCGACGAA
>CAYYNP010000461.1:4431-5470 GCA_964472545.1 uncultured Planctomycetaceae bacterium | reverse complement strand
CGCAAAACCTCCAGGATACTCGGGCCGTCAAGCATGGATCTGACGGACGCTTACGTTTCAGGAATACGCCTGAGGCTCTCCAGAAACGGCGCCTTCTCTCGGGTAAGTGACCCATTCTGCCGATCGGCTACAAGCGGGGCTACCTGTGCCATAGTCCCCATCGTTTTGCGGGAATCTCCTCTCCGCGGCGACTCGGGCCGAAACGACCGGCCGCGTGCCCCAAATTCCGAAGGTATCTGGGGACGACATAGCGGCTGCGACTTCTCCACTTCGATAAGTCTTGGCCGCCCCGGACAGGGAAGCTATGGACAGGGAAGCTATGGACAGGGAAGCTATGGACAGGGAAGCTATGGGCGGGGCATCGCGTTTGCGGGTAGTGCTCGTATTCTCTCTTGCGATGCCTTGGGATAGACTACGGTCGGAAGAGCACATCCCAGGGGCAAAGAAGGCCGCAGAAGGACAGGGGGAACCGGAATGGCCAAGAAGAAGGCATCGCCAACAATCGAAACTTGGCAATGTTCCAGGCTGAAACCAAATGGGAAATGGCAGTTTGTTCAACGTCCGAATTCACTACAATAGGCATTGCCCGAAGAAGGGTCGTCGAGGGCAAGGAACATTGCCTTTTTCAAGAAGGACTTGGAATGAAACGCGAATCGTGTCGATGTCGCCCCATGGCGTGTGTGTCGCTCGCATTGACGTGCATTGCGGTGTTCAGCGAAGGAAGCCCGGCGTCGGGCGAGCCCACGCGGCTGGAGATTCCCGCATGGTCCTTCGATCGCGGCAACGGCCGGGTCGTAGAGAACCCCGACGTTTATGCCGACTACCGAGACAGGCATCCGAATCTGATCGTCACCGGCGGGGACAAGTCGCCGTGGGAGGTCGAGTACGACGTCGAGCTTCCGGTCGACGCGACCTATACGCTGTCGATCTGCTACGCATCGGCCGAGTCGCGGCCGGTCGAGCTCTGGCTGGATAATCGAAAGGCGGCTAGCTGTTGCCGCGGCGCAACGGGCTACCCGGCGCCGTATCCGGATCGCTT
>CAYYNP010000461.1:0-4410 GCA_964472545.1 uncultured Planctomycetaceae bacterium | reverse complement strand
AACCGGCAACCCCGACTGGCGAGGAACTTTCACGGGTTGCAGTGGGAAGAGGCCTGCAAACTGCCAATCTCCGAGGGCAAGCACACGTTGAAACTCACTTCTGCGGGTGGGCCGCCGCGCGTGGCGGCTTTGCGTCTGGATTCATCGGTGACCTTTCCGGGCGATTGGAAACCGGCCGGCCCCACGTTGATAGCGAACGTCTACGGGACACCTCGCTACATCGGCAGGAATCGCTACAACCTGGCCTTTGGCGAGCCCGATCCCAAGATGAAACTCGATAGGATTCCGCCCGTCTATCGCTCGTTCTTTCTGCCGCCGGGCAGCGTGAACGTCGCGACATTGGGCCTGGCCATTGAGGACGTGATTGCCGAGTTCGGCTCGGGGTATCCCGAAGGGCCCCAGTATCTGAAGCGCCTGGCCGAATTGGAGAATCGGCGGCGCGGGGCCGAGAACGGCTCGCCGGAGCAGATCCACAAGGCAGAAGATGCGCTGGCGGCGCTGCGGCGCGAGGCCATGGCGGCCCATCCCCTGTTGAAGTTCGACAAGCTGTTGTTCGTCAAGCGGATGACCAACCCGCCAGGGCACATCTATGAGGACCACTATGCGGGACAGACGATGGGCGGCAATCTGTGTGTTCTTTCGCCGGTGGCGCCCGGTGGGAAGGTGACCGAAATTGCCCCGCAACTGTCCGGCGGCGTGTTTGGCCGGTTCGATCTCTCGTTCGACGCGAAGCGAATCGTGTTTGCCTACAAGAAAGACCCCGAGGCCAACTACCGCATTTACGAGATCGGCGTCGACGGAAGAAGCCTGCGGCAACTCACTTTCGCCTCCTCCGAAGAACCGAGACTGGTCGAGTGCTACAAGGGCGGACGGCTGGCCGGCGGTTACGACGATATCGACCCCTGCTATCTGCCCAACGGCCAGATCATGTTTGCATCGACCCGCACCCAGCGCGTGGTCTTCTGCCTCGGCACCAGTGTCGCCACGCTGCACGTGATGGACGGCGACGGCGGGAATCTGCACAGCGTTTCGGAGGGCCCGATTAGCGAAATCGACCCGTGTGTGATGGACGACGGCCGCGTCGTCTACATGCGGTGGGAGTACGTCGACAAAGGTTTCGGCAACGTGCAGAGCCTTTGGTCGATGCGTCCCGACGGCAGCGGCTCCGCACACGTGTACAAGAACAACGTCGTGCTGCCGGCCGGGATGGTCGACGCCCGCAGTATCCCCGGCAGCCAGAAGATCGTGACCATCGCGGCGGCCCATTGCGGCATGTCCGTCGGCCCGGTCGTGCTGGTCGATACGCGCAAAACCCGGCGCACCGCGAAGTCGATGACCAACGTCACACGCGAGATTGCTTTGCCGGGTATGTTTCTTCACCGGACGTCACAGAAGTTCGGCTACTACAAGGAACCCTACGCGTTTTCGGAGAAGCTCTTCGTCGTCGCTCACAATCCCCACGAGCAGCCGACCGAGCCAAAGGGCTACGGCCTCTACGTGCTCGACGCGTGGGGCAACCGCGCAGAGCTTTATCGGGACCCGGACACCTCGTGCTTCCAGCCGATGCCGCTTCGGCCCCGGCACAAGCCCACGGAGATCCCCGCAGTTGCCCGCATGAATAACAAGGGCAGCGGGAGCGAAAGCGTCGTTGAAGCGCACGGGGAGCAAGAACAGGGGCCGGCCACCTTGTCGATGCAGGACGTCTACCGGGGAATGACCGGCATCGAGCGCGGGCGGGTCAAGTATTTGAGGGTGATGGAGGCTCTGGCTCTGCCGTGGGAAGCGGCCTGGCGGGGACGGCAGCAAGGCGACGCCTCGGATTTGCAGGCGTCGACGGTCAGTCACGGGGGCGACGTGCATCTGAAGAAGGTCCACGGCATTGTGCCGGTGTATGAGGACGGATCGGCCCACTTCATCGTGCCGGCTCGCAAGAACCTCTACTTCCAGGCCCTTGATGAGAACTACATGGAACTTCAGCGGATGCGGACGTTCGTGAACATGATGCCGGGCGAGCAGCGATCGTGCGTCGGGTGCCATGAGCAACGACGAGAGACCCCCAGATCGGCGCACGGCTATCCGCTCGCATTGCGCCAGAATCCGGCGGTCCCCTCGCCGCAGCCAGGCGAGACCGGACCCTACATGGTCCACTATCCTCGCGACGTTCAGCCGATCCTGCAGCGACGTTGCGTTGGCTGCCACGGCGGCGAGCAGCCTCGGGGGGAATTGGACCTCTCGGGCGAGTTGACCACGCTCTATTGCCGCTCGTACGAGAACCTTCTCGACAAGGACCTGGTCAGCTTCCTCCACGGCTGTTACGGCGAGGCCAACGTTCCGGCCGAGATGCCACTAACGTTCGGTTCGCATAGGAGTAAGATGGTCGAGCGGATTCGCAAAGCTCCGTGCAAGGCGAATCTGACCCCGGCGGAGTTCGTCAAGATCGTCACCTGGATCGATGCGAACGCCCCCTACTACGGCACCCACCGGGGCAAGAAGAACCTGAAGTGGAAAGACGACGAGGGTTTTCGGCCGCTGCCGCTGGCGGGGAAGTAGACGCCGCCACGCCCTTCATCTTCGGAGGAACTCGATGGTGCCGAGAAACGGTCGCCGAGGGCAATTTGGAGCGAGTAAACGACCACCCCCAACCGGGGCCGAGATCAGGGCGCCCGGTCAATGCAACGCTGGTGACACGATAAGGGAGCGGCTGCCAGTGGCATCATATCTTGCCGCTACAGTGGCTCCCGCCGCTTCTCGATGTTTAGCTCGGGCCCGACCTTGCGCCGTTTGTACGTGACGCTGTACCTGACGAACCGTTTCTCGCCGGGCGTGAGATCCAGAAAGTACTTCACGTGGTTCTGATCTACGCGTTCGACCCGGCCATCGATCTCGTGAAGATCGACGTAGGCGCCGGGCTCGTCGGAGTCCCAATTCGCGGGTCTGCCTTCGCTGCCCCACAACACCACGTCGGCGGCGAAGCGCCGCTCCAACTCGATCTTCGCCGGTACCGGCTTGCCGGAGACGATCTCCGCCTCGTAGACGAACGTCTCGTCGTAGTCGATTAGGTCGTAGTACAGCACGTACGTATTGTCCAACCGCCGTTTGTACTGCCGGGCGACGACGCTGGCGATCTGCTGGTCCTTGAGCCTCCGGACGATAGTGATGTCCGGATCGCGGCCGACGTTGACTTCTAGGCGATCACCGACCGGCACGTACTTGGTCGTCGTGCCGCCGACGTAGGCGAGGTCCTTGTTGGCGTACTCCGAAAACAGCCGCACCGTGCCGTTCGGCAGCGGCGATACGCCCAAGTTCTCCATGCCGGGCAGGTCCCGCTCGTTTCCGTCGTCGTCCAGCAGCTTCTTGTTCTCGAAGCGATAGTACTTCGTGAACTGCTCTGCCGCGTCGCGGTCGGTCAGCTTGTAGATGCACTCCAGCGGCACCTCGGCGACTTGCATCGAGACCAATCGCTTGGGCTCCTTGTCCCTGATGTCCTCGCGGCCGTCGATCGTAAACAGGAAGTACTCGGAGAGGCCCTGCTTGACGATTTGCATGACGGCTTCGACGTCGCTCGGGTGGCCCGCAATAATCAACACGTCGAGTCCTTCGAGGAACTCGGCATGCACTTTCTTCCGATCGTCCGTCGAGAGGGATTGCCAATGCAACTCCGCCGAATCGGGCTCGTCGCCCTCGCCGGGCGGCGGCCGCCGGGCCAGATTGGCGATCTTCTCCACCAGATTGATCGTCCCCACCACCAAGCGTGTCTGGGCGTTGTCGTACAATTCGCCGGAGTTGTTCAGCACGCAGATATATCCGGTCACGCGCAACTCGGTTTCATCCTGGTTGGCGATGCCCACGTAATCGGCTTTCCAGGTGATCCCGCTGGTAAAGTAGCGGATTTCGACCGGGAGCTTTCCGGCCGTTTCGCTTTGGATGTTCCATTGCAGGGCGTCGTTGCGGCCACTGGGAAACGTCGTGTCGATCAGGTCCACTTTGCCCTGGTGGTCGAGAATCCGAAAGTCGATGCTGGTCGGGTCGATCAGCGTGTTCGCCCAGGTGAACTGGAGGCGGTTGACGCCCGGCTTGACGGTCAGCAGCCGGTGCTCGCGGACCATCGTGATGTCTTCGGAGTTGTAGATCGTAAGCTGGGTGGCTTCCCGGCGGGGAACGGTGACCAGATCGACGTCGGCCAGGGCGGACCCTGCCGGACCCACTAACAGCGAAATGAGTAGCCAGCGGCAGCGTGAGAGCATCGTTACGGTCCCGTTCTGTAGTCCCCTGGTGCAAGTTTAGCCTTGCCGGGCGCACCGGTCCACCTGCTGAGCAGGAGAACTGCAAAGTCGATTCGCGGGAGTGGAAAACGAGGACTGGCTCCGAGCCATAATCAACACGGAACCTGCCGACGAAGTTCCCGGCTCG
>CAYYNP010000460.1:0-5488 GCA_964472545.1 uncultured Planctomycetaceae bacterium | reverse complement strand
CTGCACGGCCCCGATGAATCGGGGCACTACGAACGGGTTGGGCGAATGCTTACGCCCCCTAATCCCTAACCACTCGCCCCTAGTCCCTAATAGTCGTACCACACACCCAATCCCAGATGCTGCTCGTGCTCGGTGAGGAACTGGTAGCGGTCGGACTTGCCGTTGAAGTAGTGCAGGCCCATCCGCAGCAAGTGGTCGGAGCGGCTGCGCCATTGCCAGCCGGCTTGGACGGTGAGCGATCCACCGAAGTCGACCTCCTCGCGGAGATGACAACCGACGGCCATGAAGGGTGACGGCATCGGCCCGTTGGGGTGCGTGGGGCTGAGATCGGCGCCGAATTGCAACTCCCAAGGCTGGCTGCCGCCGTCGACTTTGAAGGCCCAACCGGCCTCGGCGTAGAGCCGCAAGCAAGGCATCGGACGAAACGCCGCGCCCAGCACGAAGACGTCGCGGACGTAGTTGATCCGCGGCGTGCCGGGGAAAGTCAGCATGTACTCGTCGGCCAGGTGCGAGCTGAGGTGGTAGTAGGCGAACTTGCCTTCCCACGCCCCACGGCGGAACGTCAACGGGAAGCCGAACCGGTAGTCGGTGGCCACCAGATCGCGGTCGCGCCGCAGGCTGATCCGTGGGAAGGCGGCCCCTTCGACGTCGAACTGCCAGCCCTCGGGCTGAAGGGTGTCATCCGTGCCGAAGCGAATCAGCCCCACCCGGGCACCGAGTGCCGCGTCGAACAGCCAGCCCTGGTCTTTGTCGTACACCCAGGTGACCGCGAACCGCGGTTCCTTCGGGGCGGCCAGGTGGGTGGCGTAGAGCAGGCCGTCGGGCAAGATCTGCCACGTGCGCAGGTCCACCGCGTGGAACGCGACATCGGGCGGGCCGAAGGCGTCAAACTCGACGTCGATGATCTCGACGCTCTCGAAGCCGTCGGCCACCGGCTCGGAATCCAACCCGGCCACGGTGATCGGCATTGCACGAATCTGCGCGTTGGCCACCGGCAACGGCCGGCCGACAAGCAGCCAACTCGCGGCAATCATCACGAACACATTACGCCAACGCAACATCCGCCCGACGCCACTCAGAAGGTCCGCGGGAAACGAGAAATGGGGGCGTAGTGTAGCGAATCTGCGCAAGTGGCGGCAGAGCGAAATATGCTCGCCATAAGTGACTGCCCTCGAACGTGTTAGAAGCCGTTGCCGGCGCGGCCTTCGCGGTCGAAAACAGCCGTGGGCGGAAGCCCCCGGACGAACGCAAGCCGTCTGTGTACGAGACCATCCACGGCAGCGAACCTTCCGGGGGCTTCAGCCCCCGGCTAGTCTGGACAACTCGTCTGGACGCTCGTCTGGACAACTCGCCTGGCCGGCCGTTTTTTGGGTGGCTAGTTTCGACGACGTTGCCGCACGTCTCACCTCCGCTTGCTCAGCCGCCCGGGCAGGAAGGCGTGATCGGCGGAGAATAGCCGGCGGTATCCTAGCAGGACGACACCGACCGTGCCGAGCGAGGTGCCGGCGGCGATGAGGAACATGATGGCGATCTGGTACATCACGGCGTCCATCGGTTTGGCGCCGGAGAGCAATTGCCCGGTCATCATACCCGGCAGACTGACCAGTCCCACGACCATCATCGAGTTGATGATCGGGATCATCCCAGTGCGGACGGCTTGCTGAATCGGCGTCCGCGCGGCCTCCCAGCGGGTGGCTCCCAGGGCCAACAGCGTCTCGACGTCGGCCCGCTTGGTAGACAGCTCTTCGCCGAGGCGGTCCAGGCCGATCGAGATGCCATTAAGCGTATTGCCGAGGATCATGCCCAGCAGCGGGATGGCGTACTGCGGCTGGAGCCACGCTCGGCCGCCCTGCTGCACCTGCACGACGCCGAACAGCGCCACCGCCGCAATCAGCCACGAGCTGGCCCAGATCGAGATGATGCTATCGAGCCGGATGCCGCGGTATCGGCGTCCGGTCCGCTGCACGGCGGCCAGTCCGGCGATCAGTGTCATCACGCTCATCAGGCCGATCACGACGAACCATGGCCGGCCGGGCGCGAAGATCCACGCCAGCACCAGGCCGATCAGCAGGAGCTGCACGATGGTCCGCGTAGCGGCCAGCAGCAGCCGGCGTTCGAGCCCCAACTGCAAGGCCAACGAGATGGCCCCGCAGATCAAGATCAGCCCGGCGGCCACCGCCAGGCCGGGCACGGAAAGCTCCAGGTACTCGGCGTGCATTAGGGCTCCTTCATGCGTCCGCCGGCGATCGACAACGTGCGCTCCGCCACGCGGCCGGTCTGCCCGGGCGCGTGGGCCACCCAAACGAAAGCCCGGCCGTCGGGTTGCTCGCCGATCCAGCGCAACACGAGTTCCTCGACGGCCGTCGCGGTCGCCGGATCGAGCGACGCGGTCGGCTCGTCCAGGAGCAACACGGCCGGGTCCAGGATCAGCGCCCGCACCAGGGCCGCGATCTGGCCTTCCCCGCCGGAAAGATCGGCGGCCCGTTTGTTCAGAAACGTCTCGTCGCGGCCGAGTTCTTCCAGCAACTCCACGGCGCGTTCTCGGTCGTACTTCTTGCCGCGATGAACGCGCAGGGCAAACGGCCGCCGCAATGCGGCCTCGACGTTTTCGGCCAGCAGTGCGGGCCGCTGGTGCAGGTAGATCACACGGCTGCGGAAGCCGGGGACGGCGTCGCGCCGCACCGGCTGTCCGTCAAAGAGAACCTCCCCCTCGTCGAGCGTATCCAACCTGGCCACCGCCCGCAGCAAGAGCGTCTTGCCCGCCCCCGACGGCCCAGCCACGGCGAGCCGTGTACCGGCCGCGAGTTGAAGCGAGATACCGTGCAACAGCCAGCTTCGGCCGTCGGGATGCCGTCGGGCGAGGTTTCTAGCGTGCAGCAAGAGCGCGTCGGTAGGCATGGGACGGGCGTACCACCGTTGAGGAACTGCGTAGCCGAATTCGCCAGAATTTGGCCCGCCTGATGCTCCAAAGTCTGGCGACTTCGGCTACCACACGGCTCCAAAGTCTGGCGACTTCGGCTACGACGCGTCAGCCGGCGAACTGGCGGATCAACAGCGAGATATTCTGGCCGCCGAAGCCGAAGCTGTTGGTCAGCACCGTGCTGCAAGGGACTTCGCGGGCGGCGTTGGGGACGTAGTCGAGGTCGCAATCCGGGTCCTGGTTGTCGTAGTTCATCGTCGGCGGCGCCATGTTGTCGCGCAGTGAGAGCAGGCAGATGATCGCTTCGGTGGCACCCGCCGCGGCAATCAGATGGCCCAGCATGCTCTTGGTGCTGGAGACGGGGATCTGGTAGGCCCGCTCCCCGAAGACTTCCTTGATGGCCAGCGTTTCCACGCGGTCGTTCACGGCGGTGCTCGTGCCGTGGGCGTTGATGTAGTCGACCTCGTCGGCGTTGGCCCGGGCGTCGTCCAAGGCCATCTTGATGCAACTGATGGCCCCGCGGCCCTGGGGGTGGGTGTCGGTGATGCGAAAGGCGTCGGCGGTCGAGCCGTAGCCGCAGATCTCGCCGTAGATCTTCGCGCCGCGGGCTTGGGCTCGCTCGAGCGGCTCGAGTACGACCATGGCACCTCCTTCGCCGAGCACAAAACCGTTGCGGTCGCGATCGAAGGGGCGGGAGGCCTTTTCCGGTTCGTCGTTCGAGGTGCTCAACGCCGTCAGCAGGTTGAACCCGGTGACGCCGAACGGGTGGATCATGGTGTGTGCCCCGCCGGAGAGCATCACGTCGGCGTCGCCGCGGCGGATGATCTCGACCGCCTCGCCGATCGCCTGGCTGCTGGCCGCACAGGCGGTCAGGCAATTGACGTTCGGGCCCTCGGCTCCAAACAGCCCGGCCAGATGACCCGCCGGCATGTTCGGCTCTTGTTCCAACTCGGTGATCGGATCGAGGGTCTCCAGGCCCTTACGCGTGAACAACGCCGGATCGAGCGTCTTCTCGTCGGTCAGCGCGGCGATCACCATGCTGGTAAACCGCAAGAAGTTCTGCTGCCCCTCGCCGGTGCCCGTGTAGATGCCGAAACGGGTCGGGTCGAGCGACGAGTCGAGCACGCCGGAGTCGGCGATCGCCTTGCTGGCGGCGCCCACGGCGAAATGCGTGTGTCGGCCCTGGTACCTCCACTCATCCGGATCCTGGCCGACGTCCGAAAGGTCCCAACCGTGGACTTCGGCGGAGATCTGGGTGGGGAAGTTCGCGGCGTCGAACAGCGAGATGCGGCCCACGCCCGACTCGCCGGCCAACAGCCGCTGCCAAACCGTCTCCACTTCCCAGCCCAACGGCGTGACCCAGCCGATTCCGGTTACTACAACGCGTCGTCTCATGGTTTGGTCACTTCAGATGGCATGTCTGCCGGGCGTTTCGTTCCCGGGCAAAAAGTGTCACGGGGCGTCGCCGTTTTCGCCGGCCGGTTGCAGGAGTTCCGGCGGCGGAACCAGCCGGCTGCCGTCGGCCGCGCCGTCCCCGTCGTAGGCCCCCAACAGCCCCATCATACCCAGCAGCGTTTACGGGTCGATAAGGGAATAGTGGCGATCGTAGGCGAGGTGAGCGAAGACGAGTTCCACTTCCGCGTGCAAATCGTCGCCGCGGTGGGCCGTCGCGCTGACCATGGCGCCTTCCTCCTTGATGTACTCGACCGTGGCCGTATAGGTTAACGTATCGCCGGGCGTCGCCTCGCCGAAGAACGTCGCTTTGGATACCTTCGCCAGCACCACCCGCTCGGTGAACCGGCTGTGCTCACAGACCAGCAGGCCGCCCGTCTGGGCAATGCCCTCAATGACCAGCGAATTGGGCAGCGTGGGGAAGTCGGTGTAGTGGTCGTGCAGGTGGTCCTCGGCCAGCGAGACGTTCTTGACCGACGTAGCACGCCGCCCGCTCTCGAACTCGAGGAATCGATCGATCCAATACCAGCGCATCGTGCAAACCTCGCTACGTCGGCCGTGCCGCGCCGTCCGCGTGCGGCGCCCGGACGCGGATCAGTCGGTCACTTCCACTTTGGTTTCCACAAAGCGGCACATATCGGCCACCGTCAACAGACTGCCGAAGTCCTGCACCACCGGGTTCTTGGCAAACTCGTCGAGACTGGCGAACGGCATCCGCTTGCGAAGCTCATCCAGTCCGGCCTCGGTCACGCGGCCGTCCTGCACGTAGGCCCCGTCGGTCAGCACGTCCTCGGGGAAGAGTTCGCCTCGGGGGATCTTGATCTCGAAGCCCTTTTCGAGACGGAAGACGATGTCCAGGAAATCGATCGATTCGGCGCCCAAGTCGCCCACCAACGTGGCTTCCGGGGTTACCTCGTCGTCATCGACCCCCAACGCCTCGACCAGCGCCTCTTGGATCTTCTCGAAGACTTCGGCTTTTGTCGGCATCTAATTCAACCTCCCAACTCGGTTTGCGTACAACTGTATCGATTAACTCGAACGGCGTGCCGGGCTCAAAACTACTTTGTCGGAAAACGTCATAGTAGTCATCTCGCTCCGCGAGATGTCACTTCGTCT